>NZ_JAQYWW010000904.1:0-325850 GCF_036322525.1 Streptomyces sp. BE20 | reverse complement strand
CGGGAACAGCCCCGCAGGCGCGGGGAGCAGAGTTCGGGAGCTGGGGGGTTGTCCGGGGTGGTGGGTGGTTCGAGCAAGTTGCTGGGGTTCGGTCATTTCGGTCGTTCGGGGCGAGTTGGGCCGTCGGCGGGATCCGGCCGTCAGGTTACCGGGAGTGGGAGTCGGTGAGGCGGTCGATGGCGGCGAGGACCTTGGCGGTGCCGTCCTCGGCGGTGAGGGCGGTGGCGAGGGCCCGGGCGCAGTTGCGGTGGTGGGGGGTGTCGAGGGTCCGGCGGATCGCGGTGGCGAGGCGGGCGGCGGTGAGCTGGGGGAGGGGGACGGGGCCGGGGCTGGTGCCGAGGCGGGTGAGGCGGGTGGACCAGAACGGGGCGTCGAGCTGGGCCGGGACGGGGACGGTCGGTGTGCCGGCGCGGAGGGTGGCGGCGGTGGTGCCGGCGCCCGCGTGGTGGACGGTGGCGGCCACGCGGGGGAACAGCCAGTCGTGCGGGGTGTCGCCGATGGTGAGGACGTCGTCGCTGTCGGCGGTGACGAGGCCGCTCCAGCCGGACTGCAGGACGGCGCGGACCCGGGCGGCGCGCAGTGCGGCGAGGACCGTCCGGGTGAGGCGTTCGGGGTCGGGCACGACCAGGCTGCCGAAGCCCACGTAGACGGGCGGAGGCCCGGCGGCGAGGAAGTCGAGGAGCCGCTGCGGAGGTTGCCAGCCGGGATCGGTGTGCGGCCACCAGTACCCGGCGACGGCGAGCCCGGGGCGCCAGTCGGCGGGCCGCGGGACGACGACCGGCGAGAAGCCGTGCAGGACCGAGTGGGAGCTCCTCGCGTGCGCCACGCTCCGCTGGGGAAGGCCGAGTTGGCGGCGGAGACCGCGTACGGCCGGGGCGAAGAGGTGGTCGACGGCGGCCTGGACCGCGTGTCCGGCGAGCAGGTTGCCGGCCGCGCCGAGCGACCGGGTCCCGGTGACCACCGGGGCGAACTCCCTGGTCGGGGCCATGGGCTGGAGCTGGAGTGTCAGGGTGGGGATCCCGGCCGCCTCGGCGACCACCTGGCCGAGGGCGGCCGTGGTGCCGGTGGTGAGCAGCAGGTCCGCGCCGGCCGAGGTGGCCGCCGCGATGGCGTCGCCGAGCCCCGGCATGAACGACCGTGCCAGGCGCGTGAGGTGGACGATGCCGAGCGGGCCGGTGCCGGTCCGGAGGAGGTTCTGCCCCCGTTCGGAGGCGAGTTCGGCGCGCGGGTCGACGGGCAGCGGCCAGAACTCCAGGCCGGCGGACCGGACCGTGTCCGCGAAGGTGGTGTGGGTGGCGACGGCGACTTGGTGGCCGGCCGCGTGCAGCCGCGCTCCGAGCCCGGTGAAGGGGGCGACGTCGCCGCGTGAGCCGGCGGTGGCGATCAGGATGCGCATGGCGGAAGTATCCCGGTGGTGCCGGGTGGCGCGGCCGGTGCCACGCCCGGCGCACCGGAACCACGGGGGCGCACGGCGGCGTCCCTCAGGGCAGGACGGCCGGCGCGGGCCGCCGAGCCGACATGAGGGCGGGAGGACGCATGAGCTTCGTTGCATGGATCGTGCTGGGCCTGGTGGCCGGAGCCCTGGCCAAGCTGTTGCTGCCGGGGCGGGACCCGGGGGGCCTGGTGGTGACCACCCTGATCGGCGTCGCCGGCTCGTTCGTCGGCGGCTGGCTCTCCGCACGCTTCCTGGACCGGCCGGTGACGACGCAGTTCTTCGACCTGGCGACCTGGGCGTCGGCGATCGGCGGCGCGCTGGTGCTGCTGCTCCTCTACCGGATCTTCTTCGGGCACTCCAGGGACTGACCGACGGGTACCTCCCGGGCCGGCCGCCGGGTCCGCCCGGGTCCGCCCGGGTCGGGCTACCCTGCTGTGATGACGCACAGCGAGTTGATCGTCAACCTGCGGGGCCGGCCGATCGACTCCCTCGACGATTTCTGGGACGCGGTCGCCGGTCCGTGCGGCCTGCCGGTGTGGTTCGGCCGGAACCTGGACGCCTGGGCGGACACCATCGACACCCGGGGCATCTCCGAGGTGATCGACGACCACGACCTCCTGACCGTCCACGTCGACCGGCAGGGCCTCTTCGCAGGCGGCCGACGCGAGGCCCGGGCCCTGGGTGCCACCTTCGACGGGGAGCGGAACCGGCTCGTCGTGCATGCACGGGACTGACCGGGCCGACCCGCGCGACGGGCCGGGCGACGGGCCGGGCGGCGGATCGAGCAGGATTCGAGAAGCGGGTGACCCGGCTGCCGCCTAGCGTGATTCGCATGGACATCGCACTGAAGTACTGCAACATCACCGTCAACGACCTGAACGACTCGCTCGCCTTCTACCGCGACGCCCTCGGTCTTGAGGTGCGGAACGACGTCGCCTCGGGCGACTTCCGCTGGGTCACCCTCGGCAGTGCCGCCCAGCCGGGCCTGGAGATCGTGCTCTCGGAGCCGTACGCCGGCCGCTCCCAGGCGGACGGCGACGCCCTCCAGGCGCTGCTGACGAAGGGCGTGCTGCCGATGTTCGTCTTCCGCACCGACGACCTCGACGCCACCTTCGAGAAGGTCCGGGCCTTCGGGGCCGAGGTCCTTCAGGAGCCCGTCGACCAGGCCTGGGGCCCGCGCGACTGCGCGTTCCGCGACCCCTCGGGCAACACGGTGCGGATCACGCAGTCGGAGAAGTAGCGGCGCCCGGGGCTGCCCCGGACGGTCGACGGGCGCCCGGGCGCCCGCTGTCGTCAGGGCTTGGCGGCCAGGCCGCCGAGGACGAGCCCCCAGAGCGCCTCGAACCGTTCCTGGGCAGCCGGGTCGGACCACTCGCCCGCGTACGCCGGGTCGTGGAAGTGCGCGGTCGCCTCGAACACCGCGCGCGCGGTCGAACCGGTCCCGGAGTCCCGGAACTCCCCGGCCTCGACGCCGTCCCGGACGATCTGGCCGATCTGGCGGATCAGCGTCTCCACGTGGGCCTCGACGGTGCTGCTGTTCTCGCCGACCAGCGTCATGTAGGTGGCGAAGAGCTGCGGGTCGTCGAGCGCCTTCTTCCTCTTGGCGGCGAACAGCGTCACCAGCCAGCGGTGCAGGCGCTCGGAGGCCGGGCCCGCTTCGGCGGCGACGGACTGCAGGTCGTGGTGGGCCTGGTCCAGCCACCGCTGGGTGACGGCCTCGCGCAGTGCCGCCTTGCTCGGGAAGAACCGGTAGACGCTGCCGTGGCTCACCCCGAGGGTGCGGGCCACGTCCACGACGGTGGCCTTCGCCGGGCCGAAGCGCCTGAGGGCGTCCTCCGTCGCGCTCAGGATCTGCTCGGCGGTGAGTGCGCTGTCCGTGGCCACGGGGGCGGTACGTCCTTACGGGTGGTGCGTCCGCCTGCGGGGTGGCGGGCGGGCGTCGGGCTGACGGGGGTGTCCGACCTGTACCGGCGGGCGGTGCGGGTACGGACGGCCCTTCTCCGGCAGCGTACTGCGGTCGCGGCGGACGCCTGCGCCCCTGCGGTTCAGTGCTCGCTGTCGAGATGGGCCATCTGGGCGGCAGCGTACCTGTCCCCGGCGGCCGACCCGGCGGGGACCGCCGCCTCGATCGCCGCGAGATCGGCGTCGGTGAGGGTCACGTCCAGGGAGCCGAGCGCCTCGGTGAGCCGGTCCCGGCGGCGGGCGCCGACCAGCGGGACGACGTCCTCGCCGCGGGAGGCCACCCACGCGATCGCGACCTGCGCGACACTGGCGCCCCGCTCGGCGGCCACGGCGCGCAGCGCCTCGACGAGCCGGAGGTTGTGGGTCAGGTTGTCGCCCTGGAAGCGCGGGCTGTGGCCGCGGAAGTCGGTGCCGGACAGCGCGCGGTCGTTCTGCCAGTGGCCGCTGAGCAGGCCGCGCGACAGGACTCCGTACGCGGTGACGCCGATGCCCAGCTCGCGGGCGGTGGGCAGGATCTCGGCCTCGACGGAGCGCGAGATCAGCGAGTACTCGATCTGAAGGTCGCTGATCGGGTGGACGGCGGCGGCGCGGCGCAGGGTGTCGGCGCCGACCTCGGACAGGCCGATGTGGCGGACGTAGCCGGCCTCGACCAGGTCGGCGATCGCGCCGACGGTCTCCTCGACCGGCACGGCCGGGTCGAGCCGGGCCGGGCGGTAGACGTCGATGTGGTCGGTGCGCAGGCGGCGCAGGGTGTAGGCGAGGGCGGTCTTGGTGGCGGCGGGGCGGGCGTCGTAGCCGAGCCACTGGCCGTCCGGGCCGCGCTGGGCGCCGAACTTCACGCTGATCCGGACCTCCTCGCGGTCACGGCCGCGCAGCGCCTCGTGGATCAGCAGTTCGTTGTGGCCCATGCCGTAGAAGTCGCCGGTGTCGAGCAGGGTGATGCCGGCGTCGAGCGCGGCGTGGATGGTGGCGATGCTCTCGGCCTCGTCAGCCGGGCCGTAGAGGTCGGACATGCCCATGCAGCCGAGGCCGAGGGCGGAGGTGGTGGGTCCGGTGGCGCCGAGCGTGCGGCGGGGGATCGGGTGGGCGGTGGCGGACATGCGCGACTCCTGGCGGGGTGGGGGGGTGGGGGGGCGGGCCGGAGGGAGGGTGGCCCGGTTCGACTATGGCACGGGTGCTGACAGAATTCAAAATCTGTCATCTGTCATTTGTCAATCGGCGGCTCGATCCCTCATCGAGCGGAGGTCGCCGCCCTGCTCGGCGCCGCCCCGGCGCCTTCCGTCGGGACGCTCCGCCGACACCTCCGTCGGCACGTGGGCGGAGTGGCGTACGAACGGGCGGGGGTGGGGGCCTGTGCGGAAGCAGGGGTCGGCCCGGAGCTGATCCACCGTCATGGAATCGAGGCCGAGGGCGCCCGGGCCGGTCGGTGGGCGGGCGACCCTCCCGCCTCCCGTCCTGATCCCTCGCCCGGTTCGTTCGGTCCCCGTCCGACCGTCCGACCGTCCGGTCGCCCGGTTCCGCTCCGGGGGATTCGACACGGTTCACCCTGGTTCGTTCCGTCCTGATCCGTTCGTACCGGGCGTTCCCGACCACCGTCGGCCAGTACTGTCGGCCGAGTCGGTGTCACCCATCTGGCCTGGAAAAGACGAGCCTTGGCGTCTTGCGCTGCCGAACCCCGGCGTCGGGTCCATGGTGGAGGTGGGCGCGATCCGGCGACCGCGTCCGTGCGTCGAGTCAGGCCCGCACGCCGTGCGCCGACTGTCGTTCCGCGGTCGGACGTTCGGGGTGGGGACCCGTCCCGGCACTCTGGGAGCAGGGCCACCTCGCAGGAAACCGAACGGTTCTTCTAGGCTCACATCTCGGCTTCTCTGTGGTGGTGCAGGTGTCTGCGCCCGCCGTGGTCGATGCCGATGTCCACCGGGGGCCCCGGGACGACCGGGGCCGCCGGATCGAGCGAGGAGGACGAAATGCCAAGCATGCCGCCCAGCCGTTCCAGCGCACTTGGACCGGACGGACCGTTCCGACGGGCCGCCGTTCCCGCCGTTCCTGCCGGTTCCGCCGGTCAGGTCGGGGCCGGGCAGCCCGGCCGGCCGGGCCGTCCGGACCGGCCGCTGTATACCGGCGGCGGCCGGGGAGGCGAGCGTTGAGTCCTCAAGCCGTCCGGCCGTCCGCCGCACCGACCGTCACCACTGTCACCGCCGACCCGACCGGCGCGACCGATCCGACCGACAAGATCAGTACGACCGGCAAGGCCGGCAAGACCAGTACGGCCAGTACGACCGGCCCGGCCGGTGAAACCGCCACGACCGGTGCGGCCGTGGCCGCAACGACCGTTGCCGCCACCTCCACCGACACGGTCGTCGACACAGCCGTCACCACGGCCGAGCCGACCAGGGCCGCCGCCGCACCCGGCGTGACCGGGCCCGGAACCGCCGTCAACGCCCGAACCGCCCTCGCTCCGGCCACCCCCGCACCCGCCGCCGCACCACCCCCCGCAGCGGCCCCCCACACTCCGGCCGTTCCCGAAGGCGAGGGCCAGACCGGTCCCACCGCCGCGCTTCCCGGGCTGCCCCAGGCCCTCACCACCCGGGCCCGGACGCTGGCCGGCGCCGTCCGCCGCCGCTGCGCCGACCTCGCACGGATCGAGTCCCCCAGCGGCGACGCGCCCCGACTCGACGCCCTCGCCGAGGAGTTGGCCGCGGGCTTCCGGGCCACCGGTGCGACGTTCCGGCGCGAACCCGGCCCGGCAGGCGATCACCTGGTGTTCCAGTGGGAGGGCCGGGACGAGGCGCTGCCGCACCTCCTGGTCGTCGGACACCACGACACCGTCTGGCCCGTCGGCACCCTCGCCGACTGGCCGGTCACCGAGCAGGACGGTGTCCTCAGCGGGCCGGGTGTGGTCGACATGAAGGGCGGACTCGCCGCCCTGGAGGGCGCGTTCGCGCTGCTCGCCGACCTCGGCCAGCAGCCGCACCGCACCGTCCGCCTGGTCGTCGTCTCCGACGAGGAGGTCGGCAGTCCGGACGGCCGCCGCGTCGTCGAACGTCAACTGCGCGGCGCGGCAGCCGTGCTGGGTCTCGAACCGCCGCACCCGGACGGTCGGCTCAAGACCGCCCGCCGTGGCTCGACCCGGGTGCGGCTCACCGTCACCGGGCGCGAGGCGCATGCCGGGAACGACGCCGCCGAGGGCGTCTCGGCGGTGGACGAACTGGTCGACCAGCTGGTCGCGGTACGGGGCCTCGTCAACCAGCCCGGCACGGAGCTCAACGCGGGCCGGATCAGCGGTGGCAGTCGTGCCAACGTGGTGGCCGGCCGGGCCGAGGCCGAGCTCGGCCTGCGGTTCTCCACCACCGAGGCACAGCGCGGCACGCTGGACGGTCTCGCCCGGCTGACCGCACTCCGGGCCGGGGCGAAGGTGCGGACGGAGGTGCTGTCCAGCCGTCCCGCGTGGCCGGAACGGTCCGGCAATCCGCTGCTGCGTCACGTCCGTTCGCTCGCGGCGGTGCTCGGCCAGCAGCTGGACGGCGGTCCGGCGGGCGGGGCGGGTGACACCAACCTGCCGGGCTCCCGCGGGCTGCCGACGCTGGACGGGTTCGGCGCGGTCGGCGGAGGGGCCCACGCGCGGCACGAGCACATCCGGATCGACCAGCTGGCGCCGCGGATCGCGTTGCTGGCGGCGCTCCTCGCCGTGCCGCTGCCGCGCCTGCGCGACCGCTCGGAGGGCTGAGCGTCACCCCCGCGGTGCGGCGGCGGCCGTACCGCGGGGGTGACGGCCGAGGCTGGCAGCCGCCGGTAGAGGGTCGAGGGCCGGTGGCCGAGGTCGGCGGTCGGCGGTCGGCGGATTCCAGGATCCGCCGGTCGCCGGCCACCAGTCACCGGCCGCCCGGAGCGCTCGCCGGCCGTCACCTGCCGTGACGGCCCGTTCCCGCTTTCCGCCGTGCCGTGCCGTCGATGTCCCTTGTCATGCTGCCGCCTCACCGCGCACAATGGTACCGACCGAACGGTCAGTCGGTTGCCCGGTCGGTGGTCGAGGCAGGTCGTCGACGCACCGGGGCAGCGGTACACGGACAGGAGAGAGGGGACCGCGGTGACAGCAGAGGTGGCCGAGCCGGTCCCCGAGCACGCCCGGCAGTCGCACGGCGCGAGCCCGGCGGACGCGGCGAGCCCGGTGGACGAGGCGGGCCGGGCCCACGGAACCGGCGGGCCCGGCCCGGAGCGGCAGACGCCGGAGGAGCTGTTCGAAGCGGTCATCGCGGCCGAGCAGCGGATCGAGCCCCGGGACTGGATGCCCGACGCCTACCGCGCCACCCTGATCCGCCAGATCGCGCAGCACGCGCACTCCGAGATCATCGGCATGCAGCCCGAGGGCAACTGGCTCACCCGGGCGCCGTCCCTGCGCCGCAAGGCGATCCTGCTCGCCAAGGCCCAGGACGAGGCCGGTCACGGCCTCTACCTCTACGCCGCCGCCGAGACGCTCGGGGTGGACCGCGCCGAGCTGACCGAGAAGCTGATCTCCGGCCGCCAGAAGTACTCGTCGATCTTCAACTACCCGACCCTGACCTTCGCCGACGTCGGGGTGATCGGCTGGCTGGTCGACGGCGCCGCGATCTGCAACCAGGTCCCGCTCTGCCGGTGCAGCTACGGCCCGTACGCCCGCGCGATGGTCCGGATCTGCAAGGAGGAGTCGTTCCACCAGCGTCAGGGCTACGAACTGCTCATGACGCTGATGCGCGGCACCGAGGCGCAGCGCCGGATGGTCCAGGACGCGGTCGACCGCTGGTGGTGGCCGTCGCTGATGATGTTCGGCCCGTCGGACGCCGACTCGCCGAACACCGCCCGTTCGATGGCCTGGCGGATCAAGCGGCACACCAACGACGAGCTGCGGCAGCGCTTCGTCGACATGACCGTCCCGCAGGCCGAGCACCTCGGGGTCACCCTTCCCGACTCCCGCCTGAGCTGGAACGAGGACCGCGGCAGCTGGGACTTCGGCGAGCCCGACTGGTCCGAGCTGACCCGGGTCATCCACGGCCAGGGCCCGTGCAACGCCCAGCGGACGGAGCGCCGCCGGGCCGCCCACGAGGACGGCGCGTGGGTCCGCGAGGCGGCCGTCGCCTACGCGGCGAAGCGTCGCGCGGAGGCCCGCCACCCGGCGGAGCCGCAGCAGGCGGAGCGGCCTGCGGAGTCGCAGCAAGCGGAAGAGGAGAACGGGAAGTGACCGAGTCCAAGGCCGGCTGGCCGCTCTACGAGGTGTTCGTCCGCCCCCGGCGCGGCCTGAACCACGTCCACGTCGGCTCGCTGCACGCCGCCGACGACCGGATGGCCCTGCTCGCGGCCCGTGACCTCTACACGCGCCGCAACGAAGGCGTCAGTCTCTGGGTGGTCCGCTCCGACGCGATCACCGCCTCCACCCCGGACGAGCGCGACCCCTTCTTCGAGCCCAGCGGCGACAAGGTCTACCGCCACCCGACCTTCTACGACATCCCCGAGGATGTCCCGCACATCTGACCGGGAGCAGCCGAACCATGACCGACGACCACGTGTACCTGAGCCTCGCCGAGGCGTCCCCCGAGCCCGAGGGCGAGGGCCGCTGGGCGTACGGGACGGGCTTCGCCGACCCGCTGCTCGGGGTGGACACCACCGTGCCGCCCGGGCTGGACGGCACCGACCTGGCCGCCTACTGCCTGATGCTCGGCGACGACGCGCTCGTCCTCTCCCAACGGCTGATCGAGTGGTGCACCCGGGCCCCGGAGCTGGAGGAGGAGGTCGCGCTCGCCAACCTCGGCCTCGACCTCCTCGGCCAGGCCCGCCAGCTGCTCACCCGGGCCGGGCAGGCCGACGGGTCCGGGCGCACCGAGGACGACCTGGCGTACTGGCGGGAGGAGCGCGACTTCCGCAACGTCCGCCTGGTGGAGGCACCGAACGGGGACTTCGCGTTCTCGATCGCCCGGCTGCTGCTCTTCTCCACGGCGCGCGGCGCGCTGTACGAGGCGCTGGCCGGGCACGCGGACCCGGTGCTGGCGGCGGTCGCCGCGCGGGGGGTGAAGGAGCTCGCCTACCACCGCGAGTACGCGACGGCCTGGACGCTGCGGCTCGGCGACGGGACGCCGTACTCGGCCGGGCGGATGCAGGCCGGGGTGGACGCGGTCTGGCCGCTGCTGGAGGAACTGTTCACGGCGCATCCGGTCGAGCTGCGGGTCGGTACGGACCCGGCGACGCTGCGCGAGCCGGTGCTGGCCTCACTGGCGGGCGTGCTCGCGGAGGCCGGGCTGGCCGTGCCGGACGTCCCCGGGCTGGCGGCGGTCGGCGGCCGGGCCGGCCGGGACGGGGTGCACACCGAGGCGCTGGGCCTGCTGCTGGCCGAGCTCCAGGTGCTGGCCCGGGCACACCCGGGGGCGACGTGGTGACCGCGGCCGGAACGGTCGCCCGCGGCAGGGCGTGGGAGGTCGCGTCGGAGGTGCCCGATCCGGAGCTGCCCATGCTGACCCTCGCCGACCTGGGCGTGCTGTCCGAGGTCGAGGTGGACGGCGGCGCCGTGACGGCGTGGCTCACCCCGACGTACTCGGGCTGCCCCGCCGTCGCCGAGATGGCCGCGGACGTGGACCGGCGGCTGCGCGCGGCCGGGTACGCGGACGTCCGGGTCCGGCTGCGGCTCGACCCGCCCTGGTCGACCGACCTGATCACCGCCGAGGGGCGCCGCAAGCTCGTCGAGGCGGGCATCGCCCCGCCCCGTCCGGGCGCCGCGGCCTCCGGCGGCGGCCCGGGGCCGGGTCTGCTGAGCCTCGGTCCGACCCGGCGCGCGGACCGGTCGGACGCGCCGGACGCGGGGACGGGCGCCGGCGTGCGGCCCGCTGCCGTGCGCGGCCATGTCGCCCCCGCGGCCCCCGTCGTCTGCCCGCTCTGCGGCTGCGCCGACACCGAGGAGCTGTCCCGGTTCGGCTCCACCGCCTGCAAGGCGCTGTGGCGCTGTCGCGACTGCCGTGAGCCCTTCGAACGTGTCAAGGAGATCTGAATGGCCGCCGTCCTGCCCGCCCGCCGCCCCACCTTCCACCTGCTGCGGGTCGCAGCGGTGGAGCGGCTCTGCGAGGACGCCGTCGCGGTGACCTTCGCGGTGCCGGACGGGCTCACGGACGCGTTCGCGTTCCGGCCGGGGCAGACGCTGACGCTGCGCCGGGTGGTGGACGGTGTCGACGAGCGCCGCTCCTACTCGATCTGCGCCCCCGCCGGCGGTCCGCTGCGGATCGCCGTCCGGGAGGTGCCCGGCGGGCTGTTCTCCCGCTGGCTGGTGCGCGACGCGGGCCCGGGGGAGGAGGTCGAGGTGCTGACGCCGTCCGGTCTCTTCAGCCCCGACCTCGCCGAACCCGCCGAGCACGTGCTGCTGGCGGCCGGCTCCGGCATCACGCCGATGCTCTCCATCGCCGCCTCCGTCCTGGCCGCCGACCGCACCTCGACCGTCACCCTCCTCTACGGCAACCGGCGCAGCGACACCGTGATGTTCTCCGACGAGCTGGCCGACCTGAAGGACCGCTACCTCGGCCGGCTGCAGCTGGTGCACGTGCTCTCCCGGGAGACCCGGGACGCCGAACTGCTCAGCGGCCGGCTCGACCCCGAACGGGTCGGGGCCCTGCTCAAGGCGCTGGTCGACGTGGAGGCCGTCGGCCACTGGTGGCTCTGCGGGCCGTTCGGGATGGTCGCGGGGGCGAAGGAACTGCTGGCCGGACTGGGCGTGCCGGCCGCGCGGGTGCACCAGGAACTCTTCCACGCCGAGGACGAGCCGATCGCCGAGCGCGTGCAGGACGGGCCGGGCCCGGACGAAGGGGAACGCAGCGAGGTCACCGTCGTCCTCGACGGGCGCGGCAGCACGCTCGCCCTGCCGCGCGACCGGTCGATCCTGGACGGTGCGCAGCGCTCCCGCCCGGACCTGCCGTTCGCCTGCAAGGGCGGGGTCTGCGGCACCTGCCGCGCCCTGGTCACCGAGGGCGAGGTGAAGATGCGGCGCAACTTCGCCCTGGAGGAGAAGGAACTGGCGGCCGGCTACGTCCTCACCTGCCAGGCCCGCCCGGTCACCGACCGGGTGACGGTCGACTACGACCGCTGAGCGGCTCGACCGCTGAGCAGCTCGGCCCGGTGCGCTGCGAGGAACCCGGCCGGCGGGGCGGGCTCGCGGCCGGGCGGCCGCCGCTCAGCCGACGACCGCGGCATCGGCCCCGGCCGGGTCGCCGAGCAGCGTGACGATCTCGTTGACCGCCGCCCGGCCGGCCCGGTTGGCGCCGATCGTGCTGGCGGACGGGCCGTAGCCGACCAGGTGGACCCGCGGGTCGGCGGTGGCGCGGGTGCCGGTGAGGGCGATGCCGCCCCCGGGGGAGCGCAGGCCCAGGCCGGCGAGGTGGCCGACCTCGGGCCGGAAGCCGGTCGCCCACACGATCGCGTCGACGGCGAGTTCCTCGTCGCCCCAGGCCACCCCGTGCTCGGTGAGGCGGTCGAACATCGGGCGGCGGTGCAGCGCGCCCAGCTCCTCGGCACGGCGGTAGGCGACCGACGGGCCGAGCCCGGTCACGCTCACCACGCTGCGCACCGGCAGACCCCGGCGGACCCGTTCCTCGACCTTGGCCACCACCTCGCGGCCGTACTCGGAGGTGAACGGTCCCTCGTGGTAGACGGGCGGGGTCCGGGTGACCCAGACCGTCTCGCCGACGGCCGCCACCTCCGAGAGCACCTGGATCGCCGACGCACCGCCGCCGACCACCAGCACCCGTCGGCCGGCGAACTCCTCCGGCCCCCGGTAGTCGGCGTAGTGGAGCCGGCGTCCGGCGAAGTGCCCCGGGTAGTGCGGGAGGAACGGGCGGGTCCACGTCCCGGTGGCGTTGATGAGGGCCCGCGTCGACCAGGTGCCGGTGTCGGTCTCGACGAGCAGCCGGGCGTCCGGGCTCGGGGACTCCGCCCGCACGGCCCGAACAGTCACCGGGCGCACCACCGGGAGCGCGTGCTTCGCCTCGTACGCCGCGAAGTACCCCGGTACGACCTCGCGGGCGGGCGCCTCCGGGTCCGGCTCGGGGAGCTCGAAGTCGGGCAGGTCGTGGAAGCCGTGCACGGTGGCCATCCGCAGCGACGGGGAGCGGTGGGCCCAGGCCCCGCCGGGGGCCTCGTCGGCGTCGAGGACGACGAACCCGCCCTCCTGACCGGTGCCGGTCGGGGAGGGGGCGAAGCCGCGGCGGCGCAGGTGGTAGGCGGCTGACAGACCGGCCTGGCCCGCGCCCACCACCAGGACGTCGACGTGTCGTACCTCGCCCGGGTTGGTTGCACCGTAAACAGTCACGCCGGTGAAACATCGGCAGGGCGGCTCGTGTTCCCGCCGCCCGCGGCCTGTCGCCCGAGGCCCGCCGCCTGTCGCCCGCCGCCTGCCCGCCCTGGTGGCGGGCCTCGGCCCCGAGGGCCGCCACCGGGCCGGCGTCTCGGCGCAGGAACCGTCCGCCGCCTACGGCACGGCGGGGGAGATCACCACCGCCGTGCCGTAGGCGCAGACCTCGGTGCCCACGTCCGCGGCCTCGGTGACGTCGAAGCGGAACATCAGCACCGCGTTCCCGCCCCGTGCCTTGGTCTGCTCGACCAGCCGCGCCATCGCCTCGTTGCGACTCTCCACCAGGGTCTTCGTCAGACCCCGCAGCTCGCCGCCGACCAGCGACTTCAGCGAGGCGCCGATCTGGCTGCCGATGTGCCGGCTGCGCACGGTCAGGCCGAAGACCTCGCCGATCACGTGGTCGACCCGGAAGCCGGGGATGTCGTTGGTGGTCACTACCAGGACCTGGGCGTCCGGGTGCTGCCCGCCGCCGTACTCGTCGATGTTTGCCATGAGCTCATCCTGTGGGCGGGCGGCCCTCCCGGCACAGAGGCGCGCGGCCCGGACTCGCCGCGGGGCGGCCCGGTGACGGCGAGAACGCGTAGGGTAGCCGGAACAGACCGGTGATCGGAGGCCCGAAAGGCCGTACCGTAGCCCCATGGGCGAGCGAAGCGATCATCCACAGGGGCCGGGCGCGGCGGAGGACTCCGGCGCGCAGGAGATCGAGGCGACGGTGGTGCTGGGTCTGCGGATCAGCGACTGGCCCGCGCTGCGGGCTGCGGCGATCGCGGCCGTGGAGGAACTGGACTTCGAGGGCATCGATCCGGCCGGGCAGCGCCGTGAGCTGCTGCGCGAGGTGGCCGAGGACGCCAACGCGGCGCTCGGCGCGCTGTTGCACCCGGACCGGCTGGTGGCGGCGATCCCGGGCGTCGAGGCACTCGGGGGGACGCTGGAGATCAGCGTCACCGAGGACTTCGCACCGGACTTCGCCGAGCTGTTCCCGCTGGACGGCGACGAGGAGGACGGCGGCTCGTCCGGCGACTGGACGCTGACGCCCCGTACGGCCTGCCTGCTGCACGCCCAGCTGATCGGCCTGGCCGACGCCGCGTACGACGACTTCGACGAGCACGAGGACGAGCCGGTCGTCGACGGCGAGGAGACGGACTGGACGGTCTTCAGCCGGCTGCCGCAGCGCACCTGGCGGTTGCACCGGGCCTGGCGCCGCACGATGGCCCGGGCCTTCGACGACCTCGCCGACGATCTCGCGCTCGGCGAGTGGCCGCTGCCGCGGTGCCTGGCCGAGGAGATCGCGCTGCGGCTGGCCCTGGTCGACGCCCGGACGCTGCTCGGTGCGCAGCCCGAGTCGGTCGCCGACATGATGGGCGACCTCCCGGCCGACCTGTACGACTACGACTGGGACGGCTGCCACGACGAGCTGTTCGGGGTCTACGGGCCGGACGACGGCGACGCGGAGCTGAACGCGGAGCAGCGGGCCGAGCTGCTGCTCGCGGCCACCCACCCCGAGGGCTGGTTCCTGACGTACGAGGACGCGGAGGAGCGCGACCCGCAGCGCGGCTTCCGGCGCTGACGGGCGGCGGCACGGCGCCGACCGGCCCCGAGCGGTGCCGACCGGTGTGCCGCGGCGGGCACCGCGGTGATCTCGGCGCCGCGGGGGCTGGCATGCTGGACCGGTGACTTCTCCGTTCGACGCCCCCGTCCCCGACCCGACGCCCGAGGACCGCGATGCCCGGCCGCAGTACGTGCTGCCGCTGGTCGTCCGGCTGGAGCGGACCGCGCCGCCCGGCCGGACCGACGCCCTGGAGACCTCGGCGCGGGCCGTGCTGACGCTGCTGAGCGACCGCCGGGTGACCGAGCCGGACGGCGAGTGGACGGAGCTGGTCGAGGCGTGGGAGGACGCGCGGATCCGCAAGGTGGTCCGGCGGGCGCGGGGCGGCGAGTGGAACCGGGCGGGCGAGCTGCCGGGGATCACGGTGGCCGGGCGGGAGGCGGAGGTGCGGGTGTTCCCGCCGGTTCCGCTCGACGGCTGGCCCAAGGAGCTCGCCAAGCTCCAGGTGTCCGGCACCGAACTGGAGGAGAGCGGCCCGGTCGACGCCCCGGCGCCCGGGGTGCCGGTGCTCTGGCTGAATCCTGAGGTGGAGATGAGCGCCGGCAAGACGATGGCCCAGACCGGGCACGCCGCCCAGCTCGCCTGGTGGCGGTTGGACGACGCGCAGCGCAAGGAGTGGGCCGAGTCCGGCTTCGCGCTCGCCGTCCGGACGGCCGGGCCCGAGGCCTGGGGGGAGCTGGTGGCGAGCGGTCTGCCGCTGGTGCAGGACGCGGGCTTCACGGAGATCGCTCCGGGGAGCAGCACCGTCGTCGCGGACCACCCGGCACTGCGGGGCTGAGCTGGCGGCCGGCTCCGCCTCGACCGGTGCCGGCCCGTGCGGTGCGGGCTGACCGGTGACGACGACCGGCCGAATTGCGGCAGCTGACGGGCGACAGGTGTCAGATCCTGTCGCCCGTCAGCTGTTTTCCGTCATTCGAGGTCGCCGGGCGGTGATCCGCTCCGTGTGGCAGGCCAGCTCGGTCAGTTTCCACGTCCAGTCCGTCCCGTCCTGCTCGCACCGGGTCCGGGTGTCGGCGGTGAGCGGGGCGAGCGCGGTGAACCCGCTCTCCACCATGCGCAGCCGGGTGTGGTTGCCCGGTTCCCGGGTGAGGGTGAACTCGACCAGGGTCGATCCGCCTGCCGCCGCCCCCGTTCCGGCCTCCTCGCCGGACGCGGCCACAGCCGCCCCCGTTCCGGCCGCGCCCGGCGACCAGCGGAAGGAGAAGCGGCCCGGTCCCTCCACCCGTTCGATCCTGGCCGGCAGCCTGCCGCGCGGCCCGTGGTCGAGGACCATCCGCCCGCCGGGCCTGAGGTCGATCTCGGCGGGTGCGTCGGCGCCGAACCAGGCGCCCAGGAACTCCGCCTGGGTGAGCACTTCCCAGACCCGTTCGCGCGGTGCGGCGATGACGATCTCGCGTTCGATGCTGCCGGTGACCATGCCGTGAACCTCCCCGATCCGTTGCCCGAGGATCGCACGCCCCCGCCATAATGTGCAACTCCAGGGTTGCACATTATGGCGGGGGGTGGGGCGGGCCCGGGTCAGGCCTCGTACCGGCGGAGGGTCCGCAGGCCGCCGTACGCGGCGGCGGCGGCCCAGCCGGCCATGATCAGCAGACCGGTCCAGTGCCCGTACGCGACCTGCGGGTCGTCGACGTAGAGCAGCGCGTACTGGCCCGCGCGGTCCGGGAGGAACTGCACGGCGTGACGGACGACCGGCACGCCGGACAGCAGCGGGGTGAGCAGGAAGACCGTCGGCACCAGCAGGCCCATCGCCGCGGTGAGGCTGCGCAGCACGGCGGTCAGGCCGAGGCAGAACACGACCAGCAGCGCCGGATAGAGCACCCCGGCGGCGGCGCTGCGGACCAGTCCGGGGCCGTCCCGGCCGGCGGGCACGAAGGCGGCGTAGCCGGCGAGGGAGCCGGCGCTCCCGAGCAGTCCGGCGCCGAGGCCGACGGCCGCGCCGAGGGCGAGTTTGGCGGCGTAGAGGCGGCCTCGGCGCGGGACGGCGGTCAGCGAGACGCCGATCATGCGGGTGTGGAACTCCTGCCCGACCAGCAGCACCCCGAAGCAGACCAGGGCGGCCTGACCGAAGTTGAGGCCGTAGTGGATGCCCGCCCCGGGGTCGTCGGCGAGGCCGGCGTCCTTCTCGCCGAGCGTCGCGGCGACGGCGGTGCCGAGGCCGACGGTGAGTGCGACGGCGACGAGCGGGGTGATCCAGAGCGGGCGCAGGGTGGTGAGCTTGATCCACTCGCTGCGGAGCGCGGCTCGGAGCGTGGCGGTCGGCGGTGTGGTGGTCGGCGGCGCGGTGGGGGTGGCGAGGGCGCCCATGCCGCCACCGCCCGGTACGAGGGCGCTCATGCCGCCACCGCCCGGTACTCGACGCTGTCGGCGGTCATGCGCATGAAGGCCTCCTCCAGAGAATCCTGGTGAACCGCGATCTCGTACAGCACCACGCCGGCGGCGGCGGCGAAGGCGGCGATCTGCTCGGGTGCCGCCCCCCTGACCTCCCAGGCGCCGCCGTCCACCGGTTCGGCGGTGGCGCCGACGAGACGGGCGCCGAGGCCGGCGCCGCCCAGCAGGGCGTCCAGCTTCACCGGGTCGACCGCGCGCACCCGGATCCGGGTGCGGCCGTGGCGGTCGATGAACTCCGAGGTCGCGGAGTCCGCCAGCAGCCTGCCCCGGCCGATCACCACCAGGTGGTCGGCGGTCAGCGCCATCTCGGTCATCAGGTGCGAGGAGACCAGCACCGTGCGGCCCTCGGCGGCCAGGCCCCGCAGCAGGGTGCGGATCCATCGGATGCCCTCCGGGTCGAGGCCGTTCACCGGTTCGTCGAGCATCAGCACCGGCGGGTCGCCGAGCAGGGCGGCGGCCACGCCGAGGCGCTGGCGCATGCCGAGCGAGAAGCCCCGGATCCGCCGGCCGGCCGCGTCGGCGAGGCCGACCTGGGCGAGCACCTCGTCGACCCGGCGGTCCGGCAGGGCGTTGCCGGCGGCCAGCCAGCGCAGGTGGCCGCGCGCCGTGCGGCCACCGTGCAGGGCGTGGGCGTCGAGCAGTGCGCCGACCTGCCGCAGCGGAGCGTCCAGTTCGGCGTACGGGCGGCCGTTCACCAAGGCCCGGCCGGCGGTCGGCCGGGCCAGACCGAGAACCAGCCGCATGGTGGTGCTCTTGCCCGCTCCGTTGGGCCCGAGGAACCCGGTCACCACCCCGGGCCGGACCTCGAAGTCGAGGCCGTCCACCACGCGTGCCCCGGCGTACTCCTTGGTGAGGCCCTCCACCTTGATCACGTCTGCCCCTTCCCCTCTCCACCGCTTGTCGCGGACCGTCGGCGGCTCCGCTTCCGACGGGCCGCCGCTCCGACGTCTCCATGGGACCGCGGCGGACCCCGGTGGCGGATCCCGCCCGGGAGGGGATGCTTCTCCCTCCCGAGAGGGAGGCCACCCGCAGCGCTGACCTGGCAGGATGGCGCCATGCCCCGGATACTCGCGCCCCTGCTGAGCGCCGTGACGTACGCGCGCTGGCTGCATCTAGTGATCGGGTGCGTGTTCTCCGGCGTCGTCCTGATGGTCTATCCGGGCGTCTCCGGACCGAGCCTGGCCGAACTCCTGGTCCGGGCCGTGCCGGTGGACGCGGTACTGCTCGTGGCGGCCGCGCTGGTGCCCGCGATGCGCCGGGCGGAAGGGGTGCAGGCGAGGCTGCTGCTCGTCCCCGACCGGGAGCGGGACATCGCCGCCGAGCCCGCCCGCACCTGGGCCGACCGTCGGCGGACGGCGGTCTGGCTGGTCGGTCGGGTCGGGCTCGGGACGGCCGTCGGTACCCTGTCGGTGCTGGTGCCGATCGCCGCCGTCGACCTGCTGACCACCAGGACGCCGGATCTGCAGGGCGTCCGGCTCCCCGCGCTGGAGGGGCCGTCCTGGTACCCGCTGCTGGCGCCGGTGCTGCTGTTCGGGCTCGGATGGCTGATCGTCTGGGCGGGTCGGCTCCAACTCGCCATGGCGGTGCGGCTGCTGGGGCCTTCACCGGCCGAGCGGCTGGCCGCCGCGGAGCTGCGCGCCGAACGCCTGCTGGAACGCAACCTGTTGGCCCGCGAGCTGCACGACTCCATCGGCCACGCCCTGACGGTGACGGTCCTTCAGGCCGGGGCGGCGCGCGAGGTCGGCGATCCGGCGTTCGTCGCCAAGGCGCTCGAAGTCATCGAGGAGACCGGGCGGCAGGCGATGGACGACCTGGAGCGGACGCTCGCGCTGCTCCGTGGCGCGCGGGAGGGCGGACCGGGCGCGGCCGGGGAGGCGGCAGCGGCGGGAGGTGATGCCCTCGGGCCCCTCGGGCCCGGCGAGGCCGGGAGCAGGGGTGATGCGCGCGAACGGCCTGGGATCGAGCAGTTGCCCACACTGTTCGACACCGCGCGGGCGGCGGGCAGCCCGGTGGAGGCGTGGATCGACGTGGCGCCGGCGAAGCTCCCCGGTGTGCTCTCCCGTGAGGGCTACCGGATCGTCCAGGAGGGCGTCACCAACGCCCTCAAGTACGCGCCCGGCGAACCGATCACCGTCCGGATCGCCGTCCGGGACGGCCGGTTGGAGCTGCGCTGCGTCAACGCCTCCCGGACGGGCGGTGGGACGGCGGTCCGGCCGTCACCGCGACGGGGCGGCAAGGGACTTCGCGGCATCCGGGAACGGGCCGTGCTGCTCGGCGGGGAGGCCTCGGCCGGGGTGGAGTCCGGCGAGTGGGTGCTGGCCGTTCGCGTGCCCCTACGCTTGGGCGCGTGATGATCGACATTCTGCTGGCCGATGACGAGGAGCTGGTCCGCGCCGGACTGCGCGCCGTCCTGGAGGCGCAGGGCGACCTACGGGTCGTCGGCGAGGCGGCCGACGGCGCCGAGGCGCTAGCCCTGGCCCGCCGGCTGCGTCCGCACGTGGTGCTGATGGACGTCCGGATGCCCGGGGTCGACGGACTCACCGCCACCCGTGAGCTGGTCCGCGACGCGGCCGCCCCCGGGGGGTGCGCGCCGAAGATCCTGGTCGTCACCACGTTCGAGATCGACGACTACGTCTACCAGGCCCTGCGCGCAGGGGCGGACGGCTTCCTGCTGAAGCGCACCCGGCCGGCCGAGATCGCCCGGGCGGTCCGGCTGGTCGCGGCCGGGGAGTCACTGCTCTTCCCCGCCCAGATCCGCCGCCTCGCCGCCGGGCAGGGCAACCGGGAGGCGCGCGAGACGATGGCCCGCGCCGCCCTGACCGACCGTGAGGCCGAGGTGCTGCGTCTGGTGGCCCGCGGCCTGACCAACGGGGAGATCGCCGCGCACCTGGTCCTCGGGGTGCAGACGGTGAAGACGCACGTCAGCAGCGTGCTGGCGAAGCTCGGCGCCCGCGACCGCACCCAGGCGGTGATCGCCGCGTACGAGGCGGGCTTCGTGGTGCCCGCCGAGTAGCCGCCCGGCAGCCCCCGGCAGCCACCCGCAGGTGCTCCCGGGTCCGGCGCGGGTCCGGCGCGGGTCCGGCGTGGATGCCGATGGCCGCCGCCGGGCGGGCGCCACCCGGCGGACGGGCGGGCGGGAGGAGGCGGGGCGTCAGGCCGGGTACGCGTGCGTCTGGGTGGCCTTGACCGCCGCCCACACCGTCGCCCCGGGAGCGAGGTCGAGCTCCGCCGCCGCGGCCGGAGTCAGGTCGGCGGCCATCGGGACGGGGCCGGCCAGATCGGCCCGGACCTGGTCGCCGTGCAGGTCCAGCCCGGTGACCGTCAGTTCCCAGACGTTGCGCGCACTGCCCGTCGGCCGTTCGCGGTGCAGCGTGACGGCGGACGGCGGGAACGCCACGAAGGCCGGTCCGGACAGCTCCTCGGTGGTGGCCAGCGCCGTGCCGTTCGCCAGCGTGACGCGACGGCCCTCGGCGGCGCCCTGGTACAGGTTGAGGCCGACCAGCCGGGCGATGTAGTCGGTGCGCGGGCGCCTGGAGATCTCCGCGGGACTGCCCGACTGCACCTCGTGCCCGTCCTCGATCACCACCAGCCGGTCGGCCAGCACCATCGCGTCCAGCGGGTCGTGCGTCACCAGGACCGCCACTGCCTCGAACTCGGCCAGATGGCGCCGCAGTTGAGCCCGGACGTCGAGCCGGGTGCGGGCGTCCAGGGCGGCCAGCGGCTCGTCCAGGAGCAGCAGCCTCGGGCGGACGGCCAGCGCGCGGGCGAGTGCGACCCGTTGCTTCTGACCGCCGGAGAGCCGGCCCGGGCGGGCCTCGGCGTGCTCGGCCAGGCCCATCCGGTCCAGCCAGCCGGCGGCCTCGGCGCGCGCCTCCCGTTTGGGGCGGCCCTGGCAGCGCGGGCCGAAGGCCACGTTGTCGAGCGCGCTGAGGTGCGGAAACAGCAGGTAGTCCTGGAAGACCACGCCGACCGGACGCTCCTCGGCCGGGGTGTGCAGCCGCCGGGCCGGGTCCTCCAGGACCCGGCCGTCCAGGCTCAGACGGCCGTCGGTGAGCGGGAGCAGCCCGGCCAGTGCGCGCAGGGCGGTGGACTTGCCCGCGCCGTTCGGCCCGAGCAGGGCCACCACCTCGCCGGGGGCGGCGGAAAGGGCGAGGTCCAGGGTGAAGGAGGCGCGGTCCACCCGCAGGCGGGCGTCGAGGCCGGCGGCAGCGGGAGCCGGGCCGGGGTCCCGGCGGGGCGGCGGGGCGGCGGGGTCGGTGGCGGGTGTCATCGGCGGGGCGGTCCAGGGGTATGGCCCGGGGTGGTACCCGGGGCGCGTTCCGGGGAGGGGCGGGGCGAGGGACGCCGGGCCACGCGCGGCAGAAGGCGCGGGACGAGGCCCGGTGCGGGCCGCCGGGCGGTGGCCGGGCTCACGGCGTGGACATCCAGCGCTCGCGCAGACCGGCCAGCACGGCCACCGACACCACCAGCAGCACCAGCGACAACGCGATCGCCGCCTCCGGGTCGGATTCCATCGCCAGGTAGACGGCGAGCGGCATGGTCTGGGTCCGGCCCGGGAAGTTGCCCGCGAAGGTGATCGTCGCACCGAACTCGCCCAGCGCCCGTGCCCAGGCCAGTACCGCGCCGGCGCCGATGCCGGGCGCGATCAGCGGCAGCGTCACCCGGCGGAAGGTGGTCAGCCGGGAGGCGCCCAGCGTGGCCGCCGCCTCCTCGTAACGCGGGTCGGCGGCCCGCAGCGCGCCCTCGACGCTGATCACCAGGAACGGCATCGCGACGAACGCCTCGGCGATCACCACACCGGTGGTGGTGAACGGCAGGGTGAGGCCGAAGGCCGAGTCCAGCCACGAGCCGACGATGCCGCGCCGCCCGAGCACCAGGAGCAGCGCCACGCCGCCGACCACCGGTGGCAGTACCAGCGGCAGCGTGACCAGGGCCCGGATCAGCCGGCGGCCCGGCAGCTCGGTCCGGGCCAGCAGCCAGGCCAGCGGCACCCCCAGCACCAGCGACACCCCGGTGGCAGCCGTCGCGCAGACCAGGGAGAGGCGCAGCGCCTCCCACACCTGTGGGCTGGTGAGCTGGTCGGACAGCGAACTCCAGGGCGCCCGGACCAGCAGCCCGACCAGCGGGAGGACCAGGAACGCCAGGCCGAGCAGCGCCGGGAGCAGCAGCGTGAGCGGCACGCGGTGCGCCCGCCGCCACGGGCGGGTCCGGGGCGTGCGGGGGCCCCGGACCGGCGCGCCCGCGGCGGTCGGTCGGGCGCCGTCCCCGGTGGACGGGCCGGCGGTACGGCGGATCACGGCGCCTGGAAGCCCGCCGCGGTGAGCACCTGCTGAGCCTCGGGCGACTGGACGTAGGCGACGAAGGCGGCGGCGCCGTCCTTGTTCGGGGCCTTGGCCAGGGCGGCGATCGGGTAGTCGTTCACGGCCTGGGCGGCCTCGGGGAATTCCACGCCGTCGATCTTCGCAGCATCGGCCTTGACATCGGTGCGGTACACCAGCGACGCGTCGACCTCGCCGAGTTCGACCTTGGTCAGCGCGCCCTTGACGTCCTGCTCCAGGGTGACCGGGGTGAGGGCGACGCCGGCGGCCTTGAGCGCCGTCAGGGCGGCGGCGCCGCAGGGCACCTCCTTCGCGCAGAGCGCGACCTTCACCCCGGGGGCGGTGAGGTCGGCCAGACCCGTGACGTGCCGGGGGTTGCCCTTGGGGACGGCGATGGCGAGCGTGTTCTTCACGAAGGTCTTCGGCGCGCCGGTGGCGCCCCCCGCGTCCGTGACGGTCTTCATGGTCGCCGGGCTGGCGGCGGCGAAGACGTCGGCCGGGGCGCCGGAGTTGATGCTGGCGGCGAGGGCGGAGCTGCCGGCGAAGTTGAAGGTGACCTTGGCGCCCGGGTTGGCGGCCTCGAACTTCTTGCCGAGCTCGGTGAAGCTCTCCTTGAGCGAGGCGGCGGCGAAGACGGTGACGGAGCCGGAGACCTTCGGAGCCCCGGCGGTGGCGCCGCCCGCGGTGGTCGCGGTGCCGGCGGTGCCCGGGCTCCCGGCGCCACCACCGTTGCCGGCGTCGCTGCTGCACGCGGTGGCTCCGAGGCCGAGGACGAGGGCCGCGGCGGCGGCGACGGCGAGTCTGCGGGTGTTCATGTCCCTTGCTTCCCCTCCTGGGCGCGCCGGAAGGGGCGCGGGGTCTTCACCGCAGGTGCGGCGATTTCGGTGATTATAGTGCCGCAGTTGCGAGTGGATAGTCGCCTGTCTCATCGCACAGGCGAGGGTGGTCGAAGGTGGCGGGTCCGCTGTCGGAAGACGCAAGCCCGGTCGCCGCGGGAGCGAAAACCCTTGGCGCGCGCGTGGCTCGAAAGGCCGGAGCGGCTCCTGCCCGGACGCCGTACGCACAGTCGGCCGACCGGCCGGACCTCACCTGCGGCGGGTCCGGCCGCTCCGAGAACCCCGGCTGCGCGGCGTTCGATGGCTCGGTCGTGCCGGCCGACCGGCCTGGCTGCTGTTCGCCCGCCTGCTGTCCGCCGGGGTCCGCCCGGGGCCGTCCGGGGGCTGCGGGCAGGCGGGAGGGGTGCCGGGCCCTCGCGGCCCGGCACCCCCGTCGTGGTGGGCGCGGCCGGGTCAGCCGCGCGACTGGAACGCGATCCGGGTCCAGCTGGAGCCCGGGCAGTTGCCCCAGACCGCCCACGGCTCGGTCCGGGCGCCGATCCAGAGGCCGGTGCTGGACGTGCCGTTGGCGCAGTACGTGATGGTGCGCAGCTCGCCGGAGTAGATCCGGCAGTTGCCCTCCCAGCGCCAGCCGTAGTCGGCGGTGATGACGCAGTGGTAGGAGGCGGTGATCGCGGCGGGCGACGCGACGCCCGATCCGGCCGTGATGGTCTGGTCGGCGGCGCGGGCCTGCTCGGCGGCCGGCGCGTGGGCGGTCGGCCCGGCGGTGGCCGGGAGGGTGGTGGTGCCGAGCACGCCGAGGGCGGCGGCGGCCACCATCCCGAGCCTGGCGATGTTCCGGGCGATACAACCGGTCATGGCGTTTGTCTCCTCGCTCATGTGATGTGGCCCCGGCCGGGCGGCGAGGAAAACCAATTCCCTTGCGCCGTCCGGTCGGTGACGTATTGCACACGAATGACTGCGCACAGTGGGGTGACGAACTATGATGTGACCTGCGTCACAGTCCGGGTGGCCGGTGCGTGCCACCTGGTCTTTCGGGTGCCGATTTCCGAGGGGAGCGGCATGGAGTTCTCGTCAGGCTGTCGAGGTGAACCGGATCCGGGCGCCGGTTCCGATGTCGACCGGGCCGATTTCAATCGGGTGTTCACGGAATTGCTGCCGAGGCTCCATCGGGCGGCCGTTCAGCTGACCGGAAATTCGTTCGGCGCGGGTGATGTCGTCCACGACGCCTATCTGCGAATAGCGCGCCGCCCCGACCGATTCCTCCGCCATCCGCAGCCGTACGCCTATGCGTTCACGACGATGGTCAACATCCTCCGCGACGAGTGGCGCCGCGACCGTCGCCGCACGGTGCTGTCGGAGGCGGCCGAGGACGCGTACGGCGGGCCGGGCCGGGCCGGACGGGCCGACGCGTCGGGCGGTGGCGTGGGGGAGCTCCAGGCGCACTGGGAAGTGGTCCGGCTGTTGGGCTGTCTGACGGTAAAGCAGGCGCGGGCGGTGCTCCTGATCGACCTCGACGGGTACAGCCTGGAGGAGGCCGCCCGCTTGCTCGGCGTGCACCGCTCCACCCTGGCCGTCACCCGGCGGCGGGCTCTCGCCCGGCTCCGCGCCGTCCTCGAACGGGAGAGCGGTCCGGGGTCGGGCGCACCACCCCCGGGGCGGCTGCCGGCACCGCGGGACGGGGCGGGCGGTCCGGCCTCCGCCGGTTCCGACGCACCGAACTGACGGCAAGTCAGCTCGTCCGGTGCATCGGCCCGTACGCTGAAAATCGTGATCACGTACGAGGAGCACCGGCTCCTTTCCCTGGCCGACGACGGCCGCTGGACCGAACTGCTGGGTGCCTACCGGCAGGCCCGGTCCGCCGCCATCGCGCTCGACGGCCGTGCCGGTTACGGCGGTCATGACGGCTACGACGGCTACGACGACCGCGGCGGCTGCGAGAGCTGCGGGAGCTGCGGGAGCTGCGGGAGCGGTGGCGGGCCCGGCGGATACGGCGCCCACGCCGCTCCGGGCGCCGCTCCGGCCGGGCCCGGCGGCCCCGGTGGCGCCGGACGCGTGCTCGACGGCGCCGCCCGGACCCGGGCCGCCGCCGCGACCGCGCCCCTCGGCCACCTGATCGCCTACGCGGCGCCGCCCGAGGTGGCCGCCCGGCTGTTCGACGCGGACGGCGGCCCCGGAACCGCCGCCGGTGCGGACGACCACGACGCCGGGCCGCTCTGGGAGGTGCTGGCGACCCGGCACTCCTGGCGGCGGCTGGCCCCGCTGCTCGGCCCGGTGGAGGTGCGGCGGCTGGTCGCGCAGACCCGGGTGCTGCTCGGCGAGGACCTCTCCTACGGCGCCGAACCGGACCCGGAGGGCGTCCCGCTGCTCATGGAGCCCTGGGAGTCCGCGGGCTGGGGCGAGGGGGTGCGCGTCCGGGAGTACCTGCCGGGCGGCGGTTCGCGCAGCGCGCTGCTGACCCTGCCCGCCAGCCGGGAGGGCCTCGGCCCGGTGGAGCTCCCCGGGCCGGGGACGCGCCTGCCCGGGCAGGCGGCCACCCGGGCGCTGGCCGAGCTGGCGGGCTGGGCGGTGGCGGTCTGCGTCCGGGGCACCGCGCAGTGCGCCGCCGCCCAGCTGGCGCCCGGGCGGCTGGTGACCGGCGGGTACCTGCCGTTCGCGCTCGCCTGCCCGGCGCTGGTCCAGGCGGGCGTCGCGGACCGGACGCGCGGTGCGGCCCACGGGCGGCTGGCGCTCTGGCGGGTGCTGGCCGCGATGACCGGCGCGGACCGCCCGGACCGGGGGGAGGTCAACGCCCTGGTCGCGCGGATGCGCTGCTTCACCTGGGACGACCCGGCGGACCGGCTGCGGCACCTGCACCTCGCGCTGGAGGACCCGGCGACCGGCCTGAGCTGGGCGGTCAGCGGGTCCGAGGAGATCTGAGAGCGAGTCCGTGGACGGGTCGGCCGACGTGGTCGGTCCGTCCGGGTTCCGGCGAGGGCGCCGCGGCCCGGTCGTGGGCCGGGCAAGGGGGGAACCCCCGGCCCGGCGCCGTTCCGGGGGGTTGGGCGGGGCGCCGTTCCGGGGGAGTCTCATCGGGAGGGCGGGACCGGGGGTCAGACGGCCGCCGCGCTCGGGGTGCCGTGGGCGGTCGGGGCGGGCTCGGGCGGGCCGACCGGAGCGGGAACCGTGCCGGGGGCCGCCGCGCCCGGGGCCTCGGCGTCGGCGGGGCCCGCGTGGGTGTCGACCAGGGTCCGCTCGTCGAACGGCACCGCGCCGGTCAGGACCTGCCGCGCCCGCTCGCGGTCGAACTCGCCGGTCCACTGCCCGACCAGGACGGTGGCCACGGCGTTGCCCGCGAAGTTGGTGAGCGCCCGGGCCTCGGACATGAACCGGTCGATACCGACGATCAGCCCGACCCCGTCCACCAGCGCCGGCTTGTGCGACTGCAGCCCGCCGGCGAGCGTGGCCAGCCCGGCGCCGGTGACCCCGGCCGCGCCCTTGCTGGCGATCACCATGAAGACGAGCAGGGACAGCTGCTCACCCACCGACATCGGCTTGTCCAGCGCCTCGGAGATGAAGATCGAGGCCATCGTGAGGTAGATCGCGGTGCCGTCCAGGTTGAAGCTGTAGCCGGTCGGGACGGTGATGCCGACCACCGGACGGCTGACGCCCAGGTGCTCCATCTTGGCGATCAGCCGGGGCAGCGCGCTCTCCGAGGAGGAGGTGGAGAGGATGAGGAGGAACTCGCGGCCGAGGTAACGCAGCAGGGTGAAGATGTTGACGCCCGCGACCAGCCGCAGCAGCGTGCCGAGCACCACGACCACGAACAGGGCACAGGTCGCGTAGAAGCCGATCATGATGACGGCGAGGCTCTTCAGCGCGGCCGTGCCGGTCGCGCCGACCACCGCCGCCATCGCCCCGAAGGCGCCGATCGGCGCCACCCACATGATCATCGACATGACCCGGAAGACCAGCCGCTGCACGTGCTCGACGCCGCGCAGCACCGGCGCTCCGGCCGGGCCCATCGCCTGCAGCGCGAAGCCGGCCAGCAGGGCGACCAGCAGGGTCTGGAGCACCTTGCCCTCGGTCAGGGCGGAGAGCATGGTGGTCGGGATCATCCCGAGCAGGAAGTCGGCGGTGGACTGGGCGCCCCCGGCGGCGGCCTGGGCGTGGCCGGACTTGGCGAGCGCGGTGGTGAGGTGGAGGCCGCCGCCGGGCTCCAGGAGGTTGCCCACCAGCAGGCCGATGGCGAGTGCGACGGTCGACATGGTGAGGAAGTAGCCGAGCGCGAGTCCGCCGACCTTGCCGACCTTCGCGGCCTTGGTGACCGAGCCGATGCCCAGCACGATGGTGCAGAAGATGACCGGGCTGATCATCATCTTGATCAGGTTGACGAAGCCGGTCCCGATCGGCTTCAGCTCCACCGCGAAGCCGGGCGCCGTCAGTCCGACCACGACACCCGCGACCACCGCCACGATCACGGCGAGGTACAGGACGTGGGTGCGGTCCTTCCGTCTGACGGCCTCGGCCTGCGGCCCTGCTCCGGTGATCGACATCTGCGGCTCCTTCGCCCAGCTGTGCCCTGCGCTCCTGGCGGCCCCGGGTGGTGGGCCGCTCCGACTATGGGGTCGGGGCGTGACGCGGGTCACGTTTGCGTTCATAGAGTTCACGGGGCGGCGGTCGAGGTCCGGGGGCTGCGGGCGGAGGGCCGGGAGGGCCGGGAGGGCCGTGGCGCCGGTCCGGGGCGGTGCCCGGGTGCGGGCCGGCCCCCGCGGCCCGTGGTGCACACTGACAGGCATGTCCGCGCGCACCCTCCCCTCGCCGCGCCGGCCGGTGCGCAGCCTGGCCGGACAGCTCTTCGTCGTCCAGGTCGTCATCGTCGCCGCCGTGGTGGCCGGCGGAGCCGTGCTCGCGTACCTGTTCACCGCCGACCGCACCGAGGACGCGGCCCGCCGCCAGGTCACCGCCGTCGCCCGTGCGGTCGCCGACTCGCCGGCCGTCCTGGCCGCCGTCTCCGGGCCCGACCCGACCGCCGTCCTCCAGCCGTACGCCGAGCGGGTCCGCGTCGACACCGGGGTCTCCTTCGTCACCGTGATGGACACCGCGGGCGTCCGCTGGACCCACCCCCTCCCCGAGCAGATCGGCCGGACCTTCCTCGGCCACATCGACTGGGCGCTCGCCGGGGAGACCCGCAGTGAGACCTACACCGGCACGCTCGGTCCGTCGGTACGGGTGGTCACGCCGGTGCTGGACGACCGGGGCCGGGTGGTCGCGCTGGTGAGTGCGGGCATCACCGTGCAGTCCATCTCGGCCCGGCTGCGCGGCCCGCTGCTCGCCCTGGTCGGGGTCGCCGGGGCCGCACTGGCGGTCGGCGGGATCGGCACCTACCTCGCCAACTCCCGGCTGCGGCGGCATACCCACGGGATGGGTCCGGCCGAGCTCAGCCACCTCTACGAGTACCACCAGGCCACCCTGCGGGCGGTGCGCGAAGGACTCGTGCTGCTCGACCGCCGCCACCGGGTGGTGCTCTGCAACGACGCGGCCCGCGAACTCCTCGGCCTGACCGGGAGCCTGGACGGCCGGCCGATCGGGGAACTCGGCCTGCCGGAGGCGCTCGTCGCCGCGGTGCTGGGGGACGTTCCGGTGCGGGACGAGGTCCACCTGACCGCGGAGCGGGTGGTGGTGCTCAACACCTCCACCATCGGTACCGGTCTCGGCCGCGTCCTCACCCTCCGGGATCACACCGAACTGCAGTCGCTGAGCGGCGAGTTGGATTCGGTGCGCGGGTTCACCGAGGCGCTCGGCGCGCAGGCGCACGAGGCCGCGAACCGGTTGCACGCCGTCGTCTCGCTGATCGAACTGGGCCGCCACCGCGAGGCGGTGGAGTTCGCCACCGCCGAACTCGCCCTCGCCCAGCGGCTCACCGACCGCGTGGTCGCCGCCGTCGGCGAGCCGGTGCTGGCCGCCCTGCTGCTCGGCAAGGCCGCCCAGGCCGCCGAACGGGGCGTGGAGTTGACGCTCACCGCGGACAGCTCGATCGACGACGGGGTGCTGCCGCCGGGGCTGTCCGCCCGCGACCTGATCACCGTCCTCGGCAACCTGGTCGACAACGCCGTCGACGCGGCGATCGCCGGCGCCGCCGAGAGCCCCGTCCAGCCCGAGGTCACCGTGACCGCGCGGATCGACGACGGCCACCTCCTGCTCCGGGTCGCCGACACCGGCGCCGGGATCGACCCGGCCGCCGTGGACGACGTGTTCCGGCGCGGCTGGAGCACCAAGCAGGACGTCCGCGGGCACGGACTCGGCCTCGCACTGGTGGCCCAGGCCGCCCGGCGCAACGGCGGCACCGTCGAGGTCGGCCGGGACCGGGGCGCGGTGCTCACCGTCCGGCTCCCGCTGGTCCGGCAGCCCGGGCCGCCCCGGCCGCGTGCGGCGGTGGCGCCGTGAACCCGGCCCCGCGGACGCCACCGGCCGGGCCACCGGCCGGGCCGTCGGGCGGGTCGTCGAACAGGTCGTCGGGCACGCCGTCGAACGGGCCCTCCGGCGGGCCCGTCCGACGGCCCGAGATCACGGTCCTGGTGGTCGAGGACGACCCGGTGGCCGCCGCCGCCCACGCCCTGTACGTCGGGCGCGAACCCGGGTTCCGGGCGGTCGGCACCGTCCACGGCTGCGCCGACGCGCTGCGCTTCCTGGAGCGCGCCCGCGCCGCGGGGAGGCCCGTGGACCTGACCCTGCTCGACCTCTACCTGCCGGACGGGCACGGGCTCCAGCTCTGCGGCGCCCTGCGCGCGGCCGGGCACACCACCGACGTCATCGCCGTCACCTCGGCCCGCGACCTCGCGATGGTCCGCCAGGCGGTCTCCGCCGGGGTCGTCCAGTACCTGCTGAAGCCGTTCGGCGCCGCCGCGCTGCACGACCGCCTGGAACGCTACGCCCGCTACCGCGACACCCTCGCCCGGGCCGGCGAGGCCACCGGTCAGGACGAGGTCGACCAGGCCCTCGCGCTGCTCCGCACCCCCGAACGGACCGCGCTGCCGAAGGGGTTGAGCGCCCCGACGCTGGACACCGTCGCCGCCGTCCTGCGCGAGGCCCGCACCGGTCTGTCCGCCGCTGCCGCCGGTGTCGCGGCCGGGGTCTCCCGCATCACCGCCCGCCGTTACCTGGAGCACCTCGTCGACTCCGGGCTCGCCGCCCGCGAACCCCGGTACGGCACCGTCGGCCGCCCGGAGCTCTGCTACCGCTGGACCGGCGGGGGCGGGGGCGGGGGCGGGGGCTGGGAGGGGATCGGGCCGGGATCGGCATGACCCGCTCGTCGCGGAGCGGCCGGGACCGTGCCGTCGCGGTGGCGGCGACTGCCGCGTCGATCGCGCACTCGTGACCGTGCGGCCCGGGGCCGCCGACGGGCCGGGGGGCCTCGCCCGTCGGGCCCGCACTTCGTCGGGGGGTTCCCGTAACCTCTTGGCGGCCTTGGTCGTTGAGGTCTAGGGCGGTCACCGGCCGAGGGGGATCCGTCACCGGTTCGGGTGGTTCTGACGGCCCCAGGGCGAGGTCGGATCGGCCTCCGTTCTAAAGTTAGGCTTACCTAACTTCCTGGGAGTTCGCCTTGACGCTCGCCGCCGAGCCCGCCACCGGTCCGACCGTCCCCACCGTCCCCGTACCCACCGCTCCTGCCGTACCGTCCGCCGTCGCCGCGGCGGACGCCGCACCGGCCGCCGCGGCCGTCCTGCGCCGTCAGCGCGTCCGCGAGTCCGCCGCCCGCACCTACGCCCGGTCGTTCCCGATCGTCCCGGTGCGCGCCCACGGCATGACCGTCGAAGGTGCGGACGGCCGCCGCTACCTGGACTGCCTCTCCGGCGCAGGCACCCTCGCGCTCGGCCACAACCACCCCGTGGTGCTGGAGGCGATCCGCCGCACCCTGGACAGCGGAGCGCCCCTGCACCTGCTCGACCTCGCCACCGCGGAGAAGGACGACTTCACCACCGCTCTCTTCGACAGCCTCCCGCCCGGGTTCGCCGACGGCGCCCGGGTGCACTTCTGCGGGCCGGCCGGAACCGACGCCGTCGAGGCCGCGCTCAAACTGATGCAGACGGCCACCGGCCGCTCCGGCGCCCTCGCCTTCACCGGCGCCTACCACGGCATGACCGCCGGCGCGCTCGCGCTCACCGGCAACGTCGCCGTCAAGGAGCCGCTGCCCAGCGGTGGTGAGGTCGCGCGCCTGCCCTACCCGTACGGCTACCGCTGCCCGTTCGGGGTCGGCGGCGAGGCCGGCGCCGAGCTGTCGGCCACCTACGTCGAGCGACTGCTCGACGACCCCTCCGGCGGGGTCGTCCGGCCCGCCGCCATGGTCCTGGAGGCCGTGCAGGGCGAGGGCGGTGTCGTCCCCGCCCCCGACGGCTGGTTGCGGGCGATGCGCCGGATCACCGCCGAACGCGGCATCCCGCTGATCGTCGACGAGGTCCAGACCGGCGTCGGCCGCACCGGGGCGATGTGGGCGGTCGAGCACAGCGGGATCGTCCCCGACGCGATGGTGCTCTCCAAGGCGATCGGCGGCAGCCTGCCGCTGGCCGTCGTCGTCTACCGCGAGGAGTACGACGGCTGGCGCCCCGGTGCGCACACCGGGACCTTCCGCGGCAACACCCTGGCCATGGCCGCCGGCGCGGCCACCCTGCGGTTCGTCTCCGCCCACGGCCTGGCGGAGCGGGCCGCGGTGGTCGGCGCGCGGATGGTCGAACGGCTGCGCGCGCTCGCCGGGGAGCTGCCGGTGATCGGCGACGTCCGCGGACGCGGGCTGATGATCGGCGTCGAGCTGGTCGACCCCACCGCCGAACCGGACGCCTGCGGGGCCCGCCCGGCCGCGCCCGAGCTGGCGGTCCGGGTCCGCGAAGCGTGCCTGGCGCGCGGACTGATCGTCGAACTCGGCGGGCGGCACGACGCCGTGCTGCGCCTGTTGCCGCCGCTCACCATCACCGACGAGCAGGTGGCGGCCGTGCTGGACCGGCTCGCGGACGCCGTCGCGGCGGCTTCCGCCGTTTCGGCGGCAGGCACCGGTGCGGGACCGCACGTGGCGGGGTCCGCGTGAACGCGGCCGGAGCGGAGGGCGGGCCCGGGGCCGGCGGCGGACCCGTCGCCCCGGGCCCGGCGGCCGACGCCCTGTCCGGCGGCGTCGGCGGCCCGGCCGCGCTCGGCCCGCTGCTGGCCGCCGTCCTGGACGCGCTGGAGACCGGAGCCACCCGGCGGGGCGGGCCGCTGCCCGCCGGCCGCCCCGCCGACACCGCCGCCAGGGTCACCGCCGCGATGGCCGCGGCGCCCGGCCCCGACGCGCTCGCCCGGCTCACCGACCTGCTCGCCCACGGCGCCGCCGACCCCGCGGACCCGTACTGCGCCGCGCACCTGCACTGCCCGCCGCTCGCCGTGGCCGTCGCCGCCGACCTCGCCGTCAGCGCGCTCAACCCCTCCCAGGACTCGTGGGACCAGGCCCCCGCCGCGACCGCGCTGGAGACCGCGCTGCTCGCCGAACTCGCCGCCCTCGTCGGTTACGACCCGGCGCACGCCTCCGGCGTCCTCACCTCCGGCGGCACCGAGTCCAACCTGATGGGCCTGATGCTCGCCCGCGACCAGGGACTCGACGGCATCGTCGAACTGGACGGCCTGCCGCCCGGCGCCACTCCCCGGATCTTCGCCTCCCGGGCCGCGCACTTCTCCGTCCAGCGTGCCGCCGCCCTGCTCGGGCTCGGCGAACGGGCCGTGGTCCCCGTCGCGGTCGACCGCGACCTGCGGATGGACCCGGCCGCGCTGGCGGACGCCCTGGCCGGGGCGAGCTGGGCCGGGCACACCCCGATCGCCGTCGTCGCCACCGCGGGCACCACCGACACCGGCGCCGTCGACCCGCTGCCCGCGCTCGCCGACCTGGCAACCCGCTACGGGGCCTGGCTGCACGTCGACGCCGCGTACGGCGGCGGCGCCCTGCTCTCCGACCGGCTCGCCCCGCTCCTCGACGGCATCGCCCGCGCGGACTCCGTCTCGCTGGACTGGCACAAGCTCGGCTGGCAGCCCGCCGCCGCCGGTGTCTTCCTGGTCCGCCGCGCCGAGTCGTACGTCTCGCTCGCCCGCCGGGCCGAGTACCTCAACCCGGCCGACGACGAACGGGCCGGTTACCCGAGCCTGCTGGGTCAGTCGCTGCGCACCACCCGGCGCGCCGACGCCTTCAAGATCGCCGTCACCCTGCACACCCTCGGCCGGGCCGGCCTCGGTCGCCTGGTCGACGCCTGCCACGACCTCGCGCGGGCCGCCGCGGACACCGTCCGGGCCGAACCCGAGCTGGAGCTGCACGCCGAACCGGTCCTCACGGCCCTGCTGTTCCGCTACCGCCCGCCGGGCGCCGACGGCGAGCCGGCGGCGCTCGACGAGGCCAACGCCGAGCTGCGCCGGGTGCTGCTGCGGGAGGGCCGGGCCGTCGTCGGGCGGACCGAGCTGCCCGGCGAGGGGCCCGGCCGGGTCCGGCTGAAGTTGACGCTGCTCAACCCGCACACCACCCCGGAGGAGGTGGCCGGTCTGCTGCGTGAGGTCGTCTCGGCCGGCCGGGAGGTGTGGCGCGGCTGACCGCGGAGGACCGGGGGCGGGCTCCGCGGTGCCCGCCCCCGGTCCTACCGGGTGAGGAGGATGTCCCGGGTGCGCTCCCAGGTGGCGGGGTCGGCCGCGACGAGGAGGCCGTCCTCGCAACCCGGGGCCTCGGGACGGTAGGGGGAGCCGTCGAGGCGGGCGGAGACCCCGCCGGCCTCGCTGACCAGCAGGGACCCGGGCGCGTGGTCCCAGGGCAGGGTCCGCCAGTAGAGGATGAAGTCCAGCGCGCCGTCGGCGATGTCGGGGTACTCGATGCCGGCGGCGTGGCGCCCGGCGGTGATCTCGCCGAAGGCGATGGTGTTGGCCTCGACCGTGCGGCGGCGGTCCGGGTCCAGGAAGCGGCTCTTCACCGAACCGCGCCACTTGGCGGGGTCGGCGGCGGCCGGGGCGCGGGTGAGGCGGTGGCCGTCGCGCCAGGCGCCTGCGCCGAGTTCGGCGGTGTAGGAGGTGGCGGTGGCGGGCTGCCAGATCCAGGCGGCGACGGTCCGGCCGTCGCGGACCAGGGAGACCATCACGGCGTACTCGGGGCGGCCGGCGATGAAGTTCGAGGTGCCGTCGACCGGGTCGACGAGCCAGGCCGCGGGCTCGGAGTGCAGGGCGAGGGCGAGGGCGGGGTCGGCGGCGACGGCCTCCTCGCCGACCACGGGGAGGGGCAGCAGTTCGCGCAACCGCCGGGCGATGATCACCTCCGCCTCGCGGTCGGCGACGGTCACCACCTCGCCGGGAGCCTTCTCCATCACTTCTCCGGCGGCCAGCGCCCGGAACCGGGGCTCCACCACCTCGGCCGACGCCTCGACGAGGATCTTCGCCACCTTGTCCATCAGCACGTATCCGCTCCCTTCACCGGCTACCACTTTCGCACGTCAGTACGGTGACGGCCTGCGCCGTCCCCCCGTGGGAAGGCGCGGACGACTCTGGGGTGACGGATTCCGCAGTCTGTCACCTGAAAGTCGCCGGCCCGATCGGTCGCCCGTCACCCGGCGGCCGTCACCCGCCGCCCGGCTGCCGGTGCGCGTCACCCCAGATGGTGGAACCCGGGGCGCGGGTGCATCAGGAACTCGTGGTGGGAGATGTTCCAGGCGTACGCCCCGGCCATGTCGAACAGCACCCGGTCGCCCGTCCGGAGCCGGGCCGCGGCCGGGGCGGCGTGCGCGAGGACGTCCTTCGGGGTGCAGAGCTGACCGGCCAGGGTGGCGCGCCCGCCCGTGACGGCGGGGCGTGGCCAGGCGTGCGGCCAGGCGTCGACCGGCAGGACGGTGAACGGCTGGTCGTGACCCCGGGTGGCGGGGGTGCGCAGGTGATGGGTGCCGCCCCGGACGAGTGCGAAGTCCTCGCCGTGGCTCCGCTTCACGTCCAGCACCTCGGTCGCGTACCAGCCGCAGTACGCGGTGAGCGCCCGGCCGGGCTCGATCCGCAGCGTCAACCCGGGGTGCCGGTCGAGCAGCTTGCCGAGGCCCTCGCCGAACGCCGTCCAGTCGAAGCGGGCGGCCGGGTCGGCATAGTCGACGGTCATGCCGCCGCCCACGTTGACCTCGTCCAGGGGGAACGCGTGCCGCTCCGCGAGCCGTGCCGACCAGCCGACGATCCGCCCGGCCAGGGCCAGCTGTTCGGCGGCCGCGAGCCCGCTCGCCAGATGGGCGTGCACGCCGCGCAGCCGCAGGCGGCGGCGGACCGGACCGAGCGGGCCGAGCGGGTCGGTGAGGAGGCGGACGCAGGCTTCGGCGCGGTCCGGGTCCAGCCCGAACGGTGTCGGGCGGCCACCCATCGCCAGCGCCGCCGAGCCCAGCGAGCCCGCGCCGACCGGCAGGTTCACCCGCAGCAGCACGTCCACCGAGGCGTCCGGCCGGTCGCCGAGCACGACGGCGAGCCGCCGCAGCTCCTGTTCGCTCTCGACGTGCCAGCGGTGCACGCCCGCGTCGACGGCGGCGGCGATCTCGTCGGGCGTCTTGCCAGGCCCGCCGAACGCCAGCGGGGCGTCCGGCACCGAGGCCCGGACATGCGCCAACTCGCCCGCGCTGGAAACCTCGTAGCCGTCCACCGTGGCCCGCAGCGCGGCCAGCACCGGAGCGTCCGGATTGGCCTTGGCCGCGTAGTACAGCTCGACCCGTTCGGGCAGTGCGGCCCGGACTCCGGCGGCGTGCGTCCGCAGCTCCGCCAGGTCGTAGACGTAGCAGGGAAGTCGGTCGGCGGCCAGGTCGGCGACGTGGCGGCGGACGCGCTCGGTGGCGGTCATCGGGTCCTTCCGGCGGGGACGGGCGAGCCCTGGGCGGGGTTCGGGACGCGGCCCGCCTCCGCGAGGACGGAGCGGGCCAGCGGCGAGGGCAGCCGGACGTACCCGGCCTCGCGGTCGCGCCTGCGTTCCCAGCGGGTCAGCAGGTTGGCCTTGGCGGGCAGCGGCACGCCGGCCAGCAGTGCGCGCAGCCGGGGCGGCCGCCCGTGGACGGCGGCGTACTCCTCCAGGACGCGGCGGACGGCGTCCCAGAGCGCTCCCTCCGCCTCCGGGTGCAGATCGGCGAGCGCGGCGAGCAGCTCGGCGACGTGGTTGACCAGCAGGCAGTAGACCACCCGGTCCCAGCCCCGCGAGGCGTCGTACGCCATCGGGCCGGCCACCTCGGGCGGCAGGGCGGCGAGCGGCGCCGCGTGGTGGTCGGGCACGAGCTTGGTGCCCTCCAGGTCGCGGAAGAGCACCTGGACGGGCCGCCCGGTCGGGTCCACGCCGATCAGGACGTTCTGCAGGTGAGGTTCCAGGACCACGCCGTGGTCGAAGTAGGCGGCGAGCACCGGGGGGACGAGCAGCCGCAGGTAGGCCGTCCACCAGTCCAGCGCCCGGCCGGCGTCCGCGGAGCCCCCGAGCAGCCGGGAGACGTGCGCCGAACTGGTCGGGTACTCGTCGGCCACGGCGGCGGCCAGCAGCGGGGTGACGCCGGGGCGCAGCAGTCCGCCGAACCCGTCGCGGACGATCAGGCCGAACCCCTCGTACAGCGACGGGTCGGGCCGGCCGTCGGCGCCGGGCAGGGCGAGCGTGCGGAACGCGGGTTCGCGGAGCATCACCGCGTCCGGGAAGCGGGTGGCGAGGTCGGCCAGGGCCGGGGCCAGCAGCCGGGTCAGGGCGACGGCTCCGGCCAGCTCGTAGGCGGCGTTCTTGCGCAGGCAGTTGGTGATCCGGACGTTGAGGCTGAACTTGAGGAACGCGTCCGCGCCGTAGAGGGTGCGGACGGAGGCGGTGGCGGCGAACGGCGCGCCGCCGGGGCCGAGGTCGAGGACGTCGCCGCGCCGCAGTGCGCCCGACAGCAGCGGGTGGTCGCCGACGAGTCGGTGCTGCCAGGGGTGGGCGGGCAGCAGCCGGTAGCCGTCCGGGGCGTCGCCGAGCCCGTCCAGCAGGGCGGTGGCGGCCGGGTCGGTGGACGACCCGGCGAGCAGGTCCTCCCGGACGGCGAGGTGGCGCAGCCGGAACACCGCCCGGGCCTCCGGCGCGTAGGCCCGCCAGTCACCGCTCTCCGCGGAGCGGGACTTGGGGGCCGGGTGGAAGCGGTGCCCGAAGAGCAGGGCCTGCTCGGACTCCAGGTAGCGGTCCGGTCCGGGGGCGGGTCGGTCGGACAGCCCGGCGGTGACCGCCCGGTGGCTGGAGGTCAGCTGGTCGAGGAACTCGTCGTTGACCGTGCCGGTCCGCAGCTCCAGCTCGCCCTGGACGCACCCGGCGAGGTCGAGCCAGTCCAACGCGCGCCAGCCGTCGGCGTGTTCCTCCTCGACCGGACCGGTGAACCGGTGTGCTCCGAGCAGGGAGGTGCGGCGCAGTGCCACGCGCAGTAACGTGCCGCGCCGGGGCAGGCGGACCAGCAGACGGCCGCCGGCGACGGCGGTCTGGTGTTCCGGTGCGGAGACCTCGCGCAGCAGGCAGTTGAGCAGGGTGTGGGCCACCGCGTGGTCGGCGGTGGGCATTTCGTCGGTCATGGGCGACTCCAACGCTGGCGGAAGGGGAGGGCTGGTGCGGCAACGGCCACGGCGTCACCCCGGGCAGCGGGATCGAGGGCGCCGGCCGTCCGCCCGGGTGTCCGGCCCCTCCGACCGGCCGGCGTCGCGGCCGGGGCGCCGGGGCGGCGGGCCGTCATCTGCCGCTGTCCCGTGGGGGCGGGAAGCTCTGCGGAAGAAGGTAGTTGGGGCCGGTGGTGTAGTGCTTGTTGATGTCGGCGGCGCCCGACCGCTGCTTGCTGAGCAGGGTGCCCGCGGTGACCATCGCCTTGACCGGAAGTCGCTCGGCGTCCAGCAGGGCGGCGCGCAGCGGTCGGCCCGCGGGGCCGATCCGGTCGATGGCGTCGGTCAGCCGTCGGCGCAACAGGGCCAGCAGTGAGCCGAGTTCGGCGCGACCGTGGGCGGCGAGCCCGAAGGCGAGGGAGCCCGTGCAGAGGTGGGCGGTGATGGTGGTGAACAGGTCGGTGAGCGGCCCGTCGTCGGCGGCCCGGATCCTCGCGTCGTCGAACTCCGCGGCTGCGGAACCGGGTTCGCCGGCGGCGGCGAACCGGGCGGTGAGCCGGCCGGTATGGACCCGCGGGCCGTCGTCGTCCTTGAAGAGCAGGCGCAGACCGCCGTCCTCGTCGAGGACGAGGGAGATGTTCTGCTGGTGGGATTCGAGGGCGATGCCGTACCCGAAGAGGGTGGTCTGCCAGTCGAGCAGCAGGTCCAGCAGCGCGTCGTAGAGGGCGACGGGGTCGCCGCCGAAGAAACGGTCCGCGAGGTGGTCGACGACGAGGCGTCCGCCGCGCGGACCGGACGGGGCGCCGGACGGTTTGCCGGCCGGTCTGCCGGCCGGGGCGCCCGGAGCGGGCGCGAGCAGGGCGGCGAGCGGGACGGTCACCGACCGGTCCAGCCCGGCCGGGTAGCGGCGGAGCAGCACGGCGAGCAGTTCGTGGCCGGCGTGTGCCCAGGTCTGTTCGTCCGTGTGCAGGATCCGGTCGGCGAAACGGGGTTCGGCTGCCAGCACGGCCTCGAACAGCCGCTGGCCGGCGGCGCCGTCGAGCAGCGTGCCGGGCTTGATGGTCCGGCGGTTGAGCCGGCCGAGCGTGGCGGTGGCGAGCGGGAGCTTGAGGTGGTGGGCGGGGTCGTCGGCGACGGCGACGGTCCGCATCGAGAGCGTGGGCACGACGGTCAGGTACGGCCGGTCCGCGAGGACGGCACGGTCCGCCAGACCGGTGGCGCGCAGGGCCTCGTCCAGGGAGGCTCCGACGGTGAGCGGGTGGACCGGGAGGGTCTCCCAGGCCCGGTCGCCGCCGGGCAGGTCGAGCCCGAGCCAGCTCGGGGTGGGCCACCAGCTGGGCAGCGGCCGGTCGCCGTGTCGGACGAGCGTGCCGGCCGGCAGGGCGAGCCAGCGCAGCTCGAAGGCCGCGTGGAACTCCGGTGCGTGGGCGCGCAGCTGGGCGTCGCCGAGGCCGGCGCGACCGCGTGCGGTCGGGTAGACGGGGTGGTCGAGGTAGGCGGCGAGGGTGTCGTGGCCGAGCGCGGCGGCGGGCCCGGTCCAGTGGGCCGGGTCGGCGCCGTACAGGTCGGTGAGGGCGGTGTGGACGTCGTCCCGGACCCGTTCGTGCAGCTCCATCGTGGCGAGGGTCTGCCGGCACTCCTCGGCGAAGGCGGCCCAGCCGGGCCGGTCCTCGGCGCCGGCGAGGTCGGAGAGCGCGGCCAGGATGTCCGCCAGCCCGTCGATCGGGCGGCCGTCGAGGGAGAGCAGGGGCAGCCTGGCCGCGTACTCGCTCTGGAAGCCCTCGGCGGTGACCGGCACGGCCAGGACGGCCGGAGGTGCCTGTGGGGCTTGCGGGGCTTGTGGGGCCTGTTGGATTTGGGGCTCGGCGGGCCGGGAGGCCACCAGCCACGGGCCGTCCGCGCGGTGCTCCACCTCGCCGTGGGTGCGGAGCCCCAGCACGTCCTCGCGCAGCAGCGCGGAGAGCACCCGGAGGGCGAGCCGGTCGGCGACCGGCAGGTCGGCGTCCGCGGGACGGGCAGGCCCGGGGCGGTCGGCCGCACAGTGCCCGGTGGAACGGTGCCCGGGCGCGCCGTGGGCGTGCGGGTGGCGTCCGGCTGCGGCGGCCTCGTGCGGGGGGAGCTCGCTCACGGGGTGATCTCCCAGCGGTTGGCGGCCACGAAGCGGGCCACGGCGGTGTCGACGGCGGCCCGGTCGGGGCCGATCGCCCAGATCACGCCCAGGTAGTCCCGGTTGGTGCGGTAGTGCTCGTGCCGCTCGCCGACCGCGCGCAGCGGTCGGTAGGCGAGCCGGACGCCGTCCCGCCGCTCGTCGGACGGCCCGGGCGCGGCGGTGAGGGTGCCGGCCCGGTCGGCGCAGACCGGTTCGTTGCGGCCGCGCAGGGCGGTGGCGGCGCACTGCTCACCGAGGTCGGCGGGGAGTTCACGGCCGAGGTGGACGGCGAGGATGTGTTCGAACAGGGCGATACCGAGGAGCTCGGCCAGCATGAGATCGCAGTGGTCCCCGATGGCACGGTAGTTGACCTCGATGATACGGGCGCGGCCGTCCGGCTGGACGACGAACTCGGTGTGGCAGGCGCCGAGGCCGACACCGAGGGCGTCGAGCTGGGCGAGTACCTGGGCGACCACGGCCGGCGGGTGCGCGGGCACGAACTCCAGCATCTCCTCGACGAAGTGCGGGGGAGGGGAGATCCTCGTCCGGAACCCGCCGAGGACGTGCCGTCGCCGTCCGTCGCCGAGCGTCTCCAGCGTGCACAGCTGCCCGTCCAGGAACTCTTCGACGACCAGGGCCGCGTCCGTCCGGCGGCGCCGGACCTCCTCGCAGCGCCGCACCAGCTCGTCGCCGTCGGCGACCAGTGAGACGTCCTCGCTGGCGACCCCCTCGCGCGGCTTGACGACCAGGGGGAAGGGCAGATCCAACTCACCCAGGCCGGACGGGTCCTGGCCGGGGGCGAGTTCGACCGAACGAACGGTGTCCAGGCCGGAGGCGGCGAGGTGGCGCCGCAGCTCGCCCTTGTTCTTGGCCCGGAGCGTGGCCTTCCAGTCCTTGGCCGGCAGCCCGAAGTACTCGGCGACCAAGGCGGTCTGGGTCTGCAGGTGGTCGCTGTTGCTGAAGACCGCGAACGCCGCGTCCGGGCCGCCGGAGGCGTCGGCCGGGTCGGACGACCGGTGCCGGGAGATCAGCCCCACCACCTCGCGGAAGTCCCGGACCTCGCACTCCAGCACCTCGGCGGCGCACTCCAGGTCTTCGTAGGCGAGCCGGTGGGGTTCGGCCCGGTCCGTGAGCACGGTGACGGGGAGCCCGAGCCGGGCGGCGGCCGGGAGGAATCCCAGGGTCACCGAGTCGGTGGGGTTGAGGGCGAGCAGGTAGAGCCGCATGGCGACGCGGGGTCCTCTCCGGTTGGTGGGGAGCGGGCGGCGGGGTGGGCGCGATGTCGTCCGGCCCCGGACGGAGGTGCGGTACTCGGTCGAACTGATGCCGATGCCGATGCCGATGTCCGTGGCCTCGGGGAGGTCGCCGCGCACCGCCCCGGCGACCCGGACGCCGGCGCCGGACGTCCTGGCCTCGTCCCGGCATGGTGGACACTTCGCCGTCAGGAGTCCAGGTCCTCCGGAGCGGGGTGCCCCGGTTCGGCAGGATCCCGCCGGTCCCGGCCGGGCGCGGTACCGGTCGCCGGGTCGAGGGGCGCCCGAGGAGCGCGAACCACCGTCATGATGCGTGCCCGGCTGCCGTGCTGAGGTCTCGTCACGACGGCGAGCGCCGTGGTGGGAGGAGCAGTCCGTGAGCCCGGTGCGACGCCGGGTGCGACGCCCGGCAGGAGCGTGCCGGGCCCGGCGGCCGGCGGCAGCGGAAGCCGGGCCGGCAGGGGGCGCGGCGCCGCCGGAGCCTCGCGAGCGGACGCCTGCGGATCGGTGGTGGGCACGGGGCGAGATATTAGGTTAGGTAAGCCTAATCGCGTCAAATCCTGATCAGGTCGGTCCATACCGCGCACCTCGGCCCGGGGTGGCGCGAATGTGCTGCTGAGTGCCTATAAGGTTAGCCTCACCTAAAGCGATCTCGGGAGTGCCGATGATCTTCTCGGGGACATCCGCGCCTGCCGCCATCGCCTGCGCCCGGAACCCGCTGGACGCCGCCTACCAAAGGCTGTTGAACCTCTGCCCTGCGCTCCGGGTCCGGCTGCTCGCAGCCGGCGAACCCACCCCGGCCCGCGCCCAGGGCTGGTACTCGGCCGCCGAGCTGGCGACCGATCCGGCCGCCCTCGCCGACGCGCTCGACGGTGAGGCCGCCCGGATCGCCCCGCTCGCCGCCGAGCGCGGCGCCACGGCCCCGCGTCCGCACGTGGCCGCCTCCCGGCTGCTGCACCACTACCTCTGGTCGGTCTGCGTGCTGATCGCCGGGCCCTGGCAGCTGGCCCGCCGGGTGCCGTCGATCCGCGGCACGGACCTCTGGCTGCACGCTCCCACCGGAGACCTGGTCCTCAGGCCGCGCGCCCACGTGACCCTTGAGGGAGAGGACGAGCTCCGCGCGGAACTGCGGGCCGCCGTCGTCGGCCACGTCGAACCGCTGCTCGCCGCCTTCGCCGCTCCCACCCGGCGCGGCACCAGGGCCCTGTGGGGCATGGTCACCGACGACCTCGCCTCGGCGATCTGGTACCTCGGGCGCATGCTCGACGCGGAGCCCCCGACCGGGGTCGTCGCTGCGGATCCCGCCGCTTCCGGGCACTCGCTGTCCGGGCACCCCGTCTCCGAGGCGGGCTCTGCGGCCGCCCCCGCGGACGTCGTTCCTGCGGTCGTCGCCCCCGCGGTCGTCGCCCCCGTGGGCATCGGCCCGGGCGAGGCCACCGCGGTGGCGGCGGCCGGGGCCGTCCTGCCCGGCCGGACCGAACCGCTCCCCGGTGCCGCCGACTTCCGTCTCCTGCGGGGCGCCGACGGTCGGGCCCATCACACCCGCACCCGTCTCGGCTGCTGCCTCTACTACGCGATCGAGCCCGGCAACGCCTGCCTCACCTGCCCGCGCACCTCCGACGAGGAACGGCTGCGCAGACTCTGACGAGCCCTGCGGCGCGGCGGGTACGCTCCCGCACATGATCGACTCCACCACCCACGTCCGCGTCGCCCGCCCGTCCGGGGACCTCGCCGCCGCCGAGCGCTTCTACGTCGAGGGCCTCGGCCTCGCCGTCCTGTGGCGCAGCACCGAGCGGGTCGCCGGTGAGCACGACCTCCTGATGGTCGGGCCGTCCGGTGGCGGCTGGCACTTCGAGCTCACCCGTGACCCCGACCACCCGGTGGAGCCGACCCCCACCGTCGACGACCTGTTCGTCGTCTACCTCGGTGCGCCGGTGGAGCCCGCCCTCCTCGACCGCCTCCGGTCCCACGGCGGCACCGTCGTCCCCGCCCACAACCCCTACTGGGACGAGTTCGGGGTCACCGTCACCGATCCCGACGGATACCGCCTCGTCCTCTGCACCCGCGGCTGGGCGTCCTGAACCCGCCTGCCCGTGACCGCGGGGCCGGAGTCCCGCTGCGTGCGCGGGCGGCCACCTGCGGCCCGACGCCGGTGTCCGGTGGCGGGTCGGCGACAGGTCGGCAACTGCGTGGACGAATCGTCCCGGGTCCCCGATACTCTGCGGGCCGGACCGCCGAGAGCCGAGGAGAACCGAACGTGACGACGATCGCCGTGCGCAGCAGCTCCGTTGACGTCCCGACCGCCGACGGCGTCGCCGACGCCTACCTCTCCCACCCCGACGACGGGCAGGCCCACCCGGGCGTCCTGCTGTACATGAACGCGTTCGGGCTGCGGCCCGTCCTGGAGGCGATGGCGGACCGGCTCGCCGCCCAGGGGTACACCGTGCTGGTGCCCAACGTGTTCTACCGACTTGGGCGCGCGCCGCTCGTCCGACTGCCCGAGCCGCCCGAGCTGATCAGCACCCGGACCGACCCGACGCTCTTCGAGCGCCTCGGCCCGATGATGGACTCGCTGACCGCGGAACTCTTCGCCCGAGACGCCGACGCCTACCTGCGGTGGCTCGCCGACTCGCCGGCGGCGACGGACGGGCCGGTCGGCATCACGGGCTACTGCCTGGGCGCGAAGCTCGCGCTGCAGACCGCCGCCGCCCGCCCCGAGCGGGTGGCGGCGGCGGCCGGCTTCCACGGGGGCCTGCTCGCCACGGCGGAGCCGGACAGCCCGCACCTGCTCGCCGGACTGGTCCGCGCCGAGCTGTACTTCGGCCACGCCGACCAGGACGAGTCACTGCCGGTGGAGCAGATCGACCTGCTGGCGAAGGCGCTCACCGAGGCCGGCGTCCGCCACACCTGCGAGGTCTACGAGGGCGCGCCGCACGGCTTCACCCAGTCCGACACCGCCTCCTACCGTCCCGAGGCCGACGCCCGGCACTGGGCGGCCCTGCTCGCCCTGCTGAAGCGCTCGCTCTGACCGGTTCCGCGGAACCTCAGGGAGCGAGCTGTTCGAGGCGCCTGAAGTCGTCGTCGAGCAACACTCGTTCTTCGTCGGTGAGTTCGGCGGCAGTGGCCCGGGCCCGGGCGGTGAGGCCGGCGGCGGCCGCGGTGTCCGCCGTGCGGTGGGCCAGGTCGGTGCGCAGCACGAGGAGGCGGAACAGCGTGGCGGGCGGGGGCTGTTCGTCCTCCTTCTCCAGGGCCCGGTCCAGGATACGTGCGGCCGCGGTCAGGTCCTCCTTGGAGTCGGCGAGCAGGGCCGCGTGGTACAGCGCCTTGGCGAACGGCTCTTCGGGGGAGGGGCGGTGGCTCTGGTCGTCATCGATCGGCTGCACGATCCGCAGGCAGTTGCCGCCCGGGTCGGTCATCAGGAACTGCCGGACCCCGTGCGACGTGTCGCCGACCGGGCCGATCCGCGGCAGGCCCCGGATCGGTACCCGGCCGTAGGCGGACTTGAGGCCCGCCCGGAAGGCGCCGTGCAGCTCGTCCACGTCGTCGGTGCAGACCAGGCAGGTGCTGTGGGAGGCGGCCGGGTCGTACTGCTTCATGCCGAAGAAGTGCAGCTGGACGCCGCCGCGTACGACGACGGCATAGGGGTTGGGGCTCTTCTGGTGGAAGGTCACCTCGAAGCCGAGGGCGGTGTAGAACTCCAGCACGGGCGGGAGGGTCTGGCAGGGCAGGATCGGAATTGTCGTCTCAGCCATGGTCGCGGACTCTACGCGGCTCCCGCCTCCGGCGCACATGGCGATCCGCAGGCGCGGCAAGGGGGTTGTGCTACGCGGTCCGGAGCCGTTTGGCCATCACGAGCTCCCGGGTGACGCCGTCGGGGAGCAGTCCGCCGGGCGCGCCGGTGGGGGCGAACCCGTGGCGCCGGTACAGCGCGACGGCGGCGTCGTTGCCCGGAATCACGGCGAGGCGCAGGGACGTGGACCCCGCGCGCCGGGCCCACTCCTCGACCGCCGCGATCAGGCGGTCTCCGACCCCCTGTCCCCGCGCCGCGGGTCCGACCCAGACCGACCGCAGCTCGCCGACGCGCTCGTCCGTTCCGTCTCCGCCCGTGCCCGCTCCGTGGTCTCCGCCGTCCGGCCCGGGCAGTCCGCAGGCCAGCCCGACGGGCCGGCCGTCGTCCCGCACGGCCACGACGTGCACGGCGTCCGGCCGGTCGAACCGGGCCCGCCACCGCGCCTCTCCACCGTGGTGCCAGTCGGCGGACCGCACCCGGAAGGCGTGCGGGGCGTCGGCCTGCGCTGCGAGCCGGGCGTCCCGCCAGACCGGCCAGTCGGCAGGGTCGGCGGGGGTGAGGACGCGGAGATCGGCCATGGTGGCAGTCTGACCGCCGGAGGCGGGGCGGTCCACAGTGCGAGGGGTGTGTCGAGGGCCGTGGTCGGAGCCGGTCGTGGGGCAACCCGCCGGAGCGCGACGGCCTCGGCCCCGACGGGCCGGTGGCGGGGTCGTGGACGGCCGGCCCGTCCCGTACGAGGCGGTGACCGAAGGAAGAACTCCTGGTGCGGTGACGGTGCGGGAGCCTCCGGCCGGTCCTGCGCGGAGCGGCCGGTCGCTGCTGCTGAGGGCCGCCGATCCGCAGCGGTCGACGGCGAACCGGACCCGTCGTGCCGGGCGGTACCGGTCGGGGCCGTCGTTGTCGGCGCGCCGGTCGGCCGCCAGGTTCCCGGGGAAGCCGTCGGCCGCGTCGGCGCGGAGGGGCGCGGAGGGCTGCCGGACGGGACCGTTTCCGGCGTCCAAGGGAGCTGTCGGTGGTGCGTGCAAGGATCGCGGCCATGACCGAGCAGACCTTCGACTGGCGGCTCTTCCTCACCCGTTGGAGCGAGGAGTGGGCCGACGTGCACACCGACCCGACGGGCCGTCAGCCCGGCGGGGAGGACGCCGGGCGCCCGCACCGGCTGGGCTTCGACCCGGCGCCGGAGGAGCGCATCGCGGCGATGGAGGAGGAGCTGGGCTGCGCGCTGCCGCCGTCGTACCGGGAGTTCCTCGCCGTCAGCGACGGGTGGCGGCACGCGGGGGGCTTCGTCTACCGCCTCGCCGGCACCGACGAGGCGCGCTGGCACCTGGACGGCCACGCGATCAGCGAGTACTGGGGGGAGGACGGGCTGGCGGGGATGTGGGAGCGTGCCCTCCAACTGGACGTCGAGTCCGACCTGGTGCTCGTCCTGCTCGATCCGGAGGACCGGGACGCCGACGGGGAGTGGGCGGCGTACTCCTTCGCCTCGTGGCGGGCGGCCCCGCCGGAGCGGTTCGGCTCGTTCCGCGCGTTCATGGAGGCGATGTACCGGGAGTTCCACCGGTCCGCGACGAATGACCACGGCGAGGCGTTCCGCAACGCCACCACCCGTGAGCAGGACGCCCGGGTCGAGGCGGCCCGGCTGGACGCGCTGGCCGGGGCGTCCGAACGGGCGGAGGCGGCGCTGGCCGAGGCCGCCGAGTTCGGTCGGCCGCGCGCCGTCGGAATGTACGGCCAGCTGCGCCGTCTCCGGGGACTGTCGGGCCACGGGGCGTTCGGCGCGCTGCCGCACGATTCCCGGCTCCTCGGTGAGGTGGTGGCGGTCCTCGCGGCCGACCATGTGCGGTCGGGCCGCGACGACGCGTCCTGGGGGCGCCTGACCGGGATCCTCGCCGAGGGCCTGCGGGGCGAAGCCGACGCGGTGCTCCGGCGGGTCCGGGAGCGCACCTTCCGCTACACCGCGCCCGGTCCGTTCGGCGAGGCCGTCGAGCGGGCGCGGGAGCAGGCCCGCTGGGGCGGGACGGAGGCCGCCTGGCGGACGCTGCGCGCGGCACTGCCGCAGTGGACGCCGGTCGCGCCGGACCACCTGGCGCCCGTCGGGCTGCTCGCCGACCCGCTGCTCGGACCGCTGCTCACCCCGGAGCGCGGTCACGAGCTCCTGGGCATACCGAGGGGCGGCGCAGCCGTACCCCGGCCGACGCCGGTCGCGGCAGCGGACGGGCCGGACGGGGCGGACCTGCCGGAGGAGGCCGACGGGCTCGCCTGGCTGGCGGCGGAGCCGACGTCGGGCGGGCGTCCCGAGCCCTACCGCTTCGTGCTGGTCGAGGGCGTCGCGCCGGACGCGCTGCCCGTCGTCGTCGCCGCGGACGAGGCCGCTCGGCTCGACCCGCCGACGAGTCGCCGGGAGCCCGCCGTCCGTCGACCGGCGGGCGGCGGGTTGGTGGCGTTGGACGGGTCGGAGCCCGCCGTGGTCGGCCGCGCGGGTGACGCCGCCACTCCCTGGAGCTTCGCCTTCGACCTGCGACCGTCCCGGTTCGACGTGGATCGCTTCACCTCCCCGGCCGCAGCCGTCTCGGGCCGGACCGGGGGGCGCGTGGTCGCGGTCTTCGTCGCGCCGCAGGAGCGGTTCTTCCACCTGTCGGTGGCCGGGGGCGGGGAGGAGCGTTACGCGTTCACCGCCCGGGGGACGGCCGTCGACCGCACCGGGCGGGAGGCGGTCCCGGCGGCGCTCGACCCGGACGGGCACTTCGGTCCGGACCGTCACGGGCGGCAGGGCGAGTGCGAGGTCCTCGCCGCCCTCGCCGTCGAGTTCGGTGTGAGCCTGCCCCGGTTCGCCCTCACCGAGGGGCGGCTGCACACCTTCGCCAACCCGTCCTGGGCGCCCCCGCCGCCGGGGCCGGGTGAGCCCTACCTCACGATGGCGCTCCTCGAACCCCGGTCGTCGGAGGCGCCCTGACGACGCCGTTCCTCCCACTCGGCCCGGAGCATGCCGAACAGCAACCGGTCGTACCGCTCGCCGCCCAGCAGCACCGCACCGCGGCGGCGCCCCTCCTCGCGGAAGCCGAGGCGGGTGAACGACCGGGCGGCGCGCTCGTTGCCGCTCCAGGTGTCCAGCTCCATCCGGTGCAGCGGGTAGGCACCGAACAGGTGGTCCACCAGCAGCCCCAGCGCCTCCGAGCCGTACCCGCGTCCCCAGAACTCCTGTTCACCGATGGCGATCCCGACCTCGGCGACCCCCTCGTACGGGTCGAGGCCCCGGTAGTCGACCAGGCCGATGGCACGGCCACCGGCCGTCTCCTCGACGGTGAACATGGCGGCCTCGCGCGGGTTCAGCCGCAGGATACGGCCGAAGCGGTCCGCCAGCGCCTCGGCGGTGGTCGGCCCGAACAGCGGGTCCCCGGCCGCCGCCCAGCGCACCACCTCCGGGTCGTTGCGCCACCGGAGCTGGTGCTCCGCGTCCTCCGCGCGCAGGGCGCGCAGCCTTACGGCCTTACCTTCGATCATGATCGGATGGTAGGCCCGTAAGGCTGCGCGGACACCGTGGTTTCCGCAGCCGTTCGTCGACCGTCGCAGCCCTGGTCCCACGCCCGGTGCGGGCCCCGGGGCCGCAGCCGGACGCACCGCCTCGTCAGGCCGTCAGGCTCCGGCGGATCTGGTCGAGGACCAGGCCCGCGCCGGTGTAGCCGATGCCGAGCATCCACAGGTTGTCGTCGACCTGGTACACCTTCCCGTTGCGCACCGCGTCGAGGCCGCTCCAGAGCGAACCCGAGACGATCTTCCCGTGGTCGGACTTGGCCTGGTCCCCGTAGACGGAGTAGAAGATGACGTCGGCCGCCGCCTTGTCGACCTGTTCGGGGCTGATCTCGATCGAGAAGCCGGGCTTGTCCTGGTCGGCGGGGCGGCCGACGCCGATGTCCTTGAACAGCGAGCCGACGAAGGTGTCGTTGAGGTAGAGCCGGGTGGGGGCGCCGGCCAGGAAGCGCGCCATCGCGACCTTGAGCGCGGCTGCCTTCGTCGGGCCGCCGAGCGCGGTGACCAGCTCGCGCACCTTCGTCCGGTAGCTCTCCTCCACGGCGGAGGCCTCCGCCTGCCGGCCGAGTGCCTCGGCGTGCAGCCGGGCGTTCTCCTTCCACGCGGGGCCCGTGGTCGCGCTCAGCACGGTCGGTGCGATCTTGGAGAGCTCGTCGTAGCGCTTGTCGTCGCGGATCTGGTTGCTGAGGATGAGGTCGGGCCGCAGGGCGACGATCGCCTCCAGGTTGGGCGCGCCGATGGTGCCGACGGTCCTGACGCCGGCCAGCCGGTCGGCGGGCAGGTAGGCGGAGAGCGGCGCGCCGGCGGCCACGGTGGTGGCGCCGACCGGGGTGAGGCCGAGGGTGACGACCGAGTCGAGGGCGTCGGTGTCCAGCACGACGACGCGGGCGGCACGGGCCGGGACGGTGCTCTCGCCGCGCGCGTGCCGGACGACCCGGGGAGCGCCGCCCGACGGGCCGGAGGTGCTCGACCCGGCCGGTCCGGGCGACGGGCCGGTTCCGCCCCCGCCGCCCCCGCCGGATCCACAGGCCGCGAGGGCGAGCCCGGAGGCGAGGGCGAACAGGGAGCGGCGGGGGAGGGGGCGAGCGGCGGCGGCATCGGGCATCGGGCGACTCCGTTCCGGCAGGCGGCGAGGCGCCCCATCCCTGCCCGGGGAAGCGGTTCGCTACGCCTCCGGAGGGGCACGTCCGGTGACGGAGGGCGCACGGCGGGCGCGCTGCGGGAGGACCGAGGGCGGGCGGCGCTCGGGCGGCGGTCGGGCGCCGGCGCGCGGAACCCGCCGGCCGTCAGTCGTCCTCCTGCTTCTCCAGCCGCTGCCGCAGCAGCCCCTCGTACTCGGCGTGCACCCGCCGGTCCATCGCGAGCGCGAACTGGGCGTCGGTGACCGTCCGGGCCAGCGGGCGGATCCGGAGGATCTGTTCGGTCAGCCGGGCGGCCTCGCCCGGAGGCAGTGGCGCTTCGTCGGTGAGTGCGCCCAGGAAGTGCTCGCGGACCAGCGAGGTGAAGATCTCGGCTATCGCGGTCACGTGCTCCTGGGTCCGCCGGCTGGACTCCAGGACGACGGAGAGCGGTACGCCCTCCGCGACCAGGGCCGTCGTGGCGTCCATCAGCCGCCGGCTGACGTGGGTGATCCCGTCCTCCCGGACGGTGACGAATCCCTGGGCGACGGCCTCGGCGGTGTTCTCCTCGGTGAGCTGGTCCCCGAAGGCCGCCCCCAGTTCGTCCCAGCCGAGGTGCACCGGCGCCTCGTCCGACCAGGGGGCGACGATGGCCGCCTCCAGGCCGATCAGCTCGGCCACGTCGCGGCCGCTCTCCCCGGCGCCGATCAGTTCGGCGATGCCACCCAGGGTGTGGCCGCGCTCCAGCAGCTCGGCGATCATGCGCAGGCGGGCCAGGTGGGTCTCCCCGTACCAGGCGATCCGGCCCTCCCGGCGCGGCGGCTGGAGGAGCTTCCGCTCCCGGTAGAAGCGCAGGGTGCGGGTGGTGATGCCGGCGGCCTTGGCGAGTTCCTCCACCCGGAACTCGCGTTGTCTGTCCTCGGCGGCTGCGCTGACCTTGTCCACGGCGATCAGCATAGGACGGGCGGTCGCCGAACCGGGGCGGTCGCGCTTCTTCCATCAACTGTCAGCAAGGGCTACCCTGCCAATCGTGCCAGTGATTGCTGGCATGGTTGGCTCGATCGGCGCCCGAGGTCCGCGTGGAACGACCGACGCGACCCGGCGCCCCGCCGAGCAGTGGCAGCACGTACCCTCACGGCCCCACTCCCAGGAGGACGCCGCATGGCATCCAGCAGCAAGCGCCCCCGCCCCGGTGCGACCGGCGCGACCGACGAGGCAGGTGTGACCGCCGAGACCGGCATGACCGACGGGGCCGACGGGGCCGGCCCGGTCGAGGAGGCTCCCGTCCCCCACGTCCGCGTCGCCGTCATCGGCTCGGGCTTCGGGGGCCTCGGCGCCGGCGTCCGGCTGCGCCGTGCCGGCATCACCGACTTCGTCATCCTGGAGCGCGCCGACTCGGTCGGCGGGACGTGGCGCGACAACAGCTACCCCGGCTGCGCCTGCGACGTCCCGTCCCACCTCTACTCCTTCTCCTTCGCCCCCAACGCCGAATGGCCGCGCAGCTTCTCCGGCCAGCCGGACATCCGCGCGTACCTGGAGAAGGTCACCGACGTCTTCGGTCTCCGCCCGCACCTGCGGTTCGGCACCGAGGTCACCGAAGCCCGCTGGGACGACGAGCGGGCCCACTGGCGGATCGTCACCACGGCCGGCCGGTGGACCGCCGACGCCGTCGTCGCCGCCGCCGGACCGCTCGCCGATCCGCAGATCCCGGACCTGCCCGGCCTGGACACCTTCCCCGGCAAGGTCTTCCACTCCTCCCGCTGGGACCACGACTACCGGCTCGCCGGGCAGCGCGTCGCGATGGTCGGCACCGGTGCCTCCGCCGCACAGATCATCCCCGCGATCCAGCCGCAGGTCGGCAGCCTGACGGTCTTCCAGCGCACCCCGGCCTGGGTCCTGCCGCGCCGCGACCGCGAGATCACCCGGCTGGAGAAGTGGCTGCACGGCCGGCTGCCGGCCACCGCGAAGCTCCGCCGCGGCGTCCTCTTCGCCCTCCGCGAGGTCCAGGTCGACGCCTTCGTCCGGCGGCCCGGCCTGCTCAAGGTGGTCCAGCGGCTCGCCGAGCGACACCTCGCCGACGGCGTCGCCGACCCCGCCCTGCGCGCCAGGCTCACCCCCGACTACCGGATCGGCTGCAAGCGCATCCTGCTCAGCAACACCTACTACCCGGCGCTCGCCGCGGCCAACACCGAGGTGGTCTCCTCCGGACTCGGCGAGGTGCGCGGATCGACCCTGGTCGCGGCGGACGGCAGCGAGCGCGAGGTGGACGCCATCGTCTTCGGCACCGGCTTCCACGTCACCGACATCCCCGTGGCGGCCCGGGTCTTCGGCGCCGCCGGCACCAGCCTGGCCGACGAGTGGAAGGACGGGGCGGAGGCGCTGCGCGGCTCCACCGTCCACGGCTTCCCGAACCTCTTCTTCGTCATCGGCCCCAACACCGGCCTCGGCAACAGCTCGATGATCCTGATGATCGAGTCCCAGCTCAACTACCTGATCGACGCGTTGACCACGCTCCGCTCGACCGGTGCCGCCGCCATGCAGCCGACCGCCCGGGCCCAACGCCGCTGGAACCTCGAACTCCAGCACCGGATGGACCGCACCGTGTGGACCACCGGCGGCTGCCGCAGCTGGTACCTGGACAAGAGCGGCAGGAACACGGTGCTCTGGCCCGCCTCCACCAGCTCCTTCCGCCGCGCGACCCGCCGGGTCGACCTCACCGAGTACGAGCTGATCCGCCGCAGCGACCCCGCCGGCGGCACGACCACCACCGAGGCCGAGGAGGTCCTGGTATGAGGCGCCCGACGATTCCCGCCGACTGCGTGCCGCCCGCCCCGACGGAGGAGGTGGACGTCCGCTCGGCCGACGGCACCCGGCTGCACGTCGAGGTGTACGGACAGCCCGGTGCGCCCACCGTCGTGCTCGCCCACGGCTGGACCTGCTCGACCCGCTTCTGGGCCCCGGTGATCCACCGGCTCGCGGACCGGTACCGGGTCGTCGCCTACGACCAGCGCGGCCACGGCCGCAGCGAGGTCCCGCCCAGCAGGGTCCGCTACTCCACCCGCGCGCTCGCCGAGGACCTCTCCGCCGTGCTCGACCGGACCGTCCCGGCGGGGGAACGTGCCGTCCTGGCCGGCCACAGCATGGGCGGCATGACCGTGATGGCCGCCGCCGGCCGGCCCGAGGTCGCCGAGCGGACGGCCGCCGCCGTACTGATCTCGACCGGCTCGTCCGACCTGGTCGCCGATCTGCGCGTCGTCCCGGACGCGGTGCGCTCCCCGGGGCTGCGGCGCTTCCTGCACCGCCGGATCCTGCGCTCCCGGCTGCCGCTCGGGCCGATCGGTCCGGTCACCCGGGCCGGCCTCAAGTACGGGACCATGGGCGCCGGTTCGCCCGCCGACCGGGTCGAGGCGACGGCCCGGATCGTGCACGCCTGCCCGACCGCGGTCCGGGCCAACTGGGCCCTGGTGCTGGACCGGCTGGACGTCCGTGCCGGACTGGCCCGGCTCACCGTGCCGACGGCGGTCGTGGTCGGCACCGACGACCGCCTCACCCCGCCGGTGCACGCGCACCGGATCGTCGCCGCGCTCGCCGACCCGCAGGGGCTGCTCCTGCTGCCCGGCGTCGGTCACATGGCGCCGATCGAGCGGCCGGCCGAGGTGGCCGACGAGATCGACCGGCTCGCCGTCGCCCATCTGCCCGGCGCGGCCGCCGGGCGGGCAACCGGCCTGCCCGCCGGGGCCGCTGCGCCCTCCGGGGCCGCCGGCTCCCAGTCCGTCACCGGTACCGCCACCCCCGAGAGGACCGCCGCCGCATGACCGCCACCCCGCCGCTCTCCACCCAGGTCGCCGTCGTCACCGGAGCCGCCCGAGGTGTGGGCGCCGCCCTCGCCCGCACGCTCGCCCGGCGCGGGGCCGGGGTCGCGCTGGTCGGCCTGGAGCCGGCCGAACTCAAGGCGGTCGCCGCGCAGTGCGGCCCGTCCGCCACCGCCTGGGAGGCCGACGTCACCGACGTCGACGCGCTCACCGAGGTCGCAGGCCGGATCAAGGAGCACTACGGCCGGATCGACACGGTCGTGGCCAACGCCGGCATCGCCATCGGGGGCCCGCTGCTGGACAGCGACCACCGGGCGTTCAGCCGGGTCATCGAGGTGAACCTGCTCGGCAGCGTGGCCACCGCCCGGGCCTTCCTCCCCGCCCTCACCGAGAGCCGCGGCTACCTGCTGCAGATCGCCTCGCTGGCCGCGCTCACTCCGGCGCCGCTGATGAGCGCGTACTGCGCCAGCAAGTCCGGGGTCGAGGCGTTCGCCCACGCGATCCGTGCCGAGGTCGCCCACCAGGGCGTCAAGGTCGGTGTGGGCTACCTGAGCTGGACCGACACGGACATGGTGCGCGGCGCCGACGAGGACGCCGTCCTGCGGCAGATGCGGGACCGCCTGCCGTGGCCGGCCAACAAGACCTACCCGCTCGACCCGGCCGTGGACCGCCTGGTCGCCGGCATCGCCCGGCGTTCCGCGCACGTCTACGCCCAGGCGTGGCTCCGCGGCATGCAGCCGGTCCGCTGGATGCTGCCGGCCCTGATCGCCGCGGTCGGTTCCCGTGACGTCGCGCGCCTCGCCCCGCAGCTCGCGGCCACCGCCGCCTCCCGTCTGCGCCCCGTCGGGGCCGGTGGCGAGGCCGACACGGCGGCCCGGTCCGAGCAGCAGTGACCCCCGTGCCCGCCGTCCGGCCCGGACGGCGGGCACGCAGCGTCCGCGGCCTCGGTCAACCCGTCGGCTCCGCGAGCTGCTTCAGGCTGTCGTAGGCCGCCTGCACGAAGCGCCCGTCGAGCGACGGACCGGTGTTGGTGAGGGCGGCGACCGCCGTCGCGGTCTGGGGGCAGAAGCCGACCAGTGCGGTGAACCCGCGGGTGGCGCCGGAGTGGAAGAGGAGGTCGCGCCCGTCCGCGGTCGTCCGGCAGTTCCAGACCAGCCCGAGCCGGTCGGCCGAGCGCGGCAGGCGCAGCCGCGGGCGCCGGACCTCGCGCAGGGCGCGCCCCAACGCGTCGGTGTCCGGGGCGAGGTGGGCGCGGAGGTAGTGCAGCAGGTCGGTGCCGCTGGCGCGGACGGCTCCGGCGCCCGGCAGGCCGGGGATGCGCCAGGGCGGCAGCGGGTGGCCGCGCCGGTGGCCGGTGGCGCGGTGCGGGGCGTCGGGGGAGCAGGTGGTGGCGCGCAGGCCGAGGGGGAGGGAGACACGGTCGGCGAGCAACTCGGCGTAGCCGGTGCGGCCGGTCTCGGCGAGCAGCCGGCCGAGCAGCCCGACGCCGAAGTTGGAGTAGCCGTACCGCTCACCGGGTCGGTGGCGCACGGTGGTTCGGGCCAGACCGGCGCGCAGCAGCCGTTCGTCGTAGCCGGCGTACGGGTTGGCGGTCCAGGCGGGGAGGGCGGTCGCGAGCAGTCCGGGCGGAAGCCTGGGCAGGCCGGAGGTGTGGGTGGCGAGGTGCAACAACCTGATCGGGCCGCCCCGACGGACTTCGGGCGCCTGCCAGTTCGGCGGGAGGTGCCGCTCCATCGGGTCGTCCGGGGCGAGTTCACCGCGTTCGGCCATCACGGCGAGCAGCAGGGCGGTGAAGGTCTTGGTGACGGAGCCGAGTTCGAAGACGGTGTCGGGTGTGCAGGGTTCCCCATCGACGGCGGTCCGGCCGTGGCAGTGCACGGCGGTCCGGTCTCCGCGAGCCACGGCCAGGGTGACGGCGGTGGCGTGCGGCGCGGCGGCCCGGACGAGCGCGGCGGCCTGCGCGGCGCCCGGACCGTCGGAGCTGTCCTCGCCGTCCGCCGCCTCGCGGCCCCGGGCGTCCGTGACGCCACCGCGGCCGTCCACCGGGCCGGTGCCGGCGGACGGGCCCGGACGGCCTGCCGCCCGCCGGGAGGCCGGGTCCGGGCCTGCCGTCGCGTCCGGGCCTGCCACCGCGTCCGGGCCGGGCATCGCGTTCAGGCCGCGACCGCGGCGCCGCCGAGCGCGCGCGACAGCGTGACGGTACCGGCCACCACCGCGACGACGGCGGTGTGCTCGTGGTCGCGGAAGGCCTGTTCGGGGTCGTCCGAGACGGGTTCGGAGTTGTCGCGCGGGATCAGGCCGTCCTCGCGCTGGACGGCGGCGAGCGCCTCCCAGCCCTGTGCCCCGGTGACCGGTTCGCCGATGCAGGAGTCGACCACGAGCAGTTCCCCGACGAGGTCCCACTGGCCGACCTCCAGCCAGATGTCGACCCAGGCGGGCAGCCAGGCGCGGACGTAGTCGCGCATCGGTTCGGGCAGGTTCTCGGGCCGGGCGCCCCAGTCGGTGATGTGGAAGACGGTGTGGGTGATGTCGTACCCGGTCATCCAGTCGACGGCCCACGGTTCGGGGGTGGCGCCGAGCCAGGTCCCGGCTGCGAGTGCGGCCCAGTCGTCGGGCTGGTTGCGCAGGCCCACGACACGGCGCGCGTTGGCGACCGCGAGCCGCCGGCTGGGCAGGATCTCGGCGACCTGGACGGCGCGGAGCTTGGCGAGCGACTCCAACAGCTCGTCCATCGGGGGGTGCCGGTAGCCGGACCTGGCGAAGTGGACGTACGTCTCCAGCGGGTCGGTCATCACCAGGTGGCGCAACTGCCGTTCGTACAGCAGGTTCCCTTCCCGGAGCTGGGCCCAGCCGAAGTCGAGCAGCTCGCGCGCGATCCGTGCGTCGTGCGGGCCGGTGACGCCGTCGCGCAGGACGAGCGAGGCGGCCAGCGCACACTCACCGAGCGGCTTGTAGGCGTTGTTGGGGTCGGCGAGGTCGATGGTGATGTTGTCGGAGAGCTTGCCGAACCCGATCTCGTGGGAGGCGTGCAGCCAGGCCATCGCGCGCGAGCCGATCTGCTGCGCGGTGGAGAGGATCCGGTGGTCGGTCATGGGGTGGCTCCGCTCAGCAGGGCGTCCGCGATGGAGAGTTCGAGCGCGGTGCGGGCGCTGCCGTCGCCGACGACCTGGATCCGTTCCAGGACGGGGGCGATCTCCAGCGGCACCGGCCGGCCGTCGGCGGCGGCCCAGGCGAGCCAGCGGGCCAGCCGCGCGGCGACCCGGTGGTCGCGCCGGAGCATCGAGCGGACGGCCCCGCGGGCGAGGGCGAGGGTGTTCGCGCGGGCCGCGTCGTGGACGGGGCCGTCGAGGTCCGGGAGGGCGAGCGACGAGAGCTGGGCCATCCGGACCGACCAGACCTGCCAGGCGTGGGGTTCCAGCCGCGGGACGCGGTCCGGCTGCGGCGCGGCCAGGTTCACGCCGGGGGCGGCGAGGCGGGCGAGGTCGGCGGTGGACGCCAGGGCCCGGGTGAGCAGGGCTCCGGCCGCCCAGTCCCGCCAGGCGGTGACGACCGCCGTGGCGTCGGGGCCGAGCCCGTCCGGTCCGCCGTCGGGACCGTGTCCGTCGGGACCGTGCCGGGGGGAGGCGGCGGTGCCGGACGGAAGGCCGGGGGAGGGGGGCGCCGACGCGGCGCCCGCGGGGAGTGCGGCGGGCGGGAAGGCGAGGAGGGCCTCGGCCAGGAGCAGGACGGCCTCGTCGTCGGGGCCGGCCGCACCGAGCAGCCGTGGGGCGAGCAGGTCCGGCCCGAGCACCCGGGCGGCGGCGAGGACCGGACGCGGCGCGGTGCCGGTACCGGGATCGGCGAGCGCGACCGCACCCTCGACGCCCCGGAGGGCGTCGAGGGTGCGGCCCGCCAGCCGCTCGACCGCTGCGGCGTACTCGTCGCGGAGCGAGAGATCGGCGGTTGGCATGGTGCGTGATTCTCCTTGAGGGGTGTCGCGGTGTCTCAGGGCTGCGGCGGGCCCGCGTGACGGCGGTGCGTCCCCGTGTCGGTGGCGCGTCCGCGTGTCGGAGGTTCCGCCGGGCCCGGGCTCATGGCCTGCGGCCCCTGCCCGTCGGTTCGCGGCTCCGGTCGGGCCGGTGAGCCGTAGGGTCGGGAGACTCCGCGGGTGGCCCGGGGGGCCGGGTGGTTCCGGCTACCGGGTCTTCTCCTTGGGCTGCTTCGGCGACAGCAGGAGTGCGAGTCCCACCAGCAGCAGCGCAGCGGCTTCGGGACGGTACGTGGGCGCGTCGCTCACGACGGCCTCGTCCTCCACCATCAGCGCACCGAGTGCGTCGAGTTCGGCCCGGGTCGCGAGCGGCGCCGGGGCCCTTCCGGTCAGGTGCTGAGCAAGCATCAGATGTGCCTCCTCATCGGATCTTCACCGCCTGGTCCGGCGGCGCCCCCCTCGAAAGACGATACGAGTGCGAACCATCGGCCGCCACCGCAGTACGCTCCGTGACCGTTCCCGGGAGGGGGGTGCCCGCGTGGCCTGCCGTGGTTCCGCCGGGTACCCGCGAGTAGGTACGGTCGGGTGCATGACCACCACTGCCTTGATCACCGGCGCGACCGCCGGCATCGGAGCCGCGTTCGCCCGTCGGCTCGCCCGGAGCGGCTACCGACTCGTCCTGGTGGCCCGGGACACCGAGCGGCTGGAACGTTCCGCCGCGGACCTGAGGGGGAGGTTCGGCGTCGAGGCGGAGGTGCTCACCGCCGACCTCGCCACCGACGACGGCATCGCGGCCGTCGAGGCCCGGCTCGCCGACCGGGTCCGGCCGGTGGACCTCCTGGTGAACAACGCCGGCTTCGGCAACCGCGGCGCGTTCGCGACCGTGCCGCTCCAGGACGAGCTGGACATGCTGAAGGTGCACGTCGAGGCGATCCTGCGGCTGACCACGGCCGCCCTGCCCGGGATGCGCGAGCGCGGTCGCGGCGCGGTCGTCAACGTCGCCTCGGTGGCGGCCTTCCTCCCGCGCGGCACCTACGGGGCGAGCAAGGCGTGGGTGGTGAGCTTCACGCAGGGGGTGATGCGCGACCTCGGGGGCACCGGCGTGCGGCTGATGGCGCTCTGCCCGGGCTTCACCCGCACCGAGTTCCACGAGCGGGCCGGCATGGGGACGGGGAACATCCCGGCCTGGGGCTGGCTCTCCGCCGAGCGGGTCGTCGACGAGGCCATGCGCGACCTCGCGCGGGGGCGGTCGCTCTCGGTGCCGAGCAAGCGGTACAAGCTGGCTGTCGCGATCGCCCGGGTACTGCCGTCCGGCAGGCTCGGCGGGGTCTCGTCCAAGGCGGCGCGCACCTATCGCACCACCTGACCACCTGACCGGCGGCGGGGGCGGAGCGGTCGGGTCGCACGTGCGCCGGATGGAGCAGAGGCCATCTCACTATTAGCTTTGCTAACTATGAGCCTCACTCGCTATGCTGGCGGGCGACCGACCGCCCACCCGCCGTCGGCGCGCGCCCCGTGCGCAGCGCCCGCGCGGCGGCCGACCCGGGGAGGAGCGCCCGTGCGCCCCGAACGCACCCAGTGGACCCCGCCCGCCCTCGCCGAGGGCGAACCCCGCCCGCCGACCCAGTGGCGGCGCATCCTCGGCCTGTTCCGCCCGTACTCCGGCCGCCTCACCACCGTCGGCCTGCTCGTGGCGGCCTCCGCCGTGGTCTCGGTGACCACGCCGTTCCTGCTCCGCGCCGTCCTGGACACCGCCATCCCGCAGGGCCGCACCGGGCTGCTCACCCTGCTCGCGCTCGGCATGGTCGCCGCCGCGGTCGTCAACAGCATCTTCAACGTGCTGCAGACGCTGATCTCCACCACCGTCGGCCAGCGCGTCATGCACGACCTGCGCACCGACGTCTACAGCCACCTCCAGCGGATGTCGCTCGCCTTCTTCACCCGGACCCGGACCGGCGAGGTCCAGTCCAGGATCGCCAACGACATCGGCGGCATGCAGTCCACGGTGACCTCCACCGCCACCTCGCTGGTCTCCAACTTCACCGCCGTGATCGCCTCGGTGGTCGCCATGGCCGCGCTGGACTGGCGGCTCACCGTGGTCTCGCTGGTCCTGCTGCCCCTGTTCGTGTGGATCAGCCGCCGGGTCGGCCAGGAGCGCAAGAAGATCACCGGTGACCGCCAGAAGCAGCTGGCCGCGATGAGTTCGGCGGTGCAGGAGTCGCTCTCGGTCAGCGGGATCCTGCTCGGGCGCACCATGGGCCGCTCCGACTCGCTCTCCCGCGAGTTCACCGCCCAGTCCGACCGGCTGGCCGACCTCGAAGTGCGCGCCTCGATGGCGGGCCGCTGGCGGATGAACACCATCCAGATCGTGATGGCGGCCATGCCCGCACTGATCTACTGGGCGGCCGGACTGGCGGCGGCCGGCGGCGCGCCGATCGTCTCGGTCGGCACCCTGGTCGCCTTCGTCTCCCTCCAGCAGGGCCTGTTCCGCCCGACCGTCAGCCTGCTCTCCACCGGCGTCCAGGTGCAGACCTCGCTCGCGCTGTTCCAGCGCATCTTCGAGTACCTCGACCTGCCGGTGGAGATCGCCGAACCCGACCGCCCGGTCACCCTGGAGACCATCCACGGCGAGGTCCGCTTCGAGGGCGTCGACTTCCGCTACGACCCGGACCAGGAGCGGCCCACGCTGGCCGGCCTCGAACTGAAGGTCCCGGCCGGCAGCTCGCTCGCCGTGGTCGGCGAGACCGGCTCCGGCAAGACCACCCTCAGCTACCTGGTGCCCCGGCTCTACGACGTCACCGGCGGCCGGGTAACCATCGACGGCGTCGACGTCCGCGAGCTCTCCTTCGACACCCTGTCCCGGGCGGTCGGCGTGGTCTCCCAGGAGACCTACCTCTTCCACGCCTCGGTCGCCGACAACCTGCGCTTCGCCAAGCCGGACGCCACCGACGAGGAACTGGCCGCCGCCGCGCGGGCCGCACAGATCCACGACACCATCGCCGCCCTGCCCGACGGCTTCGACACCCTGGTCGGCGAACGCGGATACCGCTTCTCGGGCGGCGAGAAGCAGCGGCTCGCGCTGGCCCGCACCATCCTGCGCAACCCGCCCGTGCTGATCCTCGACGAGGCCACCAGCGCCCTCGACAACAGCACCGAGCGTGCCGTTCAGCAGGCCATCGACACCCTGGCGGCGGGCCGCACCACGATCACCATCGCGCACCGCCTCTCCACCGTCCGCGCCGCGGACCAGATCGCCGTCCTGGACCGCGGTGGGATCGCCGAACTGGGCACCCACGACGAGCTCCTGGAGGCGGACGGCCGCTACGCCGCGCTGCTCCGCCGTGAGGTCCCGGCCGCCGCGCCGCAGGCGTCCGGCCACGACCGGACCCCGGCCGCCGTCCCCGGCCGCGCCTGACGGCCCCGCCGACGAGTCCGCGGCGCCCGGCATGCCCGACCGACCCACCGGGTGCCCGCAGCACGCCGCAGGGCGGCCACCCGGTGGGGTGGCCGCCCTGCGGTCGACACGGGTGCCGGCGGGCCCGGTTCAGGCCGCCTTGGGGATCTCGTTGTAGGTCTCCGCGCGCTCCTGGCCGGAGAGCTTCTGGATCGCCGCCATCACCTCGTCGGTGACCTGCCGGCGGGCCTTGAGCGAGCGGGCCTGGCCGTGCAGGTCGTCGAAGTGCAGCGGCTCCCCGAACCGCACCGTGACCTTCCGGACGCGCGGGACCCGCTTGCCGATCGGCAGGATCTGGTCCGGACCCTCCAGGGCCACCGGAACCACCGGGACACCGGCGGTGAGGGCCAGCCAGGCCACCCCCGTCTTGCCCCGGTAGAGGCGGCCGTCCAGCGAACGGGTGCCCTCCGGGTAGATGCCGAAGGCCTTGCCGTCCTCCAGGATCTCCAGCGCGGACTCCAGGGAGGCCTGCGCCGACCGGTAGGTGCCGCGCTCGACCGGCACCGCGCCGATCGCCTCGAAGAAGCCCTTGGACAGCGAGCCCTTGAGCCCGGTGCCCGTGAAGTACTCGGCCTTGGCCAGGAAGTGGACCCGGCGCGGCGCGGTCAGCGGGATCACCACGCTGTCGATGAAGGAGAGGTGATTGCTGGCCAGGATGACGCCGCCCTTGCGCGGTACGTTCTCCATGCCCTCGATGGTGGGCCGCCAGATCCCCCGGGCGAGCGGTTTCAGCACCAGCCTGGTGACGAGATCGAGCATGGTCCCTCCCTGGACGAGCACGCCCGAGAGGTGCCCGGGCCTGAGATACGACGAGCGGCGGTCGTTCCCCCGGCCGGGCCGGGATCAGACCCGCAGACTACGACACCCACCCCCGAGCCCGTCCACTCCCGCCGACCGTGGCGCTCACCACGGCCGGGTAGGGTACGGCCGTCGGAAACGCACATCAGCAGGTCTTCTGGATCAGCAGATCTGTAGATCAATGGATCAGCAGATCGCGGGCTCGGGGGATCGGCAGTTCATCAGTCCTCAGGAGGGGCCACCCATGGCAGACGTCGACACCATCCGCGCGGCGTTCGACAAGTTCGACGTGAACGGCAACGGCCGTATCACCGCCACCGAGTACGCCAAGGTCGCCCGCGAGCTCGGCGACCTGACCACCTCGATCGCCGTGGCCGAGGCCGTCATCAAGCAGATGGACACCAACCACGACGGCGAGCTGACGTTCGAGGAGTTCCTGGCCGCGCGCCAGGGCTGAGGCCGCTCGGGCGGGGCACCGGATCTCTCCGGGCCCCGCCCGCCGCCTTCCGGCCCGCCCGCCGCCTTCCGGCCCGCCCGCCGTCTTCCGGCCCGCCCGGGCCGGCGGCTCCGCGGGGTTCAGCCGGTCGTCGGGAACACCCGGCGGACCACCCGTTCCGCCGCCCCGCCGTCGTCCCAGGGGCAGAACCGCCGACGGAACGCCGCCCGCGCCTCCGGCTCCGGGTCCCCGGCCAGCAGGGCGCTCGCCAGACCGTCCGGGTCCGTGGTCAGCGCGCCCGGCGGCTGCTCGAACAGGTCGAAGTAGACGCCGCGGTCCCGCCGGTACTCCTCCCAGTCCGGCGCGAAGATCACGACCGGCCGGTCCAGCACGGCATAGTCGAACATCATCGACGAGTAGTCCGTGACCAGGACGTCCGCCGCCAGGTACAGGTCCTCCACGGTCGGGTGCGCCGACACGTCCAGGATCTCGGCCGCGCCCTCGTCCGCCGCCAGGTCGCCCGGACCGCCGGTGTGGAAGTAGTGGGTGCGCACCAGCAGCGTGAACCCGGGACCGAGTCGACGCGCCAGGTCCCGCACGTCCAGCAGCGGCACGTACCCGCCGCGCGCCTCCCGGTGGGTCGGCGCGTACAGCACGGCGGTGCGCCCGGGCTGCAGCCCGAAGCGCTCGCGCATCGCGGCCACCTCGGCCGGCGCGGCGACGGCCAGCCGGTCGTTGCGCGGGTAGCCGGTGTCCAGCATCTCGTACCGGCCGGGGAAGGCCCGGGCGAAGTGCTCGCTGGTGTGCGGGTTCGAGGAGACCAGGAAGTCCCAGCGGTCGACGGCCTCCCGGAGCCGGTCGAAGTCCATGCCGTCGGCGGCCACCGGGTGGTCCCTGAGGTCCATGCCCATCGCCTTCAACGGCGTGCCGTGCTGGGTCTGGACATGTACCGTCCCGGGGCGCTTCGCCATCGTCCGCGGGAAGTTGACGTTGTTCACGAAGTACTTGGCGGTGGCCATCGCCCTCAGGTACGCGGGCGTGTTGACGATCACGTACGGGACGCCGGCCGGCAGGGTCGCCGCCTGCTTGCGGTTCTCCACCACCCAGACCCCGCGGATCCCCGGCGCCAGCTCCTTCGCCTTCTCGTAGATCGCCGCCGGGCTGCACGCGTAACCGCGGTGCCAGTACGCCGCGTACACCGCCAGGTGCCGGTCCAGCGGCAGTCGGCGGAACGCGTTGTACGCGGTGAACCGGGCGCCGCTGCGCACGCCCTTCTTCAGGGCCGGCGCCACCGCACGGGCCCCGCGTCCGAGTTCGCGCGGCAGCCGGCCGGTGCGGCGCAGCTCGGCGTACGCGCGCCGTGAGCCGCGCGCCGCGAGCCGGTACTGCACGCCGCGCACGCCGCCGGGGAACCGGTAGCCCGCCGGGCGGTGGCGGGCGAAGTGCCCGGCGATCCGGCGGAAGAACTCGGGGCGCAGCCCGACCGGCACCAGCCCGGGGGTGTCGTACACGGTGAGCGCCTGCTGGACGGTCCGCTCGAAGACCAGGGTGCGCAGCGACTCGGGGACGGGCGGGCCGGGCCGGGCCTCCGGCTCCCGGTCCAGGAAGTCGAAGATCGCGTCGTACTGGGCGAAGGCGTCGGCGTGCCGGGGGGAGGCCGTGCTGGTGATCGCACCTGCGCGGCCCCGCCGGTAGAAGTAGCAGGGGCGGTCGAGGTAGCGCAGTCGTCCGGCGGCGAGCAGCGCCGGGTAGGTGACCGAGATGTCCTCGTAGTAGCCGCGGCCGAAGGAAACCCCGAGGGCGAGCAGGAACTCGCGCCGGAACACCTTGTTCCAGACCGACATCACGGTCCTGAACAGCGCCGGGTGCTCGGCCAGCGTGCATCCGGCCACCAGCGGCGAGCCGGTCAGCACGTGCCGCCAGGGGTTGGGCTCGGTCCCGCCGTCCGGGTACACGTGCGTGAAGTCGGTCAGCAGGACGTCGGTGGGGGTCTCGCCCCGCTCCTCCCGGGCCGCTTCGCCGGCGAGTTCGTCGAGGAGGGCGGCGACGGTGCCCTCGGGCACCCAGTCGTCGCTGTCGACGAACCAGACGTAGGTGCCGCGGACCTCGGGGAGGGCGGCGGTCCGGGCGCCGCCGAGGCCCTGGTTCTCGGCGAGGTGGAGCACGCGCAGCCGGGGGTCGCGGGCCGCGTACGCGTCCAGGATCGCGCCGCAGCCGTCGGGCGAGCGGTCGTCGACCGCGATCACCTCGAAGCGGGACTCGGACGAGGGGGCGCCCGCCAAGAGGGAGTCGAGGCAGCGGGGCAGGAAGCGCTCCACCCCGTGGACCGGAAGCACGATGCTGAGGAGAACTGGCACGCTGGCCGAGTCTACCGAGCGGCGTGCGCGTACCCGTCGGACGGGGCGGTCCCGGCGGCACACTGCGGCCGGTCCGACGGGGCGGGGTGCGGGGGTGCGGGCGGGGTGGACGCGGGGACTCCCGGGACCGCCGGTGCCGGACCCGTGCGGGGCGGCACCGGCAGCCTGGTGGCGGCCCGGCCGACCCTCTACGGCCGGCCGCCGGTCCGGGCACCGCCCGAGCCGGGTCGCCGCAGCGTCGAGGCGGCCCGGCAGTGGCTCGGGGGAGCCGGAATCTTCATCAGTCGAACGGGCCTGCGGAAGGGGATCACGCCTGCGCGGTCGTTAGAGATATTGCTTGGAGCCAAGGCTCGCGTCAATCCCTCGTCTGTGTTCACTTCCTAAACGGACAGTCGGGCTCCGATTGTGGCCGGCCACCCTCGCTCGACCCTCGCTCCACCGCTCGCCCGGCGGCTACGGGAGGTGAGACGGTGGTGACTCCGTGCGCCCCGGCGCACACCTTCGGGGCGGGCGCCGGGCGTGTGCCCCGTAGGCCCCGCTGACGTACGGCCGGTCGTGCACCATCATTGATGCCTAGTCGTGACCGGCCGAGCGGCCCCTGGTGCAGTGTCAGTTGACGCCGCACGATACGGTGGCAGCACACTAGGACGGTTGCGCGAAGGCCGTCTCTCACGGATAGTCTTCGCCTCACGGCCCTGGCGCCTCGTAGGGGTGGGAAACTGATGGAACAGATGCAAGTCCGGACTCGGCCCCGCGTGCCGGCGATCCAGTGCGGTGTCGGCGCGACCGGCCGCCGGATCGAGCGCCACCTGGCTGTGCTCGGCGCGCCCGCACTCCCGGCGGTGGACACCGCCGAGGCGCTCGGGTTGATAAGGGAGCTGACGCCGCGCGGCGCCAGTGCCCCGACCGCGCCGCCGCGCCGTCACGCACGGGTCAAGCTGCTGGCGCCGCTGCGCCGGCTGCGACGAGGTCTCTTCGGTGGGCGCGGCTGAGGGCCCCAGGCCCGGGGTGCCCGCTATCCCTCGCACCCACCAGCACCGGCCCGGCGGATCCTCACAGAACCGTCGGGTCTTCGCCGTACCCCGCACGCCTCCCGCAGGTGACCTGCGGGACCGGGTGCCCGGGCCTCCGAGAGGTCTGAACCTCTCACTCTACGGTGACTTGCCGCCCCGGCACGGGGAGTCGGCGAGGCTGGCAGCCGCACCCCCCGGCGTGAGCCAGGATGACGGCATGGCGGACCACACGTACACCACGTCCACGACCTTCCGGACCACGACCTTCGAGATCACCACCGGCAGCCGCGAGGTCGCGCTCGACATCACCGACCGCTGCACGCGGTTCCTCAACGACCACGCGGTCGGACGCGACGGCCTGCTCAACGTCTTCGTGCCGCACGCCACGGCGGGCATCGCGGTACTGGAGACCGGCTCGGGCAGCGACGACGACCTCCTGGCCACGCTGCGCGAGCTGATTCCGGCCGACGACCGCTGGCGTCACCGGCACGGGAGTCCCGGCCACGGCCGCGACCACGTCGTTCCCGGACTGGTCGCCCCGCACGCCACCCTGCCGGTGATAGGCGGCCAACTGGCCCTGGGTGTCTGGCAGTCCGTGGTCCTGATCGACACCAACGGCGACAACCCCCGGCGGTCCGTCCGGCTCTCGTTCCTGGGCTGATCCGGGCCGGCCCGGGCCGGGCTCGGCCGGGGGCGCCGGGGATCGGACGGGCCGGGCCGCACCGGGCCCTGGCGTCCGGGCCCCGGCGGCTGCCGGCTACGGAGCGGCGACCGTCGGTGGAGTACGCCGCGCGTCCGGCGCGGGCCGGGCGGCCACCTCGGCGGGGCCGGTGTCGTCGGGGCCGGTCCGGGGGCGGCCGACGGCGGCGGAGGCCACGGCGGCGAGGTACCGCTCGATCGCCAGGTACTGGCAGAGCAGCGCGACCGGTCGGCCGATCCGCGCGTACCGGGCGGCGAGCCGGGAGAACGCGGTCACCTCGAACCAGACCTCGCCCGCCGCGTCCATGGACACCAGGAACGCCTCCTCGCCGCACTCCGGGTGGCCGGGCAGCGTTCCGTAGGCGAAGCCGATCCGGTCCGGCTCGTCGACGGTCCACACCACCCGGCACGGGATCACTATCCGGGGGCGGCGCGTGCCGGGCAGGCTGAGGCGCAGCAGGACGGTCGCCCCCGGCTCGGCGGGCGCGTGCGGATACACGGCGAAGCCGGTGCCCAGCTGGCTGCCCCAGCCCAGTACGTACCGTCCGGCCCGCTCCAGCACCTCGGGCCCGCGTCCGAGATGGACGCGTCGTCGCAGGTGCGCGTACCCGTCCGGCAGCCTGGCGTCCCGCGTGGCGCCGACCTCCGGGTAGCTGGGCTCGGCGGCCCGGGCGGTCAGCAGCCGTCGGTGCAGGGCGGGGGGCGGCGCAGGGGCGTCGGGCATGCGGTTCACCGTACCCGCCGCCTCCCGGACGTCAGGACGTGCCCTTCGCCCGAGGTCTCGCCGTCCGCGGTGGCCCGGTTCCTCGCGCCGCGCCCCCGGGGCGGTCTCCCCGGCGCCTTGCGGCAGGGCCGGGGTGCGGAGTAGGAAGGCGGCATGAGCGAAGCGGTCACGAACCACGAGGACGCCCCGAACGTCCGGAACGTCCCAGACGCGACGGACGCCACGGACAGCGGGGTCTGTGCCCTGGCGCCCGGTGGCGCAGAGGCGGCGCTGGTGCGCGATCCGGAGCTGACCGGTCCGCGCGCCGACTGCGTCCTGTGCGGCGACCCGACCGAGCTGCCCGCCGACCACCCGGGCACCACGCTCTGCCCGGTGTGCGCCTGGCAGCAGGCGCAGCGGATCGCCTGCTCCGGCTGACCGCGCCGGGCCCTGCGCTCCCCGGCGTTCCGAACGCCCGCCGCCGGTCCCCCGGTCAGGCGTCCTCCCGCCCCGCCAGGGCCAGCGTGGAGCCGTGCCGGCCCTTGCGGACCAGCAGCTGGGTCGGGATGCGGCTCCGCAGGTCGGCGACGTGGCTGACGATGCCGACGGCGCGGTCCCGCTCGCGCAGACCGTCGAGGACGTCCATCACCTCCTCCAGGGTGTGTTCGTCGAGGCTGCCGAACCCCTCGTCGATGAACAGGGTGTCCAGCGGCATGCCGCCGGCCTCGTCGGTGACCACGTCGGCCAGGCCCAGGGCCAGCGCGAGCGAGGCGAAGAAGCTCTCGCCGCCGGAGAGGGTCGCGGTGTCGCGCTCCGTGCCGGTCCAGGCGTCCACCACCCGCAGGGCCAGACCCGAACGCTTGGTGCCGGTGCCCCGGTCGTCACTGTGGACCAGGGTGTAGCGACCGCCGGACATCCGGACCAGGCGGTCGCTCGCCGCCGCGGCCACCTGCTCCAGCCGGGCCGCCAGGACGTACGACTCCATCCGCATCCGCAGCCGGTTCTCGGCGGACGTGCCGGCGGCGAGCGCGGCCAGCCGGTTGATCCGGCCGTACCGGGCCAGCGCCGGGGCGAGCGAGCCGGCCAGCTCGGCGAGCTGCCGTCCGATCCCGGCGAGCGCGTCGCAGCGGGCGCGCGCCGCGTCCCGGGCGGCGTGCGCCGCCCGCAGGCGGTCGGTGGCGGCGTGGAGCCGGGCCCGGGTGCCGGGCAGATCCGCCGGCGGGCAGGCCGCCGCCGAGGCGAGCTCCGGTTCGGCGAGCCGCCGCTCGGCCGCCGCCAGCTCGGCGCGGTGGCGTTCCAGCCGCAGCTCCAGCCGCTCGCGCTCCTCCCGGCGCAGCAGGACGGCGACGGCGTCCTCCGCGCTCGGGAACCCGGCCGCGACGGCGGCCCGCGCCAGCTCGCCCTCGGCCTCCTTCAGCCGGTACGCCGCCTCGGCAGCCGTCCGGGCCGCGCCCGCCAGGGCGGACACGGCCGACGCGAGGCGGGCCAGGCCGGCCGCGCGGGCGGCGACCGACGGCGCGCCGCCCCGGGCCGCCGCCACCCGGCCGCCCCGCTCCTCCCGCTCGGCGTGCAGGGTGCGGATCCGGGCGCCGAGCTCGGCACTCCGCTCACGCGCGTCGCCGAGGGCCGTGAGCCGGGCGGCCTGCTCCCGGGTGGTCTGCTCGATCCGTCGCCCGATCGCGCCGAGCCCCTCCGCGACCCGGACCCCCGTGCGGTGCTCCCGCTCCAGCCGACCGAGGGCCTCGGCCAGGGCGTCGGTGCTCTCCGCACCGGCGGCCCCGGCGGCGGCGGCCTGGCGCACCTGGAGGTCGGCGAGCTCCCGTTCGGCGGTGTCGGCCGCCTGCTCGGCGGCCGTCTGGGCGGCCTGGGCGCGGTCCTCGTCGGCCGCGCGGACCTGCTCGCCGGACGGTCGGGCGGGCGCCGGGTGTTCGGGGGAGCCGCAGACCCGGCAGGGCGCACCGGCCCGCAGCTGTGCCGCGAGTTCGGCGGCCATGCCGGCGAGCCGGAGCTCGCGCAGGTCCTGGCTGTGCCGGCGGGCGTCCAGCGCGTCGGAGCGCAGCGCGAGTGCCTGCGGCCGGGCCCGGTCGATCTCCCGCTGCAGCGCGTCCCGGCCGCGTGCTGCGGTCAGGCGGCCGGTCAGCTCGCTGCGCCGGACGTCCAGCCGGTCGACCTGCGCGGCCGCGTCCCGCGCGACGGACTGCTCCTCCTGGAGGGCGGCGAACCGCGCCTCGAAGCCGGACAGCCAGTCGGCCGCCTCCTCGGCGAGGTCCTCGGCGCGCTGCCGGTCGGCGGCCAGCGACGCCTGTGCGCCGTCCAGCTCGGCGCAGCGCCGCTCGTCCGCCGCCGCCGCTTCCAGCCGGACCAGCTCGGCACGCAGCCCGCGTTCGGCCTCGGCCAGCTCCTCGGCCTCGGCGTGCGCCAGGGCGCGGCCCTCGCCGTCCGGGCCGCCGGCGGCTGCCAGTGCCGCGCGGTGCCGTCGTTCCTCCTCGCGGGCCGTCCGGTGGGCGACCGCGGCGGAGTCGCGCAGGTGCAGCACCGACTCGACCCCGACCGCCGCCAGGGCCGCGGTCAGTCGGCGGCGGTCGGCCGTCCGGGCCGTTTCGTCCCCGGCCAGGCGGGCGGCCTCGGCCACCGCCTGCCGGTGCCGCTGCTGTCGGTCGGCGAGCTGTTCGGCGGCGGCCCCCGCCCGCTGGGCCTCCAGGTGGGCCTCCTCCGCGCCGGCCAGCGCGGCCTCGGTCACGGCGAGCTGTTCGGCCGCGCCGCCGCGCAGCACGGCGGCCCAGCCGAGCACCCCGGTGGTGAGCTCGGTGCCGGCCTGCACGCCGGTCGGCGGGACCGGCTCGTCCTCGGCCGGCACCCAGCCCTCGACGGGTTCGGCGTCCGGGCCGGCCGCCTGTTCGGCCTTGTTGGCCAAGTCCCGCAGCCTGCGGCGGCCGGTCTGGACGGCCGCCTCCTGGGCCCGGCGCTGCTCGGCCAGCCAGGACTCGACGGACTGGAAGCGCTCGGTGTCGAACAGCCGCCGCAGCAGCTTGCCGCGCTCCTCCGAGTCGGCCCTCAGGAACCGCGCGAAGTCACCCTGCGGCAGCAGCACCACCTGGCAGAACTGGTCCCTGCTCATCCCGATCAGCCGGTGGATCTCCTCGCCGGCCTCCTGGTGCGACTTGCTGACCGCCCGCCAGCCCGGCCCGCCACTCCCGTCGCCGTCTCCGTTCCCCCCGGATCCGGCCCCGGTAGCGTCGCCGCCGTCCGTCGACCACTCGCGGAGCAGGGTCTGGGCACGCTCGACCGTCGTGCCCTTGCCGACCTTCTTCGGCCGCGGCTGCTCGGGCAGCCGGGTGATCTCCAGCCGCCGCCCGCCGAGCGTCAGCTCCAGCCGGACCGAGGTCAGCCGCTTCGGATCGGCGTGGTCGCTGCGCAGCCGGTTGGCCCGCCGGGTGCCGGGGACCTCGCCGTACAGGGCGTAGCAGACGGCGTCGAGCACGCTGCTCTTGCCCGCGCCGGTGGCTCCCCGCAGCAGGAAGAGCCCGCCGGCGGCCAGCGTGTCGAAGTCGACCGTCTCGCTGCCCGCGAACGGGCCGAAGGCGGTGACGGTCAGCCGGTGCAGTCTCATCGGGGCAGCTCGGCCTTCCGGTCGGTGGTCTGCCGGACGCGTTCGAAGCCCTCGCGCAGCCAGCCCAGCTCGTCGGCGTCCGGATCGGCACCGGGGCGGACGTGCCGCAGGAAGCCCTCGGCGATCTCCAGGTCGGTCCGTCCGCTGACCCTGGCCGCATAGGACGGGGAGGCGTCCGCCGTCGTCGCCTCGGGCTCGAAGAGCAGCTGGAGGGTGTGCGGGAAGCGGCGTCGCAGCCGTTCCATCGGCTCGGTCGGACGGCTCGGGTCGGTGAGCGTCGCCTGCACCCACGCCTGCTCGGCGGCGGCGTGGCTCTCGTCGGTCAGCAGCTCGTCGAGCCGGCCGCGCAGCCGCGCCAGCGGCCGGGGCTGCGGGCAGTCGACCCGCTCGGCGGCGACCGAGCCGTCCGCCGCGAGGTCGACCAGCCACATCGTCTTGCGGTGGTCGGTCTCGGAGAAGGAGTAGGCGAGCGGGGAACCGCTGTAGCGCAGGTGCGGGGCGAGGGTCTGGCAGCCGTGCAGATGACCGAGGGCCGCGTAGTGCACGCCGTCGAAGACGGACGCGGGCACCGCCGCGACGCCGCCGACCGCGATGTCCCGCTCGCTGTCGCTGGGCTCGCCCCCGGTGACGAAGGCATGCGCCAGGACGACCGCCCGGGTGCCCGCCGGGCGGCCCGCCAGGTCGGCCCTGACCTGGTCCATCGCGGCGCCGAGCACCGCGGCGTGACCGCCGCGGGCCAGCCCGAACCGCTCCCGCACCAGTGTCGGTTCCAGGTACGGAAGCCCGTAGACGGCGACCGGTCCGTCCGCGTCCGCGAGCACGACGGGCGCGGCGCACTCGCCCGGGTCGGTCCGCAGGTGGACGCCGGCCCGGCCGATGAGGCCCGCGCCGACGCCCAGCCGGCGGGCCGAGTCGTGGTTGCCGCTGATGAACACCGTCGGCACGCCCAGGTCGGCGAGCCGGTGCAGGACGTCGTCGAAGAGGGCGACCGCCTCCAGGCCGGGCAGCGCCCGGTCGTACACGTCGCCGGCGACCAGCACGGCGTCCACGCGTTCGGACCGGACCACCGCCACCAGGTGGTCCAGGAACGCGCGCTGGGCGTCGTGCAGGCTCTCCCGGTGGAACGAGCGTCCGAGATGCCAGTCGGAGGTATGCAGCAGTCGCATGGTCCCCGACCATAACGGGCGTCACCGACAACGCGGTCCGGAACGGGGACGGCGGCCCGTCCGCCGTGACCTGCCCCGGTCCGGCGGAGGTCGCTCTCGGTCGATTGTCAGTGACGGTGTGTATGTTCGCGGTCGCCGGGAGCCAGCAGGTGCGGGGCGGTCCGGCGGCGACCGCGAGAACGACCGAACGGAAGGACACGGCCATGACCGGGCAGTTCCGCTTCCTCTTCCCCGAGGACCTCCTCGATCTCCTCGACCACGTCGACCACGTCGACCACGTCGACCACGTCGACCACGTCGACCACCTCGATCCCCCGGGCCTGCGGGACCGCCCCGGCCCCGGTCGGCGGGCCCGGGCCGGTGCTGCCGCGCGGCGGGCGGTGCGGCTTCGGGCGCCCGGTCCGGCCCGGCGCCGCCCCGGACCGGGGGGACCGGCCGCCGGCGGCGTGCCGGCCGGTCCCCCCGGTGGGCGCCCCCCGGGCGGGGGAGCGAGCGGCCCCGGGTCGGCCGGTCCGGCCGGGCCCGGTGCCGGGGACCGGCGCCGGTGGCGACCGCGCGGTGCGCCGCCGCCGCAGCCGGTGGCGCTCGCGCTGGTCGTCCGCGCCGCCGACTTCGCCGACCTGTCCCGGCACGGCCTCTTCGGCGACCTGCCCTTCCGGGCCTACCTGAGGCGTGCGGCGGTCCAGCTCCGGGCGCTGTACGGCCAGGGCCTGGAGGTGCACCTGAGGGTGTTCGACCCGGCCGACTTCGAGGACTACTGCGAAGCGCTCGGCTTCGACCCGGCGGACGCGGCGGCCCGGGTCGCGTACGCGGCCGATCCCGAGCTGGCGGGGGAGCCGTTCGTCTACGCGGGCCAGCGGCTGGTGGCGCTCCTCCCCGAACTGGCCGACGACCACCGGGCCAGGGTGCGGATCTCGGTCGCCATGGCCGCGCTGCTGTCGGCGGTCGGCGAGGGGCCGGCGGCGGAGCGGCGGTCGGCGGCGGTGACGAGGTACGCCGTCGGCGTCCTCCTCGCGCTGGCCGAGGGTGCGGGCGAGGGCGTCCACCTCGTGACGATCCGCTGCCACGGCCCCGAGGACGGCGAGGAACTGTCCTCGGCGGCGGACGTCCGGGTGGAGCGCGGACGCCTCCGCGCGGGCGGGCGGGACACCGAGGCGTTCTGCGTGACGCTGGCGGCGGGTGTGGCCGGCGGCGGCGCGGGCGCGATGGTGCTGCACGGCGACCCGGCGGCGCCCGGAGGCCAGACGGTGCGCGGCTGGGCGCTCGACGGGGGCCGGCTGCGGCCGATGACCGTCCGGGAGGTGCTCGACTCGCTCGCGGACGACGTCGGCCGGGGCATGCCCTTCCCCCCGGCGGCGGTCCCGCTGCCGGGGTTCCCGCTCCCGCAGGCGCCGCCGGAGGGCCCGGATTCCTCCGCCGACCCGCCGCCGCCCGGCCCGGGCGCGCCCGGCGGACGGCCTACCGGCGCGCGGCCCGGGGAGGACGGTGGGCCCGTGGGCTGACCTGCCCTTTCGGTCCGGCGCGTCCACCGAGCGGCGCTGGGGACTGTTCATCGACCGCCTGTTCGGGGAAGATTTCGGGGAAGATCAACAGTGGGAACGGCCGGTGCCCCACGCCGCCGACCCCGCCGCTCAGCCCCGAACCGCGCGCACTGCGGGTCCACCCCGCGCCCCGTCGGTCCGGCGAGCCCGAGACCGAAAGGGGGGGGGCGCATGGGTCGGATCGAGTTCAGCGCGGAGGTCGCCGAACTGCTCGGGAAGGTGCGCCGTCGCCCCACCGCGGGGTGGCCGTGGCGGCCGGGCGAGCGGGTGCCCGCCGGGCTCCCGGTCAAGCAGTCCTGGGGGTGGCTGTTCGCCCCCGACGGCCGGGTGCTGACCCTGGTCAACCCCAAGGACGGCATCGTCTCGCTCCCCGGCGGGTCGCTGGAACCGGAGGACGCCGGCGACCCGGGCTCCGCGCTGGCCCGGGAGGCTGCCGAGGAGGCCCAGGCGCTGATCGGCACGCCGTACTACCTCGGCTACCTCTACGACCGGGTCGGTTCGGCCAACGGCGGGCACGAGTGCGCCCGCGTCCGGATGGCCGCCGCGCTGCGGGCGGTCGGCCCCAGCGCTCCGGACCCGGCCTCGGGGCGGCACTACCGGCGGCTGCTGGTCGCGCCCGGTCTCGCGGTCGAACTCCTCGGCTGGGGTGCGCCCGGGCTGCGCCAGGCCCGGGCCGCCGTGGCGACCGCCGTCCGGAGGCTGGGGGTGCCGGCCGCTGCCAACGAGGCCATCGAGGAGCTCCCGGTGGAGGGCTGCGAGGTGTTCCCCGGGGTGAATCCGGGGGCGTGAATCCGCGGGCTCGGGCCTGGGGCTCGGGGCCGGGGCGCGGGACCGCTCCGCGCCACCGAGCCCGGGTCGGACCGAAGGATCGCCGACCGACCGTACGGGCACTGGTGGCCGCCGCGCCTGATCGTCCGTCGGCCGGTCGAACGGAGACCGCCCACAGGGGTGCGGTGACCTGACGTCGGGTCGCCACACCGCCGTCGTCCCCCGTCGTCCCCCGTCGTCCCCGGCACCGCGCGTCGACGACCCGGGGCGCCGTGCCCCGGAGCTGCCCTCGTGTCCCCCGAACGGGTTGTCCGTCGCACCGGCGTGCACGTCGCACTTTCCGTCGCCGGCACGGCAGTTCACTCCATCGTTGTCAGACCGACTGTCAATTGCCTTGGCATGACCGCTTCCCGCGATACCTACCGCCTGGTATCAAATGATGTGACGCACGTCACTCCCAGGAGGTGTCATGCTACGTCCTGCCCGTGCCATGTCCGTCGCCACCCTCGCGGCGTTCCTCTCCCTGACCACCCTCTTCACGGCTTCCTCGGCCCAGGCCGCAGGCGTCAACTACGTCGCGCTCGGCGACTCGTACGCGTCCGGCCTCGGGGCCGGCAGCTACACCGGCGAGAGCGGCAACTGCAAGCGGAGCACCAACGCCTACCCGTACCTCTGGAAGAACGCGCACGCGCCGTCCTCCTTCGCCTTCGTCGCCTGCTCGGGCGCCAAGACCGGTGACGTGCTCAACAGCCAGCTCTCGGCGCTGAACGCGGGCACCACGCTGGTCAGCATCAGCGTCGGCGGCAACGACGCGGGCTTCGCCGGCACCATGCAGACCTGCGTGCTGGACTCCGAGAGCGCGTGCCTCAACGCCGTCGCCACCGCGAAGAACTACGCCACCACCACGCTTCCCGGCAAGCTCGACCAGGTCTACGCGGCCATCCACGCCAAGGCGCCCAACGCCAGGGTGGTCGTCCTGGGCTACCCGCACCTCTACAAGGTCGGCGGCAACTGCATCTTCGGCATCGGCGACACCAAGCGGGCCGCCATCAACAGCGCCGCCGACGTCCTCGCCGACGTGCTCGCCAAGCGCGCCGCCAACGCGGGCTTCGCCTTCGGTGACGTCCGCTCGGTGTTCCGGGAGCACGAGATCTGCGGCTCCTCCACCACCTGGCTGAACAGCACCACCCTGCCGGTGGAGGAGAGCTACCACCCGAAGGCCTCCGGCCACTCGGGCGGCTACCTGCCGGTCTTCTCCGCCCAGGCCTGACCGCCCGTCCGGCCGACCGCCCACCGCGCGGCGCTCACCCGCCCACCGCGCGGCGCCCGCCGGTCCTGCTCCGTGAGCACGACCGGCGGGCGCCGCGTTCAACGCCCCGGCGGGAAGGGGATCAGGGCGAGCACCGGCAGCAGCTCCCTTTCCTCGTACGCGAGGTGGGCCTCCAGTTCGGCGGACATCCGGGCCAGCTCGGCCCGGAACCGCTCAGGTTCGGCCGCGCCGATGTCGGACACCAGCGCGACCAGCTCGTCCTTGAGCCGGGTCACCACCCGGTGCTCCTCGGCCAGCCGGTCGAGCACCTCCCGGAGGTGCGGGTGGCTGCGGGCCAGGGCCGGGAAGACGCCCTGGTCCTCGCCGGTGTGGTGCACGGTCAGGCCCTGGCAGAACGCCAGGCAGTGCTGGCGGATCTGCAGTCCGAGCGCCGGAGCGTTCCCGGAGTCCGCGGCCGGGCCTCCGCCCGCCGCCGACCGGCCGCCCGCCGCAGACCGGTCCTCCGGCGCCCGCCCGCTCGCGGCCGCCGGGCCGCGAGCGAAGTGCGCCTCGGTCTCGGCCCGTACGTGCCGCAACTGGGAGCGCAGCCAGGTGTGCACCTCCAGGAGTTTGTCGGCGAGGTTCGCCACCTCACGGGGTTCCGGGGACCCGGCCCCGGCCGGTTCGGTGCCGGACTGCTCCAGCACGACGACGGGGAGCACCCGGTCGGTGAGTGTTTGGTAGTCGCCGTACCCGGGGGCCGCCCGCACCGCGGCCGCGAAGAGGCGGTCCCGTCGCGGGCCCTCGCTCGGAACGGCGACCGCGTCGAAGGTCCCGGTGCCGAGTTCCACCCCGACCACCGGGTTGGCGAGCAGGTTGCGGTACCACTGCGGGTGCTCGGGCGCCCCGGCCGCCGAGGCGATGACCAGGAGCAGCCCCTCCGCTCGCACGTACCCGAGCGGTACCGTGTGCGGTCGGCCGGTGACGGCCCCCGAGGTGGTGAGGAGAAGCAGGTCGCCGCCCTCGAAGGGGCCGCCGACCCGTCCGCCGTTGGACCGGAACTCCGCGACGACCGCCTGGTTGAACGAGTCGAAGGAACCGGAGGACCGGGGATCGGGCGTGTCGGGCGCGTCGGACGAGCCGGGCGGGGTGAGCGAATCGGAGGAACCGGAGGAACCGGGGGGATCGGACGGGGAGATGGGACTGGCAGAAACGGACATACGTCTGTGGAGTCTCCGAACGAGGGGAGTGAAGGCCACAGCGGCACACCGGTTCCGGCGCGGCAGGCAACAGGACGAAGCGAGCGCGCGGGCAACCGCCGCGGCCGCTCGGGTCAGATCAGGGGAGCGGAGTGTGAACTCATCGCGCATCGTCCCTCGGTGAAAGGTGCTCGCTCGGCCACCGGCCGGCCCAGTTCTCTTTGGCCGGCGCCACGCTGCACCTGATCATTAGAGCCACCGGGCCCGCCGTCTGTCAACGAGCGGGATCCGGAGGGCCGCCGGGCCGGTCGGGGCGGCGTCGAGGAGCACGGCCGCCACGCGCCCGGGCCGCCACGCGCCCACGCGTTCACCCACCCGCGCCGTCACCCGGTCGCGACAGGACGAAGGGCGCGCCGCCCGTCCCTGGGGACCGGCGACGCGCCCTGCCGTGGAGGTCTCAGCGCAGGTAGGAGGCCAGGCCCGCGGGCTTGAGGCCGGCGGCCTCGGCGGCGGCCAGCGCGCGCGGGAGGTCGGTGGCGAGGGTGTCGGTCCAGTGCAGCAGCACGACGTCGCCGGGCGAGAGGGTGCCCTCGTGCCAGACGTTGGAGGCGCCCCAGCTGAAGTCGGCGTTGGCGGTCAGCACGTGGCGGAAGCCGCAGTTGGCGGCGGCCTGCAGGGTGACGGCGTTCCAGGCGAAGTACGGCGGACGGAAGACGGTCGGGGTGGTGCCGAAGGTCCGGGCCAGGGCGTCCCGGGCGTCGCAGATCTCCACCTGCTGCTCGGCGAGCGAGAGCGTGCTGAGGTCCGCGTGCGAGACGCTGTGGTTCTGGATGGACGAGCCGGGGGCGGCGGTGACCCGCTGGAAGAAGCCCGGGTCGGCGGCGGCCGGCATCGGCAGCGGGAAGGCGGTGATCGGCAGCTTGTGGTCGGTGATGAACCGCTCGGCCTCGGGGGTGCGCTGCCAGCCGTCGTCGACGGTGAAGAAGACCACCTTGTCGCTGGTCGGCACGGAGCCCGCACCGGTCGCGGGGGCGGGCAGGGCTCCGTCCACCTGGACGTCGTCGACGGCGAACGGGCCCTGCTGGTACCAGCCGTGCACGTAGAGGCGGACGGTGCTCGCGGTGGGTCCGGAGGTGAAGCGGGTGGTCAGACGCTGCCAGCCGCCGTTGGTGTTCTCCGTCCAGGCGGGGGCGGTCGGGCGGTCGGTGCCGGTGGCGCCGAGGAAGACGTACTTCCCGCGGACCCAGGCGGAGGCGGTGTAGGTGGTGTTGGGCTGTACGGAGACGGTCTGCACGCACTCGCCGGTGGAGTCGTCGCCGACCGGGGTGACGCCGAGGGCGGACGTGCCCGAGTGCGGGGCGACGCTGGTCAGGGCGGCCTCGGCCGGACCGCCGGTGCAGCGCCAGCCGGGCACGCTGCCCCAGTCGGCGAGCGAGGACGCGGGGATCTCGAACCCGGGGTTGGTGGCGATGTTGACGGAGGGCGCGGAGGCGTTCGGGGCGTCCGCGGAGGCGGGCGCGGCGAAGCCGGCGGCCAGCAGCGCCGCCGAGGCGGCCAGCGCGGAGAGGCGGGCGGCGACCCGCGAGGTGGCGCGCGGGGAGGCCGGGCGGGCCGGGACGTGCGCCGCCGGGCGGGGCGACAGGCGCGCGGACAGGCGCGAGGACATGGACACGTGGCGACTCCTGCGTGGGGGACGCGCCCGTGGGGAGGGCGCGCGGAGAACGGGTTGGGGCGCTCCCCGAGGGGCGGGAGCCTTGGGCGTGCCGCACTCAGACCGAGGCAACAATGGACTGGACCACTCGGATCGTCAAGGGAACCGCCGGTGAACCGCGCGCCGTCTCCGGGGCGGCAAACGGGACAAGACGACCCGTCAGGGGACGTACAGTTCCTCGATGTCGTCCGCGTAGTACTCCGTGATCGCCGCCCGCCGAAGCTTCAGTGACGGCGTCATCAGTCCCTGGTCCAGCCCGAACTCGCGCGGCAGCAGCCGGAACGCGCGGATCGACTCGGCCCGGGAGACGGCCGTGTTGGCCGCCGCCACCGCCCGCTGGATCTCGGCGTGCAGGTCCGCGTCCGAGAGCACCGCCCACGGGTCCAGCTGTTCGCGCCCGCGCGACTTCAGCCAGTGCGCCAGGGCCGCCGGGTCGAGCGTGATCAGCGCGGCCACGTACGGGCGGTCGTCGCCGACCACCAGGCACTGGGAGACCAGCGCGTGCGCCTCCACGCGGTTCTCCAGGGCGGTGGGGGCGAGGTTCTTGCCGCTGCTGGTGACGATCAGGTCCTTCTTGCGGCCGGTGATCGTCAGGTAGCCGTCCTCGTCCAGGTTGCCGAGGTCGCCGGTGCCGAACCAGCCGTCGTACAGCGACTCGGCCGTGCAGCGCGGGTGGTTGAGGTAGCCGTCGAAGACGCCGGGGCCGCGTACCCACACCTCGCCGTCGTCGGCGATGGCCACGGTGGCGCCGGGGACCGGCCGGCCGACCGTGCCCGCCCGCCGGCGTCCGGCGGGGTTGGCGGTGACGGCGGCCGAGGTCTCGGTCAGCCCGTACCCCTCGTACAGCTGGAAGCCGATCCCGGTGAAGAAGAGGGCGACCTCGCGGTCGAGCGTCGAACCGCCGCACATCACGCCGCGCACCCGGCCCCCGAACACCGCGCGCAGCCGCTGGTAGACCGTCCGCTCGTAGGCCAGGTGACGCAGCCGCAGGCCGGGGCCCGGACCGGGGCCCTGTCCGAAGGCGCGCTGCTCCCGTGCGGTCGCCCAGTCGACCGCCACCTGACGGGCCTGTTCGAAGAGCTCGCCGCGCCCCGCCTCCTCGGCGGCCCGCCGGGCCTGCTGGAACACCTTGTCGAGCACGTACGGGACGACGTGCAGGAAGGTCGGGCGGTACGAGGCGAGGGCGGGCAGCAGGAAGTCGGTCGACACCTCGGGGACGTGGCCGATCCGGAACCCGGCGCGGACCGCCGCGATCTGCACCATCCGCCCGTACACGTGCGCCAGCGGGAGGAAGAGCAGGGTGGACGCCTGGCCGCCGCCGGTGTCCGCGAAGATGTCGCCCCAGCCGTCGAGCAGCGCGTCGGCGGCCGACGCCAGGCCGGCGTGCGTGATCAGGCACCCCTTGGGGCGGCCGGTGGTGCCCGAGGTGTAGACGACGGTGGCGATGTTCTCCGGCGAGACGCCGAGCCGCTGACGGTGGACCAGCGCGTCGGGGACCCCGCGCCCGTCCTCGACGATCGAGGCGACGCAGTCCCGGTCCAGCTGCCAGATGCCGGTCAGCTCGGGCAGCGCGTCGCAGACCGCGCCGACCGTCATCGCGTGGTCCTCGTTCTCGACCAGGCAGGCGACCGCCTGTGTCTCGGCGAGGATCCAGCGGACCTGTTCCGGGGCGGCGGTCGGGTAGATCGGGACGGGTATCGCGCCGATCGACCAGAGCGCGTAGTCGAACAGCGTCCACTCGTAGCGGGTGCGGGACATCAGGGCCACCCGGTCGCCGTAGCGCACGCCGCGGGTGAGCAGGCCCTTGGCGAGGGCCAGCACCTCGTCCCGGAACGCCGCGGCGGTCACCTCGTGCCACTCGCCGCCGGGGGCGCCGTGCGCCCCGCCGTCGCGGCGGGCCAGCTGGACCAGGCCGGGGGAGCGTTCGGCGGTGTCGTACAGCGAGTCGGCCAGTCCGCCGGTGACCGGTGGTCCGGTGGGGGCGGGGGTGGTGAACTCGCGCACGATCCCCCCGATCACCCCGATCCCTCCTGCAGGTGGAGCGAAACTATCGGATAGCTCCCCGACTGCCCAGGGTTGTGACCGTGACGCGACGAGATCGGCACCGGTCCAGGAGGGGAGTGCCGGGGTGGGGGCGGCTCCGGACCCGGGGGAATGCGGCGGGATCCGGGATCTTGGGAACGATCCGGACACGATCCGGCCGGGTGCGGGAAGAGGACGGGTTCGACCCTCGAACGAGTGGTCAGGGCGTAGTAGGCTCTCGCAGACTTCGGGCCGGACCTCCCCGGCCGGGCCCGAATCGGCACCGGTCCGTACTCGATCCAGGCTTGGTCTGTACCACTTGTCGTTCGCACTCCCTTCCGCCCGCCCCCGTGCCGCGTCGCCCGGCTCACGCTCCGCCCGCCCCGCCCGGCTCCACGCCCGCTCCGCCCCCGCACCGCTCCCGCCCAGCCCGGCTCCCAAGCCCGGAGCCCAGGTCCGGACCCCGCTCGGACGCCCGTCCGCGCACCGCTCCACCCCCACGCCCCGTCCGCGCCTGGCACTTCCCGACCGAGGACTCCATGCGTCTGCGCAGCAGCTCGATCCGCGCGAAGATCATCGCGCTGCTCCTGGTGCCCATCGTCGCCCTGACCGCCCTCTGGGTGTACGCGACGCTCGCCACCACCGGAGACGTCTGGAGCCGGCTGGAGATCAGCAGTACGTACAAGAAGTTCGGGCCCCCGGTCGACCGGTACGCACACGATCTCCAGGTCGAGCGCCGGGCCGCCGTCAAGCGGCTGGCCGACCCCGCCTCACGGGCCACCCGGGACGCCTTCGAACAGGCCCAGGCCACCACCGACCGGAGCCTCACCCTGCTGCGGCAGTTGAAGGACGGTGACGGCGGCCGGCTCGACGAGGCCCAGCGCGGGCGACTCCTCCAAGTCCTCGCCGCCGCCGACCAGCTCGCACCGCTGCGCTCCCAGATCAACCGCGGCGCGCTCAACTGGGAGTTCACGCTCGGCCAGTACAGCGACCTGATCAAGCCGACCTTCGGCTTCCGGTCCGCCTTCGTCGCCCGCCAGAGCGGCCAACTGCCCCGGCAGGGGACGATCCTCATCGAGCTGGTGCGCGCCCGTGAGTACCTGGCCCAGGAGGACGCGGCCATGGAGGGGCTCCGGACCGCGACCGGTCGGCCCACCGCGGAGCAGTACCAGGTGGCCATCGACGCCCTGCACAACCAGCAGGCGCTGTTCACCGTCTACATCGCCGAGCTCGACCCGGCCGACCAGGCCGACTACATCGCGCTGCGCGGCGGTGAGGCGTGGGCCGCGCTGGCGCGGGCCGAGGCCGACTTCGTCGGCGCGGGCGGCCCGGAGCGGGTGGTCCAGGCGATCAACGGCGACGCGTGGCGGGAGACCGCGGACCGGGCGCTGGGCGACCTCGCGGCGATCAACACCCGGCTGGCGGGCACGATCGACGACCGCGAGCACTCCTACGCGATCGGCATGCTCTGGCGCGGCGGCATCGCCGGTGTGATCGGCCTGGTCGCCGTGGTGCTGTCGATCGTCATCTCCTACCGGATCGGCCGCGGCCTGGCCCGCGAGCTGATCGGCCTGCGGAACGCGGCCAACGAACTGGCCGGCACCCGCCTGCCCTCGGTCATGCTGCGGCTGCGCAAGGGCGAGGCCGTGGACGTCGCGACCGAGGCGCCCGAGCTGCAGTTCGGCTCCGCCGAGATCGGCCAGGTCGGGCGGGCCATCAACGCCGTGCAGCGGGCCGCCGTCGAGGCGGCGGTCGAGCAGGCCGAACTGCGCCGCGGCGTCTCGGCGGTCTTCGTCAACCTGGCCCGCCGCAGCCAGGTGCTGTTGCACCGCCAACTGACGCTGCTGGACACCATGGAGCGGCGCACCGAGGACCCGGCGGAGCTGGAGGACCTGTTCAAGGTCGACCACCTCACCACCCGTATGCGCCGGCACGCCGAGGGCCTGATCATCCTGGCCGGCGGCTCGCCCGGCCGGGCCTGGCGCAAGCCGGTGCGGATGGTGGACGTGGTGCGCGCCGCCGTGGGCGAGGTCGAGGACTACGCGCGGGTGATCGTCCGGCCGTTCCCGGGCACCGGGCTGCTCGGCAGCGCGGTCGCGGACGTTACCCACCTGGTCGCCGAACTGGTCGAGAACGCGGCGGTGTTCTCCCCGCCGAGCACCCAGGTCACCGTCCAGGGCGAGGTGGTGGCGCACGGCTTCGCGCTGGAGATCGACGACCGCGGGCTCGGGCTGAGTGATTCGGCGCTCGCCGAGATCAACGAACGACTCGCGGTGGAGCAGGAGTTCGACCTCGCCGACACCGACCGGCTGGGCCTGTTCGTGGTCAGCCGGCTGGCCCGGCGGCACGGCATCCGGGTCCACCTGCGGCCCTCGCCGTACGGCGGCACCACCGCGGTGGTGCTGATCCCGCGCGAACTGCTGGCCGAGGCGCCGGACGGACTGCCCGAACCGCCCCCGGCCACGGGTTCGGCGGGCGGCCCGTACGGCGGCGGCACCGGCGGCGCCTACGGCGGCCCGGCCGCCGGACCGGCGACCGGCCCGTCCGGTGGACGGCGCCCGGTGGCGGGGCGGCGCGGGCAGCGGGACCTCGTCGCGGTGCCCGCGCTCGGCCCGGACGGTGCCGGCGAGGACGGCCGGGCCGACGGCCCGGGCGGCGCCGGACGGTCGGCGGGTGCGAGCGGTCAGGGCGGACGGCACCGGGGCGCCGGCGGACCGCGGCCCTCGGCGCCCGAGCCGGCCCGCACACCGGGCGGTCTGCCGCGCCGCTCCCGCGGCGGCGGGCCGGTCCTGGTGCCGGCGCCCGCCAGCGAGCCCGCCGGGCAGGGGACCGGACGGCACCGCCGGGAGGACGGCTCCGCCCCCGGGGTCCTGTCGCCGGACGGTGTGCCCGCCGCCGGGGCGGCGCCGGACGGGGCGCCGGCCGCGGGCACGGTCCCGCAGGACGCCGCGCCCGGACGGGGCGTCACGGCCGCCGGGGCCGCCGGCCCGGGCGCCCTCCCGCGCCGCATCCGGCAGGCCAGCCTCGCCCCGCAGCTGCGGGACCGGGCTGCGGCCCGGCAGGGCGCGGGCTCCGACGGCGTCGAGGCCGACCCTGCGCGCGAGCGCTCGCCCGAGGAGGCCCGGGCCACCTTCGCCTCCTTCCAACGCGGGTTCACCCGGGGCCGGACCGCCGGCAGCCCGTCGGGGGCGGGGCGCCCGGCGGCGGACGCCGGGCCCGCGACGGCGCCCCCGCCCGTGGCCGCCTGGCTGCCGCAGAACCCGGACCGCCGGGCGATCGCTCCGGCACCGGCGCCCCCGGCGTTGCCCGGTCCCGCCGCGGGCGAAACCGCGCCCCTGGCGCGCCGCGCGCCCGTCCGGCCGCCGGCCAGGATCGCCCCGGCCGCGCTCCCGCTCGCGGAACCGGGCGCACCCGCCGGTCCGTTGACCGAGGGACCGCCCGCACGCACCGCACCACCCGCAGCGCCCGTACGATCCGCAGGACCGGCTTCACCCGTACGACCCGTACGACCGGCTCGATCCGCACCACCCGCACCACCCGCACCAGCGGAAGGAACAGATTCATGACCTTGTCGACGCAGTCGTCCGGAGACCTCAACTGGCTTCTGGACGACCTGGTAGGACGTGTCGCGGCCCTGCGGCACGCGGTGATCCTTTCCAGCGACGGGCTGGCCACCGGTGCCTCCCGGGGCCTCGAACGGGAGGACGCCGAGCACCTGGCCGCCGTCGCCGCAGGCTTCCACAGCCTGGCGAAGGGCGCCGGTGGGCATTTCAAGGTCGGCGGGGTCCGCCAGACCATGGTCGAGCTCGACGAGGCGTTCCTCTTCATCACCGCGGCCGGCGACGGCAGCTGCCTGGCCGTGCTGAGCGAGGCCGAGGCGGACATCGGCCAGATCGCCTACGAGATGGCCCTGCTGGTCAAGCGGGTCGGTGAGCACCTGGCCGCCGAGCCGCGCGCCGACGTGGCCCCGCCGGTGAGATGAGCGGCCCTGTGGCGGAGGAGTCGAGGCCCGCGCCGGACGGTCGGGCCGCGGGCGAGCGGATCGTGGACGAACAGGATTCCGGCGACCCGCGCCCGGGCGGCCGGGCCGACGGCGGTCCGGTCGGCGGCGGTCCGGCCGACGACGGCGCGGTCGACGACGGCCCGGGTGCGGACCCGTCCGATCTCGACCTGTTCCGGCCCCGCACCCCGGTCGACGACCGCTGGTTCGACGACGACGCCGGCCCGGTGGTGCGGCTGTACTCGATGACCCGCGGCCGGACCAGGCCGGTCGAGGACGGCCTGTTCGACCTGATCTCGCTGGTCACCGCGGCCGATCCCGCTCCGGCCGCGGGGGCCGTGCCCGCGCACGTGCTCGACCCGGAGCACCGGACCATCCTGGCCTGGTGCCGCCGGGGGCCGCTCTCCGTGGCCGAACTGGGCTCCTACACCGACCTGCCGGTCAGCGTGGTGCGCGTCCTGCTCGGCGACCTCTACGACGCCGAGCTGATCAGCGTCACCCGACCCGTTCCGCTCGCCGAGCTGCCGGACGAGCGCCTGTTGCGAGACGTGATCAATGGACTCCGTGCGCTCTGACCTGCCCGTGACCGCCGCCGCCCCGGTCCCCGGCTCCGCCCCCGGCCGGGCCGCCCCCGCGGCGCAGTCCGGCGACCCGCGGTGGCGGGGCGGCCCGGCGGTCGCGGTGAAGATCCTGGTCGCGGGCGGATTCGGCGCGGGCAAGACCACCCTCGTCGGCTCGGTCAGCGAGATCCGTCCGCTGCGCACCGAGGAGGAGCTGAGCGAACTGGGCCGCCCGGTGGACGACACCGCCGGGGTGGAGACCAAGCGCACCACCACGGTGGCGATGGATTTCGGCCGGATCGACCTCAAGCCCGGACTCGCGCTCTACCTGTTCGGCACGCCCGGCCAGGACCGGTTCTGGTTCGTCTGGGACGAGCTGGCCCGTGGTGCGCTGGGCGCGGTCGTGCTCGCCGACACCCGCCGGCTGGCGGACTGCTTCCCGTCGGTGGACTTCTTCGAGCAGCGCGGGATCCCCTTCCTGGTCGCGGTGAACTGCTTCGAGGGCAGTGAGGTGTTCGCCCCCGAGGAGGTCCGGGACGCCCTCGACCTGGACCCGGACATCCCGGTCGTGCTCTGTGACGCCCGCCTCCGCGAGGACGGCAAGGAGATCCTGGTCGCGCTGGTGGAGCACGCCGCCGTCCGCCGCCGGTCCGTCGGGCCCGCCGGGCGCTGAGGCGGTCCGGCGGGGGACTTGTGACGCCTCGGTGACGGCCGTGTCTCATTCTCGTGTCCACATGTCGGACGATCTTGGCCGGGTAGGTTGCCTTGACCGCCCGGGCATGGAAGGCTCTGTCGACGAAGGCCGTCCGGCCCCTTGCCGGGACGCCTCGACCGGCGAACGCAACGCGTGCGGCGCAGTGCCGCACGAGCCGTGCGGACGCACCGTGATCCAGAGGGGGAGGGCAGTGTCGTGAGCTTCGAGCAGCGATACGCAGCAGCCGCGCCCGCCCCGGCCCCGGTCACTCCGGCGTTGACCGTTCGACGCTACATCGACCACGCGCTCATCTGCAGCGCCTGCTGTCGGTGACCCTGCCAGCCGTCGCCGTACCCGTCGTCGTCCTTCCGAGGAGCCTCCCGGTCCGCGCGTCCCGCCAGGGTCCGCACCGCAGGCCCCTCCGCGGAATCTGACGGTCCATCAATTCGTCGACCCGGCAGCACCGGACAGCCGTCCTGTGGGCCGCCGTCAACCCTGCCCGCTTCGCGGAGAGCACCAGTGAACCGATCCCGTCCCGCCCTTCCTCCGGCAGCTGCCGCCATGACCGCCCGTGCGGTCGGGGCTGCCCGGACGGAGCGGTGCAACGGTCCGTTCACATGGTTGAATGGGCGCATGAACCACGTCGCGGACAGCAGCAGAGGTCGTCGCCTCGACCTCCAGCCGTTCTGGCCGTCCCGGCAGCCGCACCTGTTCGACCAGACGTGTCCGGGGTCGCCCAGCGCGTCCCGGCTCTCCCTCCGCTGACCTCGGGTCAGTTCTCGGCAGCACGCCCGGTCGACGCGCAGACGACTCCACCCCGTCCGTCACGCGCGAAATGAGCGGCATCATGTCTTCTTCCTCCACGGCCACCCTTCCCCTCCCCGCCGCGACCCCGCACCTGCGCGCGGTCCGCTCCGTCCCCTCGAACGGCGAACGATGGCACGGCGGGCCGGTGCCGCCGCGTGCGGCGGGCGCCCAGTCCGTCCCCTCCGCGGCCGCGGTTCCGCCGTCGGTCCCGCACCCGTCGTACGGGTCGGACGTCCCGCAGCTCGGCCAGGTCCCGGTGCCGCCCCAGGCGCTGCTGGCGGCCCTGCCGGAAGGCGCGGCGGTCGTCGCGGCGCTGCCGCACGGCACGCTCCCGCAGGCTCTGCTGGCCCAGTACGGTGCCCAGTTCGGCGCCGCCGCCGGTCACCCGATGGTCGGGTACCTGGTGCTGGTCCCGGCCGAGAACGCGTCGGTCGCCGGCGCCGTCCCGGGTGCGGTTCCCGGCGCGGGCGTCCCCGCTCCCGCGGCGCCGACCGCCTCCCCGGTCGCCGGCGTCGCACCGGCCGGTGCCGCGTCCGCCGCCGTCCGCCCGGTCCGGCCCGCCGGCCGCGGCATCGCCGTGGACGTGGAGCGGCGCAACGCCTACGTCGACGGCCGGCTGCTCGACCTCACCTACCTGGAGTTCGAGCTGCTGGCGCACCTGACCGAGCACCCGCAGCGCGTGCACACCCGCGACCACCTGGTCTCCGCCGTGTGGGGCTACGGCCACGTCGGTGACGGCCGGACGGTGGACGTCCACGTCGCCCGGCTCCGCCGCAAGCTCGGCGTGGCCTACCGGGACAGCATCGTGACGGTCCGTCGGGTCGGCTACAAGTACACCCCGGTGGCGTGAACCGCCCCTGAGATGTGCCGGATCCGCTGTGCTCCACCCGCTCCGTGCCGGGCGCCGTGTCCCGCGGTGCGTGCGGTGCGGGCCGGCCGTCGACAGCCGTCGGCGGCCGTCGAGAACCACCGAGAGTCGTCGAGCACGGCCGTACGGGCCGGGCGTTCCCCTGAACGCCCGGCCCGTACGTGCGTGGCCGCGGCCGGTCAGGCCCGCTGGTCCGGTGGGAGCAGGAGCACGGCGAGCGCGTCGGCACAGGATCGCGCGTGTCCGAGGAACCAGTCGAGCCGGTCGTCGGTGAGGTGGGCCGGCGTCGAGCGGACGGCCAGCGCGAACCGGGCGTGACCGGTGCCGTCCAGCACCGGTACGGCCGCCGTGCGCACTCCGGCTGCCGACTCGCCGTCGTTGAGCGCGTACCCGGCCGACCGGACCTTCGCCAACTCCTCGTCCAGCCGCTCCGGTTCGGTGATGGTCCGGTCGGTGAACGGTGGCAGCGGGCCGAGCGCCGACACCCCGGCCTCGCCCGGGCGCGGCCAGGCCAGCAGGACCTTGCCCAGGGCCGTCGAGTGCAGTGGGCGGCGCAGTCCGAGCCCGCTCTCCGGGCGGACGGACGCGCCGACCAGGATCACCGCGTGCGGGCCGCTGCGGATCGCCAGGTCGGCGGTGGCGCCGGTGCGCCGGGAGAGCAACTCCAGCTCGGGCGCTGCCAGGTGCAGGCCGCGCTGGTGGAAGGAGAGCTGGCCGAGTTCGGCGACGGCCGGACCGAGCCGGTAGCGGGCCGACTGCTCGTCCTGCTCCAGGAACCCGGCGCTGACCAGGGTGCGGGCCAGCCGGTGCGCGGTCGAGACCGACAGGCCCGTCCGGCGGGCCAGGTCGGAGGCGCTCAGGTCGGGGCCGTTGTCGTGGAAGCAGTGCAGCAGGCCGAGGGCCCGCTGCACGGCCTGGGCGCCGGCCGGTGGGCTCTGGACGGCGGTGGCGGCCTCGGCCATGGCACCTCACGTTCTGTCCGGCGCTCCGGCCGGTTCACCGGAGTCGCTCCCAGACTAGGGCAGCCCGTGCTGCGGGATTGTGTCAACAGCGTTGCAATGGGATGCCGTTCATGAACAAGTGATCCCACGATGTGGCAAAGGCTTGCCTCTGGCTCCCTCGTCGTGGAACGCTCGGCGCAGCGCACCGGACGAGCCCCGTCCACCGCGCCGGACCGCAGGAAGGAGCAGCGCCGTGACGACCCACCGGTGCCCCGCCTCCTGCGCCTGTTGTCGCTGACGCGTCGTCCGCGCCCACCGCCTACGCCCCGCCGCCGCAAGGCCGGTGCGCGCCCCGTGCCGCGCACCGCCGCACCCGCGTGCACCCCGTCGCAGAGGAACCCGCCACCGTGCCCAGCCCCACCAGCAGGACCGCCGCCACCGCGCCGGCGTCCGCCTCCGACGCCCCGCCGACCCTGTGGTTCACCCGCTGCCCCGTCCCCACCGCCACCGGCATCGCCGCCGACCAGGGCCGGTTCGCCCGGGAGTTCGCCGCCGACGGCATCGCCGTCCGCTCGCTCCAGGACGTGCCGCCGGAGGTCGCCGCCGACCACCACTACACCCACGCCCTCACCGGTCTGTTCCGCGAGGGCGGCAACGTGCCGGCGCTCTGGGCCCGTTCGCGCGGCGAGCGGACCAGGCTGGTCGGGCTCACCTGGATCGAGGAGCGGCAGGTCGTCCTGGTCCGGGCCGGGAGCGGCATCGCAGGCCCGGAGCAGCTGCGCGGCCGACGCCTGGCCGTCCCACGTCATGGGATCGGGATCGATTTCTGGCGGGCGATGGCCCTCTCCGGCCTGCACGGTGCGCTGTCGCTCGCCGGACTCACTGCGGACGATGCCGAGTGGGTGGACGTCCCGGCCGCCCCGGACGGCGGGCAGTGGGCCGCGGAGCTGGCCGCCCTGCGGGACGGCGTCGTGGACGCGGTGTACGTGAAGGGCGCGCTGGCCGTGGAGGCGGCCCGGCGCATCGGCGCGGAGGTCGCCGTCGACCTGGACGTGGCGCCGGACCGCCGAGCCCGGGTCAACAACGGCACGCCGCGCCCGATCACCGTCCACCAGGACCTCCTCGACAAGCACCCGGACCTGGTCGCACGCTTCCTCTCGGTGCTGCTGGAGGCCGCCGACTGGGCCGCCGAGCACCCCGCCGAGGTGGGCCGCATCCTCCAGGCCGAGACCGGCGCGGGGGAGGAGGGCGTGGCCGGCGCGTACGCGCCGGGCAGTCACCGCACCCTGCATCTCGACCTCTCCGAGGAGCGGCTGGGTCTGCTGGAGCAGCAGGAACGGTTCCTCCACCGGCACGGCTTCCTGGAGGCCCCGGTCGACGTCCGCGCCTGGGCCGATCCCGAACCGCTCCGTGCCGCCCGCGCCCTGCTCGCCGCCCGCCGCGGCGCGGACGGCTGACGGCCGCCGCCACCGGCCGTCCGTCAACCCCGCCCCCGCAGTCTCCCCACCGCTCCCCCCGCTGTCCCGCCCCCGGCCTTCCCCCGGCCGCCCGCCGACGGCCTTCGAACGTTCGTCAGCCCCGCTCTCCTCAGGAGTCGACCCCGTGAACCCCTCCCGCCTCGCGCTCGCCGCCACCGCACTGCTCGCCACCACCGCCCTGGCCGCCTGCGGCTCGTCCGCCGACGGGGCCAAGGCCTCCGCCGACGGCGGCAAGGCCGAGGTGGTCCTCCGCGTACCCGACCCGGGCAACAACGGCTTCCTCGCCCTGGGGAAGAAGGACGGCTCGCTGGACAAGGCGCTCGCCGCCGTCCACGCCAAGGTCGCCTGGACCGGGAGCGCCGGCCCGTTCGCCCCCGCGGCCCAGGCGCTCTCCGCCGACCAGCTCGACGTCGCCCAGGGCTCGATCACCTCCGCCGTCGCCGCACTGGCCCAGAAGCCCGGCTTCAAGCTGTTCGCGCAGACCGCGCCGGACGGGGTCGGCGAGGGCATCCTGGTGAAGAACGACTCCCCGGTGAAGACCGTGCAGGACCTGGTCGGGAAGAAGGTCGCGGTCAGTCAGGGCGGCACCAGCGAGTACCTCCTCCTGAAGGCGCTGGAGAAGAACGGCGTCCCGACCGACAAGGTCGAGAGGGTCTACCTCCGGGCCGACCAGACCTCGGGCGTCTTCAACTCCGGCCAGGTCGACGCCTGGGCCACCTGGAACACCTTCTCCACCCCGTCGATCGCCAACTCCGGCTCGCACTTCCTGGTCAACGGCAAGGAGGTGGGCTCCGACAACTACGCGGTCTGGGCCGTCCGCAACGGCTTCTCCGACAAGCACCCCGAGGTGGTCAAGGCCTTCTACACCTACCTGCACGACAACGGTCTCAAGGAGAAGGCCGACCCGGCCGCCTACCTCAACGTCTTCACGGACTCCGGTCCGACCGCCGTCACCCCCGCGGAGAAGGAGGTCGCGGTCAACGTCGGCAGGCAGGGAGCCACCGCCGACGTCATCGGCGACGCCGACATCACCCGCTTCGGGACCGTCGCGAAGTTCTTCGCCGACCAGAAGGTCACCAAGGAGCAGGTCGACGTCAAGCCCTACCTGATCGACATCAGCAAGCTCGCGGACGGCGCCAAGTGACCGCCACCACCCAGGCGCCGACCGGCGCCACGGCCAAGAACGCCTCCGGCCCGGCCGGCGCCGTCGACGGCCGGCCCGAGGGCGGCGGGCCCGGCACCGACGCCGGCACCGGCCAGGGCGCCGGCCACGGCACCGACACCGACCACGACACCGGCACCGGCACGGCCGCCGCCCGCGCGGCCGGCCTGGTCGAGCCGCGCACCCGCCTCCAGACCCCGCGCCCCCGCGCCCTCGCCCTGGTCCTGCGCACCCTCGGCCCCGTCGCCCTGCTCGGCGGCTGGGCCCTGGCCTCCGCCACCGGCGCCCTCACCCAGGACGTGCTCGCCTCACCCGCCCAGGTGGCCGAGGCGGTCGGCGAGCTCTGGGGCAACGGCCAACTCACCGACGCGCTCACCGTCTCGCTCACCAGGGCCGGTCTCGGCCTGCTCTTCGGAGCCACCGTCGGTCTGGTGCTGGGTGTGGTCACCGGCTTCTTCCGGCTCGGCGAGGAACTGCTCGACTCGGCGGTGCAGGTCCTGCGCACCGTCCCCTTCCTCGCCCTGGTGCCCCTGTTCATGGTCTGGTTCGGTATCACCGAGACCGCCAAGGTGGCGCTGATCGGTGTCGCCACCAGCTTTCCGATGTACGTGTCGACCTCCGGCGGGGTCCGCAACAGCGACCGCAAGCTGATCGAGGCGATGCGCAGCTTCGGCCTCGGCCGCTGGGCGATCGTCCGCACCGTCGTCCTGCCCGGCGCGCTGCCCTCACTCCTCTCCGGGCTGAGGCTCTCCATGACCCTCAGCGTGATCGCGCTGATCGCCGCCGAGGAGATCAACTCGACGGAGGGCATCGGCTACCTGATGGCCCAGGCGCAGAACTACTCCCGCACCGACGTCCTCGCCGTGTGCATCCTGATCTACGGACTGCTGGGGCTCACCGCCGACGGCGTCGTCCGCCTCCTGGAGCGATACCTGATGCCCTGGCGCAAGGCCACCCAAGGAGCCGGCCGATGAGCACCCCGACCGTCCCCACCACCCACACCGCCCCGACCCCGGGGAGCGCCCCGTCCGACGGGCCCGCACCCGCCGAGACCCCGGCCGTCCACCTCCGGGGCCTGCGCCGGGTGTTCGGCACCCGGGCCGTCCTCGACGGGGTCGATCTCGACATCGCCCGCGGCGAGTTCGTCGCCCTGCTCGGCGCGAGCGGCACCGGCAAGACCACCCTGCTCCGCATCCTCGGTGCTCTGGACCGGTCCGACGCCGGAACGGTGCTCGTCCCGCAGGTCCGGACGGTGGTCTTCCAGGAGCCCCGCCTGGTGCCCTCGCAGCGGGTGCTCGCCAATGTCACCGTCGGCCTGCCACGGGGGGCCGCCACCCGGGAGACCGGCCTGAAGGCGCTCGCCGAGGTCGGCCTGGAGCGGCACGCCGACGCCTGGCCGGCCACCCTCTCCGGGGGTGAGGCGCAGCGGGTCGCGCTCGCCCGCGCCCTGGTCCGCGAGCCCCAGCTCCTCCTGCTGGACGAGCCGTTCGCCGCCCTGGACGCCCTCACCCGGCTGCGCATGCAGGACCTGGTGGGCGACCTGGTCCGCCGTCACCGCCCCGCGGTCCTGCTGGTCACCCACGACGTCGACGAGGCCGTCCGGCTGGCCGACCGGGTCGCCGTGCTCCGCGACGGCAAGCTCGTCCGCGACGAGCGGGTCGCCGTCGAGCACCCGCGCGACCCGGCCGATCCGGCCTTCGCCGAGCTGCGGCGGGGCCTGCTGGCCGACCTGGGCGTGCACTGAGCACCCACCCGTCACGCCCGCGCCGCACCGCACCCACCGCCCGCCCCGCCCGGACCACCCGCCCCGCACCGCCCGCACCACAGGAGCTGATCCCCATGGCCATCACCCTCGGCGTCCACGCCAGCAACCCCTCCCTCTACTACCTGTCCCGACTGGACTACCTGGAGCAGGAGTTGGCCCCGCTCGGTGAGAGCGGCGCGTTCCACCACTACGCCGACGGCACCCGCACCGGCGCCCTGCTGGCCGACGGCACCATCGACTTCGGCGGTACCGGCTCCACCCCGCCGGTCACCGCCCAGGCCGCCGGCCACGACCTGGTGTACGCGGCGGTCTCGGCGCCCCGCCCGGACCACGGCGCACTCCTGGTGCGCGCCGACGGGCCGGTGCACACCGTCGGTGACCTCCGGGGCGGCACCGTCGTCCTCGGCATCGGTTCCTGGCAGACCCACCTGCTGGCGAAGGCCCTGCACGCCGAGGGCCTCTCCTACGCGACCGACATCACCGCGGTCCGCCCGGCCGCGGGCGAGGACCAGGCACGCCGGCTGCGCGACGGCGAGATCGCCGGCTGGATCGCCCAGGGCGCCGAGCTGGCCGCCGCCCGCCGCACCGGGGGGTTCCGCGAGCTGATCCGCACCGGCGACGTCATCACCGACCGTTCGGTCTTCTTCACCCGCCGGGACTTCGCCACCGACCGCCCCGAGGTGGTCGCCGCGATCGGTGCCGCCCTGAGCCGTGCGGACGCCTGGGTGGCCGCCCACCTGTCGGAGGCGGCCGCGATCGCCGCCGAGGACCTGGGCGGGAGCTCCGAGGACTGGGAGGCGGCGTTGGCCGTGCTGCCGTGGCGGCTTGAGCCCGCCACCGCCGGGTTCGTCACCGAGCAGCAGGAGGCGGCCGACATCTTCCACGGCGTCGGCTTCATCGACCGTGCGGTGACCGTCGCCGACGCCCACCTTCCCGCTCTGGAGGCCCCGGTGGCCGCCGCGCTCGCCAAGGCGGTCTGACCGATGGCCTCCGAGTTCCTCTGGTACATCATCCCGCGCGAGGGCCACTACCCGTGGGAGCCGGCCGGCCGGCGCCCGGTCGACCTCCGCTACCTCCAGCAACTCGCCGGCAGTGTGGAGCGGTTGGGCTACACCGGCGCGCTGCTGGCGACCGACCTCTACGACGTCTGGGACCTCGGCAACGCGCTGGCCGCCGCGACCACACCGGCGTTCAAGCCCCTGCTGGCGGTTCACCCCGGGCTGGTGTCGCCGACCCTACTGGCCAAGATGGCGCTCAGCTTCGACCACCTGCACGGCGGGCGGCTGCGCTTCAACGTGGTCAACGGGTCCACCGCCCAGCTGCGCGAGTACGGCCTGCACGTCGAGCACGACGACCGCTACCGGCTCAGCGCGGAGTACTGGTCGATCGTCAAGCGGCTCACCGCCGGCGAGGTCTTCGACCACAAGGGCGAGTTCTACGACCTGAAGAACGCCGGTGCGAGCCTGCGCGAGCTGGCCCCCGTCCAGCCGGGCGGCATCCCGCTCTGGTTCGGCGGCAGTTCGGCGCCCGGCATCGAGATGGCCGCGGAACACGTGGACGTCTACCTGACCTGGGGCGAACCGCCGCACCTCCTCAAGGAGAAGCTCGACCTGGTCCGCGAGCGCGCCGCCGCACACGGGCGGACGCTGCGGATCGGGCTGCGGCTGCACCTGATCGTCCGTGACACGGAGGACGAGGCCTGGGCCGCCGCGGACCGGCTGCTCGACGTCACCGGCGAGGCCACCTACGCCCGCCAGCTCGGCGACGCGCGGGGCGAGGACGGGGTCGGCTGGCAGCGGCAGTTCCGCCAGCACGGCGGCAAGGTCCCGGCGCGGGCGCGGGAGTTGGAGGTCTACCCCAACCTCTGGCCGGGGATGAGCCTGTTCCGTCCCGGCCCGGGGACGGCGGTCGTCGGATCGACGGCCCAGGTGGTCGAACGGCTCCAGGAGTTCGAGTCGCTCGGGGTGGACACCTTCATCCTCTCCGGCAATCCACTGCTGGAGGAGGCCCACCGGGTCGCCGAGACGGTGCTACCGGCCCTGGGTGTCAACCGGCGGTAGCACGCCCGGTCCGAGGGGGAACGGAACCGGTGAGGTCAGCGCCAACTGGCGGGCGAAACGGACGACGGCCCTGAGCAGGTAGGTCCGCACGGTGGCTCCCGAGTGTCTCGACGGTCGCGTACGGACGGTCCAACGACAGCGGCACCCGGTCGGTCACGCACCAGTGACCGGCCGGGTGCCGCTGTCGGGCGCCACGGCGGGCGCGTCGCCCGCGGCCGCTCGACCGCAGCCGCTCGACTCCTCGGTCGTTCAGCCGCTCAGCGAGTCGATCTCCGCCAGCTCCTCGGCCGTCAGAGGACCGCCGGCCAGCGCGTCGATGTTCTGGTCCAGCTGCGCCACGCTGCTGGCCCCGATGATCACCGAGACCACCCGCGGGTCCTTCAGCACCCATGACAGCGCCAGCTGCGCCAGCGTCTGGCCGCGCCGCTCCGCGACCTTGTTCAGCGCCCGCAACTGCTCCAGCTTCCGCCCGGTGAGCGCCTCCTCCTTCAGGAAGTGCCCGACCGACATCCGCGAACCGGACGGCACCTCGCCCGACAGGTAGCGGTCCGTCAGGAGGCCCTGGGCGAGCGGGGAGTAGGCGATCAGACTGGTCTGGGTGTCGCCGACCGCGTTCAGTACCCCGTCCTCCACCGACCGGTTGAGGATCGAGTACGGGCACTGGTTCAGGAGCACCGGCGTGCCCAGGTCGCGCAGGATCGCCACCGCCTCCCGGTGCTGCTCCGCCGGGTAGTTGGAGATGCTCGCGTACAGGGCCTTGCCCGCCCGGACGGCCGAGGCCAGCGCGCCCATCGTCTCTTCCAGCGGGGTGTCCGGGTCGTAGCGGTGCGAGTAGAAGACGTCCACGTAGTCCAGGCCCATCCGCCCCAGCGACTGGTCGAGGCTGGCCAGCAGGTACTTGCGGCTGCCGCCCTCGCCGTACGGGCCGGGCCACATGTCGTAGCCCGCCTTGGAGGCGATGAAGAGCTCGTCCCGGTACGGGCGGAAGTCCTGTGCGAACAGGTGGCCGAAGTTGCGCTCGGCACTGCCGTACGGCGGGCCGTAGTTGTTCGCCAGGTCGAAGTGGGTGATGCCCCGGTCGAAGGCGCGGCGCAGCACCGCCCGCTGGACGTCCAGTGGCTGGGCGTCACCGAAGTTGTGCCACAGGCCCAGGGAGACGGCCGGCAGCAGCACGCCGCTGCGGCCGGCCCGGCGGTAGGTCATCGAGGCATAGCGGTCATCCGCGGCGAGGTAGCTCATGCCGGACATCCTGCCAGGCCGGGGGCGTTCGGCCGAGGGACTTGCCGAGCCCGTGGCGCCGCTCGCCCGGCGACCCTTGCCTCGCTCCTGACCGGTGCCTATGCTCGCGGTGGATCGTGTGTGTGCGAGACGAAGGGGGAGCCGGATGTCCGTTCGTACCACCCTCCTTCGCTGTTGTCGTTCCCGCAGCACCTCGCGCTGAGCCGGCCGGAGCTCCGGCTTCCGGCGTGATCCCCTTCCCGGTGCTGCCCCGGCGTGAGCGACCGTCCGTGGTGCGCTGCGCCGGGCTGCCGCGCCGGCCGTCCGGCCCCGTCGAGCCGCACCCCGGCCGCCGTCCGACCCCGCCCCCCGTCCCGGCCGCGGGCCTGGTCCCGGCTCCGGCCCCGGTGAACCCACCGGTGCCGACGCCGCCGGTGACCCGGGCTCCGCGGACCTCCTGGGCGTCGCCGGATCCCCGGCCCTCCGGACCACGGACCTCGGAGGGCCGGAGCCCGGACCTCGGAGTCCGGAGTCCGGCGGCCCTCCCGGGCGGTCCCGACGGGCACCCCATCGAACGTCAACAAGGAGACCGTCGTGCGGTTCACCGTCTCGTCCCTCGTGTCCAACGGGCCCGACCCCGTCACCGGCGTGCAGCGCACCCCGTCCGAGAAGCTGCACAACGTCATCGACCAGGCCGTCACCGCCGAGCGGCTCGGCTTCGACGGCTACGGGGTGGGGGAGCGGCACGGTGAGCCGTTCCTCTCCCCGGCGCCGCCCGTCCTGCTGAGCGCCATCGCCGCCCGCACCTTGACCATCAGGCTGTTCACCACCGTCACGGTGCTCTCCGTCCTCGACCCGGTGCGGGTCGCGGAGGACTACGCGCTGGTCGACCAGCTCTCCGGGGGGCGGCTCGAACTGATCATCGGCAAGGGCAACGACCCGCGCCACTTCGACCTGTTCGGCCTGCCGGAGGACCGCCAGTGGGACGCGCTGGCCGAGAACTACGGCCTGCTGCGCAGGCTCTGGCGGGAGGAGAAGGTCAGCTGGGAGGGCACCACCCGGCCGGCGCTGAAGGAGGTCACGACCTGGCCGCGCCCGTACCAGACCCCGATCCCGGTCTGGCACGGCAGCGCCACCAGCACGCTGTCCACCGAGCTCGCGGCCCGCTACGGCGACCCGCTGTTCTCCGCGAACGCGTTCCACCCGCTGCCGAAGTACAAGGCGCTGGTCGACCACTACCGCGAGCGCTGGGAGCACTACGGCCGCGCCCCCGAGGACGCCCGGGTGGGGACGGGGTTCGGCGGGCTGTTCATCGCCGAGCGGTCGCAGGACGCGGTGGAGGGGTTCCGCCCGTACTGGGACGCCCTGTTCGACTCGGCGGCGGGCCGGCACAACAAGTCGCCGTTCGAGTCGCTGGAGGACGCGCTGGAGCGCGGTTCGGCGCTGGTCGGCAGCCCGCAGCAGGTGATCGAGAAGATCCACCGCTACCACGAGGCCTTCGGCAACGAGGTGGTCGGGATCGGGGTGGACGCGCTCACCGAGGACGTCCAGCACGAGCAGCTGGAGCTGTTCGCGAGCGAGGTCGCCCCCGTGATCCGGCGCGAGCTGCCGTCCGTCCGGCCGCAGGCGTGACGCTCCGTGACGCCCGGCGGCGTGCGGAGTGATGCGCGCCACCGTCCTGCGGTGAATGCCGCCCGGCCCCGCCGGGGACGACGATCTCGCAGGGCCGTGGACCGCCGGGGGGCGGCCCACGGCCCGTGGACGTCTCCGGGCCTTCGGGACTCCCGAGGGTTCTGTACCTACTGGTATGTACATTGCGCCCGCCGGTGGGTACCGTGATCGTCATGGCAACCCAGGACCGTCTCGTCGAGAGCACCCAGGAGCTCCTCTGGGAGCGCGGCTACGTCGGCACCAGCCCGAAGGCCATCCAGCAGCGCGCCGGCGTCGGCCAGGGCAGCATGTACCACCACTTCGACGGCAAACCCGACCTCGCGGCCGCCGCCCTGCGCCGCAGCGCCGAGCAGATGCGCGCCGTCGCCGAGGCCGACCTGGCGGCTCCCGGCACCGCGTGCGACCGGATCGCCGCCTACCTGAACCGTGAGCGCGACGTCCTGCGCGGCTGCCGGATCGGCCGGATGGCCCAGGACCCGGAGGTGGTCGCCGACCCGCGGCTGCGCGCCCCCGTCGAGGAGACCTTCACCTGGCTGCGCGGCCGGATCGCGGAGGTCGTCGCCGAGGGGCAGGCGACCGGCGAGCTCCGCTCCGCCGCCGACCCGGCCGACCTCGCCGCCGCCGTGGTCGCCGTCGTCCAGGGCGGCTACGTCCTCGCCCGCGCCGCCGAGAGCGCCGAACCGTTCGAGCAGGCCGTGCGCGGTGTCACCGCCCTGCTCGCCGCGCACCGGGCCGGCTGAACGGGGCCGCAGGACCGCCGTCCCGCCCGCGTCGCACCCGCCCGCGTCGCACCCGCCCGCGTTCCGCCGACCCCCGGGGAGTTCGCCCGTGCACGCCATGCAGTACGAGATCACCCTCCCCGCCGACTACGACATGGCGGTCGTCCACCGGCGGATCGCCACCAGGGGGCACCTCCTCGACGGCCACCCCGGTCTCGGCCTCAAGGCCTACCTGGTCCGCGAGCGCGGCCTCGACGGGTCGCCCGTCAACCAGTACGCGCCGTTCTACCTCTGGCGCACGGCCGAAGGCATGAACGGCTTCCTCTGGGGCCCGGGATTCCGGGGGCTGAGCGCCGACTTCGGTCGGCCCGCCGTCCGGCACTGGCTGGGCGCGGGCCTGCGCCGCGGCGGCGCGCCGGGCACCCCGGTCGCCGCCACCCGCCGCCTCGACCGGCTCCCCGAGGACGCCGACCCCGCCGAGGCCGTCGAACGGGCGCTCGCCGAACTGCCCGACCACCCCGACCTGCACACGGCGGCCGTCGCCGTGGACCCGGGGCGGTGGGAACTGCTGCACATCGCCCTCTGGCTCCGCGCCGCCCCCGAGGACGCACCCGGCACCCGCTACCGCGTGCACCACCTGTCCAGCCCCGAACTCGACCGGCTGCCCGCCGGCCGCCACTGGTGAAAGGACCGCCCTTCCCGATGGACCTCGCCGATCCCGTCCTCACCGATCCCACCGCCGCCGGCCCCGTCCCGGCCGCCGGCCCCGTCCCGGCCGCCGGCCCCGTCCCGGCCGCCGGCCTCGTTCCCGCCCCGTTCGACCGCGCCGCCGGCTACGCCCTGCTGGACCGGCTGGCCGACCCGCGGACCCGGACCGGCACCCTCGGCCCGCTCGACGCACTCGCGCCCGGCTTCCCCGACTGGATCGTGACCACCCTGTTCGGCGGCACCTACCAGCGCCCGGGGCTCGCCCTGCGGGACCGCCAGGTCGCCAACCTGGCCGCCCTCACCGCCCTCGGCGGAGTGGAACCGCAGCTGGCCGACCACGTCCGCAACAGCCTGCGGATCGGTCTGACCAGGGAGGAGATCACCGAGGTCCTGGTCCACCTCGCGCCCTACGTCGGTGTCCCCAAGGCCCTGGCCGGGCTGCGCGTCGCGGCCACGACCTTCGCCGAGGCGGACGATGAGGCGGACGAGGAAACGGGGGCGGACGACGCCGCCGCCGCGGGGGCCGGGGCGCCGTGAGCACCACGCGCCCTTCGGTCCGCACCGTCCTCGGCGACCTCGACCCCGTCGACCTCGGTGTCTGCGACGCGCACGACCACCTCTTCCTGCGTAGCCCGCTGCTTCCCGGCGAGGAGCTCGACGACCCCACCGCCGCCGAAGCGGTCCTGCGCGACTTCACCGCGGCCGGCGGGCGGGCGCTGGTCCAGTGGACCCCGTTCGGCATGGGGCGGCGGGCCGAGGAGCTCGCCGCCCTCTCCCGGGCGACCGGCGTCCACCTGGTCGCCGCGACCGGCCTCCACCAGGCCGTCCACTACGACCCGGCGGAACTGGAACGGCGCTACGACGGGCTCGCGGGCCTGTTCGTCGCCGAGCTCACCGTCGGACTGCGGGGTGCCCCCGAGGGGGTCCGGGCCGGGTTGATCAAGGTGGCGGGGGAGTACCACGGGCTCGGCCCGCACACCCGCCGGGTCATGGCGGCAGCCGCCGAGGCGCACCACGCCACCGGCGCGCCGATCGCCGTCCACCACGAACTCGGCACCGCCGCACCCGAGGTCCTCGATCTGCTCTGCGGTCGCCACGGCGTCCGGCCGCAGCGGGTGATCCTCGGCCACCTCAACCGTCACCCCGACCTGCGGCTGCACCGGGAGCTCGCCGCGTCCGGCGCGTACCTCGCCCTGGACGGTCCCTCCCGGGCCCACCACGCGACCGACCACCACCTCTTCGACACCGTCGCCGCGGTGGTGGAGGCGGGCCACGGCGACCGGCTGCTCCTCGGTGGTGACACCACCACCCGCTCGGCCCGCCACGCCCCTGGTCCCGCGCACCTGCTCACGGCCCTGGCGCCGCGGCTCTCCCGGGCGTTCGGCCCCGATCTTCCGCACCGGCTTCTCACCGCCAACCCGGCGCGGGCCTTCGCCGCCGAGTGGCTCGGGCCGGGCCGGCCGGCCTGAGCGACCGGAGCGGCCTGCGCGACCGGAGGGCCCGCCCGGCCGACGCGGGCGGTCGGTGCGGGCGGGCCCCAGGGCGGCGCCACGTCTCACATGTGGGTGCCGCCGTCGATCCGGATCTCGGTCCCGGTGACGAACGCGCCGTCCTCCGAGGCGAGCATGGCGATCACGCCCGCGACCGTCTCCGGTCCGGCGAAGCCCTGGCCGAGGGCGGGGGAGAGCTTGGCCAGCAGGCCGAGGTCGGCGTCCGCGGGCAGCCCCGGGTCGTGGGTCATGCCGCTGTCGATGCTGCCGGGTGCGACGCAGACCGCACGCAGGCCCTGCTTGGCGTATTCGGCGGCGATCGCGTGCGTGAAGGACTGGATGCCGCCCTTGGTCGCCGCGTAGGCGGCCATGTAGGGGTGGGCGAAGGTCGCGGAGGTGGAGCTGAAGTTCACCACCACGCCCCGGCCGCCCGCGAGCAGGGCGGGCAGGGCCTCGCGGGTCATCAGGAAGGTGCCGGTCAGGTTGACCGCGACCAGCTTGTTCCAGAACTCCAGGCTGGTCTCGTGGGTGTGCGAGGAGCGCAGGATGCCGGCGGCGTTCACCAGGACGTCGAGCCCGCCGAGTCCTGCCACCGCCTCGGCGACGCCCGTCCGGACGGCGGCCTCGTCCGACACGTCCAGGACCACGGTGGTGAGGCGGTCGGCGGTGCCGTCGGCGGTCGCCCGCTCCAGGGTGGCCCCGAGGCCGGTCCCGTTGACGTCGGCGGCGACGACCCGCCCGCCCTCGGCCAGGATCCGGTGCACGGTGGCCTGTCCGATGCCCGAGCCGCCGCCGGTGACCAGGACGTTCCGTCCGTTGAAGCGCTCCATGGTGGTACTCCGTTCCGTTCGTGGTCTCGCGACCTCACTGGCACCGTACGCCCATGTGGCACGTCGTGCCAAAAAGGCGTGACGCGTCACCTGTGCTCCTCGCGTCACATCGACCGGCCACGCCCCGCCGTCTCCCCGTGCCAGGGCGACGCAACGTGTCACCGGGCCCGCCGTCCGCGTAGCCTGACCCCGTGACCGGACGCCCCACCCTCAACCAGCGCCGCCGCGAGAGCACCCGGCTGGAGATCGCCCGCGCCGCCGCGGCGCTCTTCGCCGCCCGCGGGGCCGAGGCGACCACCGCGGAGGAGATCGCCCAGGCCTCGGGCATCTCGCTGCGCACCTTCTACCGCTACTTCTCGGAGAAGGAGGACGCCGTCGCCCCGCTGCTCGCGGCGGGCGGTGAGCGCTGGGTGCGGCTCTTCGTCGAGGGTTCGGCCGGCCTGCCGGTGCGCGAGGCCCTGGAACGTTCGGCGGCCGAGTCGCTGACGCCGCCCGACGACGACGCCGTCGAGGCCATGCAGTGGACCCGCGACCTGCTCCGCGACCCCCGCCTCGCCTCGGTGTGGCAGCGGGTGCACGCCGACTCCGAGCAGCGGTTGCACCTGGCGATCGCCGCCCGCTGTCCGCAGGGCACCGACGTGCTGGAGATCCGGCTCGCCGCCGCGGCGGCCACCACCGCCATCCGGGTCGCCCTGGAGCAGTGGGCCGTCTCCGGGGCCGCGGCCACCGGCCCCGGATCGCCCCGGGAGCTCGGGGCCCGCTGCATGCGCGAGCTCACTGCGGGCCTCGGTCTCTGGGCCCGCGTCAGCTGACGCGGGCCCAGGCGGAGCAACCGGCCCGGACCTCCCGGCGCCGTCCGAGCGTGGTCCCGGCGCCGTGCGGGAGGCCCTCGCCCCACCGCGCCCTCGCCCTTCCCGTGGTCCGGAGCGGGCTTCGCCGTGCCCTCCCGCGCGGGGCCGGCCCGTACGCGCGGCGGGCGTCTCCTCCCGGAGGTCGAGGCGATGACCGCTGGTCGGCGGGTCCGGGGCACCGCTTCGGACCGCTAGGGTGGGTGGTCGCGCCCCGGCGACGGCCCCCGTTGTGGACGGGGAACCGGGGCGGCCCTCCCGGGTGTCCTTCCCCCGGGGGCGGGGGAGTACGAGGCGTGGGAGCAAACAAGACATGGGCCTGACGAGCCACAAGGTGCTGGCACTGACCGTCCTGATCGCCGTCGCGGCGATGGCCGGGACGGTCTGGCTGTGGCCGAGACTGTCGAAGCGGACCTGGCAGGCGGTGCTCGGCCGGATCGGCGCACTGTGTGCGACGCAGCTCACCGTGCTCGCCGCGCTCGGCCTGGTCGCCAACAACTACTTCGCCTTCTACAGCAGTTGGGACGACCTGCTGGGCACCGGCGACACTGGTCCGGTGGTCATCCACAACAAGGCGGACGCCTCCGGCCGGCTGCGCGTCGAGACCATCGGGCACGCCGAGGTCAAGGGCGGCGGGGCACTGGGCCGTGACCCCGAGCAGTCCGGCGAGATCCGTGAGATCCGCATCGACGGTGCCACCACCCGGCTCTCCACCGAGGGCTACGTCTACCTGCCGCCGCAGTACTTCCAGCCGGAGTACGAGCAGAAGCAGTTCCCGGCACTGGTCGTCAGCACCGGCTTCCCCGGCATCGCCAAGAACCTCGTGACCCGGCTGAACTACCCGGGCGCGGCGCTCAAGCTGCTCCAGGAGGGCCGGATGCAGCCGACCGTCCTGGTGCTGGTGCGTCCCTCGCCGGCCCTGCCGCAGGACACCGAGTGCGAGGACGTCCCGGGCGGCCCGCAGTCCGAGACGTACTTCACCAAGGACGTGCCCTCGGCGATCCAGGCGACCTACCGGGTCTCCGGCGATCCGCGGGCGTGGGCGTTCATGGGGAACTCGACGGGCGGCTACTGCGCGCTCAAGCTCGCCATGCGCCACCCGGAGGTCTACCCGACCGCCGTCTCGCTCTCCGGCTACTACCGGGCCGCCGAGGACCCGACCACCGGTGACCTCTTCAAGGGCAGCGAGCAGCGCCGCAACGAGGCCGACCTGATGTGGCGCCTCAAGAACCTGCCGCAGCCCGAGGTGGCCGTGCTGCTGGCCGGCACCAAGGAGGGCGACGGCGACTACCGTCGCGAGACCGAGGCGTTCGTGGCCGCGACGCGCAGCCCGATGAAGGTCTCCTACAGCATGCTGGAGACGGGCGGCCACAACTTCGAGACCTGGAGCAGGCTGCTCCCGTCCTCGCTGGAGTGGATCTCGCAGCACCTGGTGGTTCCCGGCCGGACGGTCTGACCACCGGGCCCGATCGGCAGGCGGCCAGGACGGCCAGGACGGCCGGCACGTCCCCGGTGGCCCGGGGGCCGACAGACGGCCGTCAGGCCACGGACTGCAGCGTGCCGGTGTGCAGCTCGCCGACCCGGCCGCCCTCGCCCTCGTACGTCCAGAACGCGCGGACCGTCATCCGGCCCAGGTCCATGACGTGACTGACGGTGATGCCGCTCTGTTCGGTCCAGCTGACGAAGTACAGCTGCGGACCGACCTCGGCGACGTGCAGGGCGACGTCCTCCCACTGGCCGGCCGACTCACCGAGGCCCTCCCAGCGCAGCCGCTTGCCGTCGGCCGAGTAGGCGTTGCGGAAGGCTGCGCCGTTGTCGACCTGGAACAGGAAGGTGCGGCCGGCGAAGCCGGGCAGGGGGGCGGTCATGGTGGGGCTGGTCCTCGTCTCTCATGCGGTTCCCGGTGCGGTCCGGACGGTTCCGGCGCGGTTGGATCCCCAACCTATCCGACCGCCCCGTCTTTCGCGGCGTACTCGGGCACGGGGCCGGGGCCGACGGGCCGGGCCCCGCACCGGACGTCCTCCTGCCGCGCCCTCCTGTCGGTCGCCTCCGGCTCCACCCCGCCACCGGCCGGGGAACCGGCCCTCCCGGGCGGTCCTTCCGGGCGGCCCTCCTCGACCGGGCCGCGGTGCTCCTCGGGAGCGCGGCGCCGGTGCCGCCCCGGACCGGAGGGTCCCGGCCGGGGCCTGATCCGTAGCTTCCCCCCAACTGATCAACTCCGCAGGCGCGTTGATCATCCGCGGACGCCGGGTCTGTGACCTGCGCGACAACCGTCCGTGCGAGGTTGTCCGGTCCCCGGCGGCCTGCCTAGCCTGCAGGGGCGTCCGCTGTCGCGGACTCCCACCGTCGGGACGCCGAGTCCTGTCCACCCGCCGGTCGGCACCCGAGCACCGCAGCGGACGGGAGCGGGGGACCCAAGGTCAGTGCCCGGTCCGTGCGCCTCCGCGCCCGGACTGTGGCTAGGGGTGAAGCCGCTCCCCAGGCGGCCGGGCAACCTCAGCCCGAACCCGACAGCTCACCTCGCAGGCGTCGTAGAGGACCCAGCCATGCCCCCTGCCCCCCACCGGCCTGCCCGGCGCCACGCGCCACGCCACGCCCGCCCCACTCACCGGCGCCGCACCGCCGCCCTCGCCGCCACCGGAGTGCTCGCCGTCACCGGCGCCGGCCTGCTCGGCGTCCCGGCCCTCACCGGAGCCCAGGCCGCCACCGCGCCCACCGTCACCCAGGACGCCCTCACCCCGGCGACCATGGTCGCCGGCAAGGCCTCGACCGCCTCGCTGGCCGTCCACTCCTCGGCCTGCTTCACCGCCAAGACCGTCGGCGTCGGCATCCGCGACGCGGCCGGCCGCAACCTCGACTTCCCCGGCAACGTCAGCAACGCGCAGATCTGCCCGAGCGGCCTGTCGATCACCACCGGTGCGCGCACCCTGGCGGCCGGTACCTACACCCAGTTCGGTTTCTGGCAGGACCTCGGTGGTGCCTGGCACAACCTGCCCTCCCGGCAGCTGGTGGTCTCCGCCACCGCCACGCCGAGCCCGACCCCCACCCCGTCGCCGACGACGCCCCCCACCACGCCCCCCACCACGAGCCCGACGACGCCCCCCGCCACCGGTGCCCCTGTCGCGGGCAAGAAGCTCACCTGGTCGGACGAGTTCAGCGGCCCGATCGCCTACGGCTCCCGCTGGACCGGCGACCGCAGCAGCGCCTACCGCTACGGCAACCACAACCCCGACGACAACAAGCTCGACTGGCTGAACAAGAACAACGTCACCGTCGGCGGCGGCGCCGCCACGTTCACCGCCAGGCCGGGCGCCAACAAGCTGGAGAACGGCAAGCAGTCCTGGGACACCGGGCTGCTCACCACCGAGTACTCCGGCGAGGGCTTCCAGGTGAAGACCGGCGACTACGCCGAGACCCGGGTCAAGCTCCCGGCCGGCACCGGCGCCTGGCCGGCGCTGTGGACCTGGAAGAACGGCAACGGGGAGATCGACACCTTCGAGTACCACCCCGACAACCCGAACCTGCTGGAGCTGACCAACCACGTCAAGCCGGGTCACCTGTACTACACGGACGCCAAGGCGATAGCCAAGGACGGCTGGGTGACCATCGGCACCCACTACGGCGCCACCTCCGTCGACTGGTACGTCAACGGGGTCAAGGTCTTCTCGGACGGCAAGGGCGTCGGCACCACCTGGTCCGCGTACCTGATCCTCAACCTGTCCCTGAGCGCGGGGCAGTACCACCCCGCGCCCCAGGGCACCGCGCCGATCACCTTCGCCGCGGACTACGTCCGGGTCTACCGCTAGGACCGGCCCCGAGACCGTCCGCTCCCGGAGGAGCGGGCGGTCTCAGGCGGTCTGCACGACCTCGATCGCGAACGGCTGCCGGTTGTTGGCCTCGTTGTGGTCGTCGTCGCCGCGCACCGCCACGTAGCCGCCCTCCAGGTTGCCGAGGGGGACGGTCGTGGCGAGCCTGACCGGGATCAGGGCGGTCGCGCTGCGGTACACCCCCAGCCCGGCCGGGAAGGTGCAGCGCACCCGGTGGCCGTTCTGGAACTCGTAGCAGTTCTCCGGGAAGAACGGCCCCTCGGCCGTCACCCCCTCCGGCAGGGTGACGACGACGGTGAACGCGGAGGCCGTCCGCTCCGGGCCGGTGTTGCTGATGAAGGCGTGCACCGTGGTGGTGCCGCCGGGCGCGGCGGCGTCCGGGTCCAGCCGGACCACCGCCAGGTCCGAGTCGGAGACGGCAGGCGCCGCGGGTGCCGTCGCCGCGTTCTCCTTGCCCGGGTCGGTGCCCGCCGTCGCGTCGGCGTCGGGACACGCCCACGCCGGTCCGGCGGCCAGCGCCACCAGCGCGGACCCCACCGTCAGCGACCTTCCGAGGAAACCCCGTACGGACCCTCTGCGCGACATCGCCGCTCACCCTGCCTCTGCGTTCGTGCGCCCCGCGCCGTCGCGGGCACGTCCCGATCCACAGTGACCGACCCGTCCGCCGCGGCCGGGCCAACCCGCCCTCGGGTCGCCCGGGCGGGCGAACACGGGCAGGGGAGGGCGGCGGCTCCGACGTCCCGTACGGTCGGCCGCCGACACTGCCTCCGACAGCGCCTTGGCCGGGCCTCCGGCGGGGCGGTGTCAGGGGGCCAGGACCTGTCCCAGCCTGGCTGCGATCTCGTGCATCACCGGCACCAGCGAGGCGGATCCGGCCTGCTCCTCCAGCGCCCGGATCCTGGCCTCCGGTCCGGAGACCGAGAGCGCCGTCGGCGTGGGCGCGCCGGGGACGGCGAGCGCGATGCAGCGCACCCCGATCTCCTGCTCCTGGTCGTCCACCACGTAACCGCGCTCGCGCGCCTCGGCGAGCTGGCGGATCAGCTCCTGCGGGTCGGTCACGGTGTGCGGGGTGTGGGCGGCCAGCGGGTTGGGGCCCAGGACGGCGCGCGCCTCCTCCTCGGGCAGCTGTGCCAGCAGCGCCTTGCCGACCCCGGTGCAGTGCGGCTGCACCCGGCGGCCGACCTCGGTGAACATCCGCATCGAGCGCCGCGACTGCACCTGCCCGACGTACACCACCTCGCCGCCCTCCAGCACGGCCAGGTTGGCCGTCTCGCCGGTGGCCTCCATCAGCTCGGCCAGGTAGGGACGGGCCCAGCTGCCGAGCAGCCGTCCGGCGGTCTCGCCGAGCCGGATGAGCCGCGGGCCGAGGGTGTAGCGGCGTGCCGTGTCCTGGCGGACATAGCCCTGCTGTACGAGGGTACGAACCAGGCGGTGGATGGTGGGCATGGGCAGACCGGAGGAGGCGGAGAGTTCGCTGAGCGTCGCCACGCCGCCGGAGTCGGCCAGTGCCTCCAGCAGGTGGAAGGCGCGCTCGACGGACTGCACGCCGCCGGTGGCGCGCTCCGGGGCCGGGGCCCGGTCGGAGGCTCTGTCGGACGTGCTGTCGGAGGTCGGGGCCACCGGCGTTTCCTTCGCTGTCGGGGGAGGGGTACGGTCTCGGCGATCTCCTCAACAAACCGTTGAAATTCTGTATCGCGGAAACTAGTCTCCACCTTACAGAATCAAGTCCTCCGCTTGCCGGGGTTCGGATCACCTGTCGATCAACCGTCTCAAGGATCAACTGTCTTAGGAGTGTCCTGCTCATGGCTACAGATCAGGGACCCGGCGCCTCTCCCGCCGCTCCGGTCGTCACTGTCGCCGGTCCGCGCGTCCACCGGGCCGAGGAGGTGCTCACTCCGGAGGCGGTCGCCTTCGTCGTCGGCCTGCACCGCGCGTTCGAGGACCGCCGTCGCGAGCTGCTCGCCCGCCGCCGCACGCGCCGTGCCGAGATCGCCCGCACCGGCACCCTGGACTTCCTCCCGGAGACGGCCGCCGTCCGCGCCGGCGACTGGAAGGTCGCCGAGGCGCCCCGGGCGCTCCAGGACCGGCGGGTGGAGATCACCGGCCCCACCGACCGCAAGATGGTGATCAACGCGCTCAACTCGGGCGCCCGGGTCTGGCTCGCCGACTTCGAGGACGCCACCTCCCCGACCTGGGAGAACGTCGTCGGCGGTCAGCTCAACCTGATCGACGCCTTCGAGGGCCGGATCGACTTCACCTCCCCGGCCGGCAGGGCCTACACGCTCAGGCCCGCCGCCGAGCTGGCCACCGTCGTGGTCCGCCCGCGCGGCTGGCACCTGGACGAGACCCACCTCCTGGTCGACGGCGCACCGGTGGCCGGCGCCTTCCTCGACTTCGGCCTCTACTTCTTCCACAACGCCGCCCGGCTGCTCGCCCGTGGCGGCGGGGACCCGAACTCCGGTCCGTACTTCTACCTCCCGAAGACCGAGAGCCACCTGGAGGCGCGGCTCTGGAACGACGTCTTCACCCACGCGCAGGCCGAACTCGGCATCCCGCACGGCACCGTCCGGGCCACCGTCCTGATCGAGACCGTCACCGCCGCGTTCGAGATGGACGAGATCCTCTACGAGCTGCGCGAGCACGCCGCCGGGCTCAACGCGGGCCGCTGGGACTACCTGTTCTCCATCGTCAAGAACTTCCGTGACGCCGGCGAGCACTTCATCCTGCCGGACCGCAACAGCGTCACCATGGCCTCGCCGTTCATGGCCGCCTACACCCGGCTGCTCGTCCGGACCTGCCACCGGCGCGGTGCCCACGCGATCGGCGGCATGGCCGCGTTCATCCCCAGCCGCAGGGACCCCGCGGTCAACGAGGCCGCCCTGGTGAAGGTCACCGCCGACAAGGAGCGCGAGGCGGGCAACGGCTTCGACGGCTCCTGGGTCGCCCACCCGGACCTCGTCCCGGTCGCCCGCTCCTGCTTCGACGCCGTCCTCGGCGACCGCCCGCACCAGAAGGAGAACCCCGGGCCGGCCGAACCGGTCACCGCCGCCGACCTGCTGGACGTCGCGGGCGCCGGCGGCAGCTGCACCCGTGCGGGTCTGCACAACGCGGTCCAGGTCGGGGTCCGCTACATCGAGGCCTGGCTGCGCGGCGTGGGCGCGGTCGCCATCTTCCACATGATGGAGGACGCCGCCACCGCCGAGATCTCCCGCTCGCAGATCTGGCAGTGGATCCACAACGACGTCGTCCTCGCCGACACCGGGGAGAAGGCAACCGCCGACCTCGTGCGCCTCCTGGTGGCCGAGGAACTGGCCGGGCTCCGAGCCGAACTCGGCGCCGAGGTCTACGCCGCCGGACGCTGGCGCGAGGCCGCCCAGCTCTTCGAACAGGTCGCCCTGGCCGAGGAGTTCGAGGAGTTCCTGACCCTCCCCGCGCTTCCCCTGCTGGGCTGAAACCCCAGGCTACCCGGCGCAACGTCTGCCGCCCTCTGCCGTGTTGGAGCAGAGGGCGGCTCCTTTTCGGCCGTCCCGTACGGTGCGGTGGACGCGGTCGCCGGCCCGTCGGCATTCGTCCGCCCCCGCCCGGCCCCGGCCCGGTGCGGGCACGCCGCCGCCCCGGACCCTCGCCGTGGGTCCGGGGCGGCGGTCCGCCGGGAGCCCCCGAGGGGGCGACCGGCGGAGTCCGGGTGACGCACCGTCCCTGGGCGGCCCGGAGTTCGGAGGTGTGGTGTGGTGTGGTGTGCTCGTGCGGAGCGGACGGAGTACGGGGCGGACGGTGCGCCCCGGCGGCGGGGTCAGACGGGCCGGGCGGCGAGCTCCCGGGCGGCGCGGGCGCAGGCCCGGGCGATGCGGTCCTCGTTCACCGTCGTCAACTGCCCCTTCTCGACGACCGCGTTGCCGTTGACGAAGAGCACGGACAGCGGCGGCAGGGCGCCGAGGGTGAGGGCGGCGACAGGGTCGGCGATCGAGGAGTGCATGAGGCCGTCGAGCTTCCAGAGGGCGAGGTCGGCGAGCTTCCCGGCCTCGACCGAGCCGATCTCGTTCTGGCGGCCGAGGACCCGGGCGCCGCCCCTGGTGCCCAGCCGCAGCGCCTGGCGGGCGGTGAGCGCGCGGGGGGAGCCGTGCAGGCGGTTGATCAGCAGTGCGTTGCGCAGTTCGGTGCCCAGCTCGCCGGACTCGTTGGAGGCCGTGCCGTCGACGCCGAGGCCGACCGGTACGCCGGCCCTCAGCATGTCGGGGACGCGGGCGATGCCGGCGGCCAACCGGGCGTTGGAGGACGGGCAGTGGGCGACGCCGGTGCCGGTCTCGGCGAACTTGGCGATGTCGGAGTCGTTCATGTGGACGCAGTGCGCCATCCAGACGTCCTCGCCGAGCCAGCCGACCGACTCGAAGTAGTCGGTCGGGCCCATCCCGAACAGCTGCTTGCAGAACGCCTCCTCCTCGGCGGTCTCGGAGCCGTGGGTGTGCAGGCGGACACCCTTGCGGCGGGCCAGGACTGCGGACTCGCGCAGCAGTTCGGTGGAGACCGAGAACGGGGAGCAGGGCGCGAGGGCGATCTGCAGCATGGAGTCGGAGGAGGCGTCGTGGTACCGGTCGACGGCCTCCTCGGAGGCGGTCAGGATGGTGTCGAGCTCCTCGACGGCATGGTCCGGGGGCAGCCCGCCGTCCTTCTTGCTGCGGTCCATCGAGCCGCGCAGCGCGGTGAACCGCAGGCCCAGCTCGCGGACGGCCTCGATCTCGGCGCCGAGGATGTCGCCGCCGTCCTTCGGGAAGACGTAGTGGTGGTCGGCGGCGGTGGTGCAGCCGGACTTGAGCAGCGCGGCGGCGGAGCCCTGGGCGGCGGCGTGGACGAGCCGGTCGTCGACCCGGGCCCAGGTGGGGTAGAGGGCGACGAGCCAGTCGAAGAGGATGTCGTCCTGGGCCAGGCCGCGGGTGATCCACTGGTAGAAGTGGTGATGGGTGTTGACCAGGCCGGGGGTGACGAGGTGGCCCTCGGCGTTGATCCGGCGCACCACGTTGTCCAGCCACTGCGGGGCGGGGCCCTCGCCGACCGACTCGATGCGGTTGCCGAGGATGACCACGTGGCCGCGGGTGTACTCGGTGTCGCGGGCGTCGACGGTGGCGATCGCGGCGTTCTCGATGACGATCCGCTGATCGGCGGGCGGGGGCTGGACTGCCATGGTGTGACTCCAAGGGGGAGGGCCGGGCGGGCACGGGGCGCATGCCCGCCCGGTGGGTCAGGACGGTGTCGCCGTCGGCGCCGGCGCGTCGGGTGCGGCGTCGGGGGTGGACCGGCGGGCGGCGCCGAGGTGGTGGAAGAGCAGGTTGAGCAGGACGGCCGCCACGCAGCCGGCCGATATCCCGGAGTGCAGCAGGGTGCGGACGGCCTCCGGGAACGCGTCGTAGAAGGTCGGTGCGGCGATCGGGACGATGCCGACGCCGAGCGAGACCGAGACCAGGACCGTGTTGGCGCCGGAGTCCAGGCCGGCCTCCGCGAGGGTGCGGATGCCGCTGGCGGCGACCGTGCCGAACAGCACGATCCCGGCGCCGCCCAGGACGGGCTGCGGGACGACCGAGACGACCGAGCCGAGCACCGGGAAGAGCCCGAGCAGGATCAGGATGCCGCCGCCGGTCGCGACCACGAAGCGGCTGCGGATCCGGGTCAGGGCCACCAGCCCGATGTTCTGGGCGAAGGCGCTGGCGGCGAAACCGTTGAAGACCGGGCTGAGCGCGGTGGCCAGCCCGTCGGCCCGCAGGCCGGCGGCGAGCACCTTCTCGTCGGCCTCGCGGTCGACGATCCGGCCGAGCGCGAGCATGTCGGCGGTGGACTCGGTCATCGAGACCACCATGACGATGCAGAGCGAGGCGATCGCGGCCGCGTCGAACGCCGGTGCGCCGAAGTGGAAGGGGGAGGGCAGCGCGAAGATCCGTGCGTCCTGGACCGCGCCGAAGTCGGCGAGGCCCAGCGGGAACGCGAGCAGGGTGCCGGCCGCCAGCCCGAGGAGCAGGGAGAGCTGCTGCCAGAAGCCGCGCAGCAGCCGGTTGCCGAGGACCACCGAGGCAAGGGTGAGCGCGGCGAGTCCGACGGCCCGCACGGAACCGTATCCGGGGGCGTCCGGCGAACCGCCGCGCGCCCAGTTGACGGCCACCGGGAGCAGGGACACCCCGATGAGGGTGATCACGGTGCCCTGGACGACCGGTGGGAAGAACCTGATCAGCTTGCAGAAGTACGGCGCCGCGAGGAGGCACAGGACCCCCGCGACGATCACCGCGCCGAAGATCACCGGGAGGGCGTCCTCGGGTCCGTGCTCCTTGGCGATGGCGATCATGGGGGCGACGCCGGCGAACGACACGCCGTTCACGAACGGCAGCCGTGCGCCGATCCGCCGGACGCCGAGGGTCTGGAGCAGGGTGGCCAGCCCGGCGGTGAACAGGCTGGCCGATATGAGCAGGGCGAGTTCGGCGGGGGAGAGGCCCACGCCGGCGCCGACGATGAGCGGGGGAGCGACGACTCCCGCGTACATCGCGGCGACGTGCTGGAGTCCGGTGGTGACGAGCCTGACGGGTGGCAGCAGCTGGTCCACGGGGTGGACCTCCGCCGTCCTCGCCGAACTGCCCGGGGCGCCCGGACTGCCCGGGGCTCCGGGCCCGGAGGCCCCGGAGGCCGCGTCCGGACCGGGGGATCTTTCAGGGGTGGAACCGCCGTCGGTGGTGCCGGTGGTGCTGGGTGCCATGTCGAGCCCCTCTTGTGCCCGTGGCTCCCGGCGCGCCCGTGGCGCTGGAGAGCGGTCGATCACGTGGTGGCCGAGGTCGGGACGGCGGTGCAAGGGTCCCTCGGCCGGTCTCTCCGGCTCCCCGGGCCGGCCGCCGCGAGGGGGGCACGGTCTCCGGTGGGTGGGGGTGGAGAAAACGGGTGGAGCGGGTGGCGGAGGTCAGGCGACCGGGATCACCGGGACGACGCCCTCACGGTGCACGGTGCCCTCGATGAGGCCGTACATCCGGTCGGCGGCGTAGTAGACCTCGTTCTCGTTCTTCAGGCCGAAGGGTTCCAGGTCGACCAGGAAGTGGTGCTTGTTGGGCAGTTCGAGGCGTACCTCGTCCACCTCGGCGCGGTTGTTGAGGACGCGGGTGCCCATCGCGTGCAGGGTCTGCTGCAGCGAGTAGGAGTAGGTCTCGGCGAACGCCTCCAGCAGGTGGCGCCGCACGTGGGTGTAGGAGCGGTTCCAGTTGGGCTGGGCCTCGTCGTCCCGGCCGGTGTAGCCGTACTTCCACCGGGCGGTGACCTGGGTGGCCAGGATGCGGTCGTAGGCCTCCCGGAGCGTGGTGTACCGGTCCTTGATGTAGCCCCAGAACTCCGAGTTGGTGGAGTTCAGCACGACCAGGTCCTTCAGGCCGGAGACGACCTGGACCGACCCGCCGTCGTAGACGATCTCGGTCGTGCGGGTCTCCTGGCCGGAGCGGACGAAGGAGTGGCCGACCTCCTCGGAGCCGATGAAGCGCGCGCTGCTGTCCGGGGTGCGGATCCGGTCCCAGGCGTACTCCTCGATCCGGATCCGGGCACTGTGCACCGGTTCGGTGCTGTCGACGAAGTGGCGGGCCAGGGTGATGCCGAAGGCCTCGGCCGACTCGATCCCGTACTCCTTGGCGAAGGCGTACACGGTGTTCTTGGCGGTGTCGGTGGGGAGGCAGTGGGCGTTCGACCCGGTCAGGTGGACGTCCTCGAAGTCGCCCGAGAGGGCGACCGAGACGTTCAGGTCCTTGATCTCGTGGCGGGTGGAGTCGCGGTAGACCCGGACGATGCGGTTCTCCGCCTTGCCGTACTGGTTCTGGCCGAGCACGTGGGCCATGGCGTGGCTCCCATATCAATCGAGCGGTCTAGCTTCCGCGGTAGACCGAGTATCCGAAGGGGTTGAGCAGCAACGGCACGTGGTAGTGGTGCTGCGCGGGTGCGACCGTGAAGACGATCGAGACCTCGGGGAAGAACGGCGGCTCGGCCGACGCCGGCGCGTAGTACGCGGCGGTGTCGAAGAGCAGCCGGACGACCGAGCCCGCCTCCACGGCCGGCAGGTCTTCGACCCGGCCGTCGGAGTCCGTGGCGGAGGTGCCGAGCACCTGCCAGCCACCCTCGGTGTGCTGGGCGAGCTCGACCGGGACGCCCTCGGCCGGGCGGCCGAGGCTGGTGTCGAGCACGTGGGTGGAGATGCCGGTCATGGGTGGGTGACCTTACTGATGGCAGTGGTGATCCTGCGTCAGTGATACCTGATGATGCGTCAGTTATCGTCGAGCAGGTGGTTGATGCGAATGTCGTTGATCTTCCGCAGTTCCTCCCGGACGATCCCGGCCTCGGTGGCCGGGTCGTTGGGGTGGCGCTCGCGCAGGGCGGCGAGCATGGTGGCCGCGGTGCGGCCGGTCGCGCAGATCAGGAACACGTGGCCGAACTTGGCCTCGTAGGCGGCGTTGGCCCGGCGCAGTTCGTCGAGCAGGGCGTCCTCGGCCCCGAGGACGCCGGCCTGCTCGCGCTCGGAGGCGGCGTCGCCCGGCCTGGGCGTGCCGATCCGGGCGTGGCCGGCCATCGCGTCGTGCAGGTCGGCGGCGGAGAGCCCGGCCATGGCCTCGGCGTTGGCGTCGAGCAGTGCCCGGCGGTCGGTCCACGGTCGGGCCGCGACGACGGCGTCGGCCCAGCCGGGGCTGGAGCAGACGTCCAGCAGGATCTCCCTCAGCTCGGCGGCGTCGGCCGCCGTCAGGGCTTCAAGGGCGTGGGGGTGGTTGGTCACGGGTGGACCTCCTGGGGAGTGGTGCCACCCGCACAAGCTAGATCGGCGGGATCGGGTCGTCAACACTTTGTTGAACGGTTGGTGGTTACGTTTCGCGACGGCCCTGGTCGCGGGGTCTCTCGTGTGTGATGCGACAAGTGCGCCCCGCCGGGGGCGGGGTCGCACTGACCCTGCCGGCGGGGCGCACCCGGGCCCGCGGGCTCAGCCGGACTTCGAACCGTCCTGGCGGTTGAGGTAGTTGTACACGGTGAAGCGGCTCACGCCGAGTGCCGTGGCGACCGTCTCGACGCCGTGCCGGACGGTGAACGCGCCGCGCTCCTCCAGCAGGGCGACGACGCGCTGCTTCTCCCAGCGGTCCAGCTCGGCCAGCGGCCGGCCGTCGAACTGGCGGGCCGTCTCGGCCAGCAGGCGGTCCAGCGCGTTGCTCAGGTGGGGCAGCCGGACGGCCAGTGCCGGTGCGCCCTCCCACTCCAGGACGACGTCCTCGGGCTTCGCCTCGCCCACCGGGAGGGGCGTCGCGCCGACCGCGTCCAGCAGCGGCTTCAACGCCGCGGCGAGCGGGTGTTCGACGTGCTCGGTCACGGCCTATCACCCTCCTCGGGCGCGTCGGCGCCTTCGTCGCCGAGCACGCTGACCTGGACCGATATCCGGGTCGCGCCGACGTCCAGGCTCTCCCGGAGCAGTCGGGTCACGGCGGCCAGGACCTGGTCGGCCTCGCCTTCGGCGCCGGTGCCGAAGGGGCCGACCGCGACGGCCAGGCCCGCTTCGTCGACCGCCTTCCGGGCCGCCGCGGCGTGCTCCGGGAACGTGTCCAGCTCGAACGGTTCTGTCGTGAACTCCACCATCAATCGCACCCGCTCACTCTAGCGAGCGAGGGGTGGGGCGGTCAGTGGCCGGTTCGGGCCGCTCGGTGGCGACTGCGCGGTCGGGGTCGCGGAGGCTTCAACAAAATGTTGTAGATGCCTTGACAGTTCTCCGAGGAGCCGGACATGCTTCCACCAGACAGAATCCCTCTTCCGCATCGTGGAAGCTGTGGATGACGGAAGAGAGACACGAGGTGATGGACGTGACCGCCGCTTCCCGGCACAGCTTCACGGTCAACCTGTCGATCCTGTTCGGCGAGCTCCCGCTGCTGGAGCGCCCGGCCGCGGCGGCCGCCGCCGGATTCACCGCCGCCGAGCTGTGGTGGCCGTTCGGCGAGGACCACAGCCCCACCGAGGCCGAGCTGGACGCGCTCCGCAAGGCGTTCACCGACGCCGGCGTACGGCTCACCGGCCTCAACTTCCTCGACGACCTCGTGAAGGGGGCGCGCGGTACCGTCTCGGTGCCGTCCGAGAAGGAGCGGTTCCGGGCCAACGTCCCCGTCGCCGCCGCCCTCGCCGCCTCGCTCGGCACCCCGGCGCTCAACGCCCTCTACGGCAACCGGGTCGCCGGCGAGGACCCGGCCGGGCAGGACGCCCTCGCGCTGGAGAACCTCGTCCTCGCCGCCCGGGCCGCGCACGGGATCGGCGCGGTGCTGCTGATCGAGGCGCTGAACCGGCCGGAGTCCCCGGACTACCCGCTGGTCTCCGCCGCCGCCGCGGTCGAGGTGGTCGACAGGGTCAACGCCGCCACCGGCCTGGGCAACGCGAGGTTCCTCTGCGACCTCTACCACCTGGCCCGCAACGGCGAGGACCCGGCGGCCGTCATCGACGCGTACGCCGACCGGATCGGCCACGTGCAGATCGCGGACACCCCCGGCCGCAACGAGCCGGGCACCGGCGGGCTGGACTTCGAGGACCTCTTCGCCCGGCTCGCCGCCGCCGGCTACACCGGCCCGATCGGCCTCGAGTACCGCCCGTCCACCGGCGTCAGCGCCGACAGCTTCGGGTGGCTCCCGCGCGAGCACCGCGCCGCCTAGGCCGTGCCCGGCCGCGCCGGCCACCCACCCCACCCTCCCCGCTCCACGTACAGAAGGAACGACGCGATGAGCCGCAAGATCGCCTTCATCGGCCTCGGCATCATGGGAAGCCCGATGGCCGCCAACCTGGTCGGGGCCGGCCACCACGTCACCGGCTACAACCTCACCCGGCCGCAGATCGACGCCCTGGTCGCGGCCGGGGGCCACGGCGCCACCAGCATCGCGGACGCGGTGCGGGACGCCGAGGTCGTGATCACCATGGTCCCGGCCGACCCGCAGGTCGAGCAGGCCGTCCTCGGCGAGGGCGGCGTCCTGGAGAACGTCCGGCCCGGCACGCTCGTCATCGACATGTCGAGCATCACCCCGCGGACCTCGATCAGGGTCGAGGCCGCCGCCCGGGAGAAGGGCGTCCGTGCGCTGGACGCCCCGGTCTCCGGTGGCGAGGCGGGCGCGGTCGAGGCCGTTCTCTCGATCATGGTCGGCGGCGCCGCCGAGGACTTCGCCGAGGCCAAGCCGCTGTTCGACGTGCTCGGCACCACGGTGGTCCACGTCGGCCCGGCCGGCGCCGGCCAGACGGTCAAGGCCGCCAACCAGCTGATCGTCGCCGTCAACATCCAGGCCGTGGCCGAGGCCGTGGTCTTCCTGGAGAACGCCGGCGTCGACCTCGGGGCCGCGCTGGACGTGCTCGGCGGCGGCCTGGCGGGTTCGACCGTGCTGAACCGCAAGAAGACCAACATGCTGAACCGCGAGTTCGCCCCCGGCTTCCGCATCGACCTGCACCACAAGGACATGGGGATCGTCACCGAGGCCGCCCGGGCCGTCGGCGCCGCCCTCCCGGTCGGCGCGGTCGTCGCCCAGCTGGTCGCCTCCGCCCGTGCCAACGGCGACGGCTCCCTCGACCACTCGGCGCTGCTGCGCGGCGTCGAGCGGCTCTCCGGCCGCGAGGTGAAGTAGCCCTCCCGGCCCCTCGACTCCTCCCGGTGGCGTGTACCTGTCCGGTCGTGCCCGCGCCACCGGGAGGTTGCCACCTGCCGCCCCGGCCGCGTGCGTACCCGTGCGGCCGGGGCGGCGACCAGCCCGACCGGCGGGCGGTGCGGGGCTCATCCGCCCGCCCGCCGGTCGACCGGACGGTGACGCGCCCACCCTCCAGGGGCACTTCGGTCGTGCCGAGCGGCGCGTTGCCCGGCTCCCTCCCCCGTCGAGGGGAGTCCCTCGTCCTCCGGAAGCGGGACGAGGGGAACGGCGGGGAGGGAGCCGCCCCGGGTGTGCCGGGGCCCATGCTTGACGGACCATCGCCAGACCAGAAGTGAGGCCCACGCCATGCCCCCCACCTCCCACCAGGGCCATGTGGTCGTAGCTCCCGACAAGTTCAAGGGCACCCTGGAGGCCGCCGAGGCCGCCGCCCGGATCGCCGCCGGCATCCGCCGTGCCGCCCCCGGTACCGAGGTCCGCGAACTGCCCGTCGCCGACGGCGGCGAGGGGACCCTGGCCGCCGCGCTCGCGGCCGGCTTCGCCCGCGTTCCCGCCAAGGTGGCCGGCCCGACCGGCCTGCCGGTGGACGCCGCGCTCGCCGTCCGGGGCGACACCGCCGTGGTCGAGCTGGCCCAGGCCTCCGGGCTGGCCCGGCTCCCCGGCGGCCGGACCGCCCCGCTCGCGGCCGGCTCCTACGGGGTCGGCCAGCTGATCGGCCGGGCCGTCGGGCTCGGGGCGAAGCGGATCGTGCTCGGCCTCGGCGGAAGCGCCTGCACCGACGGCGGGGCCGGGATGGTCCAGGCGCTCGGCGTCTCGCTGCTCGACGGCGACGGCGTCGAACTCCCGCCCGGTGGAGCGGCGTTGCGGCGCCTGGAGCGGGTCGACCCCGGACGGCTCGCCGGCACCCTGGCGGGCGTCGAGATCGTGGTCGCCTGCGACGTCGACAACCCGCTGCTCGGTCCGCGCGGCGCGACGGCCGTCTACGGCCCGCAGAAGGGCGCGAGCGGGGAGGACCTGCTGGTCCTGGAGGAAGCTCTGACCCGGTTCGCCGACGTGGTCGGCGCGACGGTCGGCCGCGAGGTGCGCGACGCCCCCGGCGCGGGGGCCGCGGGCGGGGTCGGCTTCGCGGCGCTCGCCCTGCTGCGCGCCACCATGCGACCCGGCATCGAGCTCCTGCTCGACCTGCTGGGTTTCGACGCGGCCGTGCGCGGGGCACGCCTCGTCGTCACCGGCGAGGGCTGCCTGGACGCGCAGACGCTCCACGGCAAGGCCCCCGCCGGCGTCGCGGCGGCCGCCGCCCGGGCGGGGGTCCGGGTGGCCGCCGTGGCGGGACGGGTGGAACTGTCCGAACGCGAGTGGCGGGCGGCCGGCTTCGCCGCCGCGTACGCGCTCAGCGAGTTGGGCGAGCAGCCCGGTGACGGCCTGACCAGGGCGGGAGAGCTCGCCGAGGTCGCGGGGGAGCGACTGGCGGCGGAGTTCCTCCACCGGTGACCGGCGCGGGCCCTCGTAGTTTCCTCCATTGACGATTTGTTGAAGGCGGCCCTAGGCTCCGGGCCATCCTTCGGCGCACCCCCACCCCTCGACCAGGTTTCGGAGGTCCTCCATGCCCATCAGCGAGACCGCGGTGATCCGTTCCCGCCGGGTGGTCCTGCCGGACGGTGAGCGCCCCGCGGACGTGCTGGTCCGGGACGGGAGGATCGCACGGATCGCCGCGCACGGCTCCCTCCCCGCCGGTGGCCACGCGCTCACCGACCTCGGTGACACCGCGCTGCTCCCCGGCCTGGTCGACACCCACGTGCACGTCAACGAACCCGGCCGCACCGAGTGGGAGGGCTTCGCCACCGCCACCCGGGCGGCCGCCGCCGGCGGTGTCACCACCGTCATCGACATGCCGCTCAACTCGGTGCCGCCCACCACCACCCCGGCCGGGCTGGAGGTCAAACGGAAGACCACGGAGGGTCAGGCCTGGGTCGACCTCGGCTTCTGGGGCGGGGCCGTGCCCGGAAACCTCGCCGACCTCGAACCCCTGCACCGTGCGGGCGTGTTCGGCTTCAAGTCCTTCCTGGCGCCGAGCGGCGTCGACGAGTTCCCGCACCTCGAACAGGCCGATCTGGAGGCCGCCCTCGCCGAACAGGCCCGAATCGGCGCGCTCGCCATCATCCACGCCGAGGACCCGGCCGTCCTCTCCGCCGCACCGCAGCAACCCGGCGTCCACTACCGGGACTTCCTCGCCTCCCGGCCTGCCGGTGCGGAGACCGCCGCGGTGGCCCGGCTGCTCGACACCGCCCGGCGCACCGGCGCCCGGGTGCACGTCCTGCACGTCTCCTCGGCCGCCGTGCTGCCGCTGCTCCGCCGGGCCCGCGCGGACGGTGTCGAGGTCACCGCGGAGACCTGCCCGCACTACCTGACCCTCACCGCCGAGCAGGTCCCGGACGGCGGCACCGCGTTCAAGTGCTGTCCGCCGATCCGTGACGAGGCCAATCGCGACGCCCTCTGGGAGGCCCTGGCCGCAGGGGAGTTCGCCGCGGTCGTCTCCGACCACTCGCCGTCCACCCCCGACCTCAAGCTGCTGCCCGAACGCGGCGGCAGCGGGGACTTCGCAGCCGCCTGGGGCGGCATCGCCTCGCTCCAGCTGGGCCTGCCCGCGGTCTGGACCGAGGCCCGGCGGCGCGGTCACACCCTCTCCGACGTGGTCCGCTGGATGTCCGCCGGCCCGGCCGGGCTGGCCGGTCTCACCGGGACGAAGGGCGCCGTCGCCGTCGGCCACGACGCCGACCTGGTGGCCTTCGACCCCGACGGCCGCTTCGCTGTGCACGCCGCCGACCTGCACCACCGCAACCCCGTCACCCCGTACGCGGGCCGGACGCTCACCGGCGCCGTCCGCACCACCTGGCTGCGCGGCCGGGTCGTCGACGTCGCCGGCGAGCCGTTCGGCGTCCAGCTCACCCGCCCGCGGCCCACCGGCTCCGGGCCCACCGGTCCCGTGTCCACCGGTCCCGGGCCCGCCCGGTCCACCCGTCCGACCCCCGGCCCCGAGGAGTCGCAGTGACCACCGTCCCCACCCCGAACGCCCCGTTCACCGAGCTGGTCGACCTGGCCTCCCGCCGGCTCGGCGCCGGTGTCGTCGCCACCAACGAGGACACCTTCGCCGACGCCGAGAACCTGCTGGTCGCCGAGGCCGCCGTGTTCCGCCCGCACACCTTCGGCCACAAGGGCCAGATCATGGACGGCTGGGAGTCCCGGCGGCGCCGGGGCACGGGTGCCGAACAACCGCACCCCACCGACGAGGACCACGACTGGGCGGTCGTCCGGCTCGGCGCCGCCGGAGTGATCCGCGGCCTGGTCGTCGACACCGCGCACTTCACCGGGAACTACCCGGAGAGCACCTCCGTCGAGGCCGCCTCGATACCCGGCCACCCCTCGCCCGCCGAGGTCGAGGCCGCCGCGTGGGTGGAGATCCTGCCGCGCACCCCGCTGCGGGGCGACACCGCCCACGCGTTCGAGGTGAGCAGCGCCACCCGGTTCACCCACGTACGGCTCAACATCTTCCCGGACGGCGGTGTCGCCCGGCTCCGCGTCCACGGCGAGGTGCTTCCCGACCCGCGCGAGCTGGACGGCCTCACCTTCGACCTGGCCGCCCAGGAGCACGGCGGTGTCGCCGAGGCCGCCTCCGACCGCTACTTCTCCTCCCCGCACAACCTGAACGCTCCCGGCCGCGCCTCCGTCATGGGTGAGGGCTGGGAGACCCGGCGTCGGCGTGACAAGGCCAACGACTGGGTGCGGATCGCCCTGGCCGGGGGCGGCGAGGTCCTGGCCGCCGAGGTGGACACCACCCACTTCGTCGCCAACGCCCCCGGCTGGGCCGATCTGGTCGGCTACGACGCCTCCGCCGGCGGTGACCCCGCCGCCGACCAGGGCGGCTGGTTCGCGCTCCTGCCGCGCACCCGCCTCCAGCCCGACACCCGGCACCGCTTCCGGCTGAACCCGGCCCGCCCGGTGACCCATGTGCGGATCAACGTGTACCCCGACGGCGGCCTCGCCCGCCTCCGCCTCACCGGCCGCCCGACCGAGGCGGGCCGGGCCGGTCTCGCGCTGCGCTGGTTCGACGCCGTCCCGGTCGCCGAGGCCGCCGCGGCCCTCGTCGAGGCCGGTCTCACCGCCGGGGAGGCCGCCGAACTGGCCGCGGCCCGCCCGCTGGTGGACGCCGACGCCGCCCGCACCGCCGTCGCCGCGCTCAGCCCGGCCGACGGCCCCGACGGCGAGCACTCCTCCCGCCGCCGCTCGGCCGCCCGGCGCCTGCTCGGCATCTGAACCGGCGCCCGGGCCGGCGTCCCGACCGGTGCCGGAGCCCGTGTCCCGGCCGGCGGCGCCGCCGGCCGGGAGCCGCGGCCGCGGTGGCTCCGCGCCACCCGCGGAGCTCTCCGGCCGCGGCCCGGGGCGGCGCCGCATTCCCCCAAGCGTCACACCCTTATCGACATCCGAAGGACCCGTCATGTCCAAGATCCTGACCACGGAGTCCGGCGCCCCGGTCGCCGACAACCAGAACTCGGCCTCGGCCGGCGCCTACGGTCCGCTGCTGGTCCAGGACCAGCACCTGCTGGAGAAGCTCGCCCGGTTCAACCGTGAGCGCATCCCGGAGCGCGTCGTGCACGCCCGCGGTTCCGGCGCGTACGGCTACTTCGAGGTCACGGACGAGGTCTCGCCGTACACCCGGGCCGCCTTCCTCGGCGAGGTCGGCAGGCGCACCGAGGTGTTCCTCCGCTTCTCCACGGTCGCGGGCAACCTGGGCTCGAACGACGCGGTCCGCGACCCGCGCGGCTTCGCGCTCAAGTTCTACACCGAGGAGGGCAACTACGACCTCGTCGGCAACAACACCCCGGTCTTCTTCATCAAGGACCCGCTGAAGTTCCCCGACTTCATCCACTCCCAGAAGCGCGACCCGTACACCGGTGTCCAGGAGGCCGACAACGTCTGGGACTTCTGGGCCCACTCGCCCGCGTCGACCCACCAGATCACCTGGCTCTTCGGCGACCGCGGCATCCCCGCGTCCTACCGCCACATGAACGGGTACGGCTCGCACACCTACCAGTGGGTCAACGAGCAGGGTGACGCCTCCTGGGTGAAGTACCACTTCAAGACCAACCAGGGGATCCGCTCGCTGGACGCCGCCCAGGCCGCCGAGGCGGTCGGCGGCGACGCCGACAGCCACCAGCGCGACCTCCACCAGGCCATCGAGCGCGGGGTGTTCCCGTCCTGGACCCTCTACGTCCAGCTGATGCCGGTCGCCGAGGCCGCCGACTACCGGTTCAACCCCTTCGACCTGACCAAGGTCTGGCCGCACGCCGACTACCCGTTGGTCAAGGTCGGCCGCCTGGTGCTCAACCGCAATCCCGAGAACGTCTTCGCCGAGGTCGAGCAGGCCGCTTTCTCGCCGAACAACTTCGTGCCCGGCATCGGGCCGTCCCCGGACAAGATGCTCCAGGGCCGCCTGTTCGCGTACGCCGACGCCCAGCGTTACCGCCTCGGGGTGAACCACAGCCAGCTGCCGGTCAACGCCCCGCGCGCCACCGAGGCCGCCAACTACGGCCGGGACGGCCTCGGCGCGCTCAACCCGGCCGGCCGTGCCCGCAACTACGAGCCCAACTCCTACGACGGGCCGGCCCAGACCGGCGCCGCGCTCGCCGCGCCGACCGGGCTGAGCGGCTGGACCGGCACCCACACCACCCCGGCCCACGCCAAGGACGACGACTTCTTCCAGGCCGGTGAGCTCTACCGGCTGATGCCGGAGGCCGAGCGGGCCCGCCTGATCGACAACCTGGCCGGCTTCCTGGCCCAGGTCTCCCGCGACGACGTCGTGGAGCGGAACCTCGCCCACTTCCACGCCGCCGACCAGGAGTACGGCGCCCGCCTGGAGGCCGCCGTCACCAGGCTCCGGGCCGGCGACGAGGGCTGATCCACCGGACCACCCTCCCCGGCCGCCGGGGCCCGCACCCCGGCGCCGCCCCCCGACCGGGCCGTTCCCCCAGGCAGTGGGGGAGCGGCCCGGTGCCCGTCCGCCGGCCGGACACCCGCCACCGCCCGCCGCAGGCGCCCTGCCGCCGATCGACGGTCAGGAACGTCCGCCGCTGCGCCACCCGGCGGGCGGGGGTACGCGGGGGCATCGGCGGGGCATATGCCCGTCAAGTGCTTCACCGCACCTGCACGAAAATCCGCAGAGGGGCGGATGGCGGTGTACAGCGGTGGATAGGCTGGACACCACCCGCCGGTCACACCTGCGGGGGGACATCGGAAGGGGACGACATGTCGACACCAGCCCCCGGTCGCCACGCCGCGCCGGCCCAGGGCCTGCCCGGTCCGTTCACCTCCCTGCAGCACGCCCTCAGACTGCTGGAGGCGGTCGACCGGCACCCCGGAGGGGCCACGCTGGTCACGCTGGCCAGGGAGACGTCCCTCGGGCTGCCGACGGTCCGTCGGCTCGCCGAGATCCTGGAGATCGAGGGCTACCTCATGTGCCAGGACGGCGGTTGGGTGCTCGGCGGCACCTTCGCGTTGCTCGGGCAGCAGAACCGGGAGCAGCTGGTGCGGGTCCGGCTGGACCGCAAACTGGAGGAGCTCCGGGACGAGTTGGGCGCGGCGGTGTACTTCAGCCGCTACCACGACGGCGAGCTGTCGGTGGAGGCGGTGTCGGCGGGCGACCACGCGCCGGCGGTGCAGGAGTGGGTGGACTTCCGGGCCACCGCGCACGCCAGCGCGATCGGCAAGTGCCTGCTCAGCCAGCTCGACCACGACGCCCGCCGGGACCACCTCGCCCGGCACCCGGTGGCCCGGCTGACCTCCCGGACGGTCACCGACGCCGACCAGCTGATGCACCGTCTGGAGCGTCAGCCGGCCACCGTTCCGGTGCTGGACATCCAGGAGTACGCGCTCGGCACGGTCTGCGCCGCGGTCCCGGTCACGGCCGGTAGCACGGTCGGCTGCCTGGCCACCTCGATGCCGGTGGACAACGTGCACCGGCTGAAGGCCGCCGCCGAGTTGCTCGCCGTCCGGGCCGCGCCGCTGATGCTGGCCATGGCCGTCTGAAGCACCGCGGAGGATCGCAGGACCCCGTCGCGCCGCGGCGGGGTCCTCGTGTTTCCCGGGGTGCCGGGCCGTCGGCCCCGGGTGTTTCGCCGGGCCCGCCGTGGTGCACATCACTTATTAGACTCGATGTCGATAAGAGGTGTCGAACCTCTTGTGGCGCGCACTACCCGCGAGTACGTTTTGCCGAGTCGAGCCGCCACGAGCCGCCACCCGCAGGTCAGGAGGGCCCCGCCATGCCCAGCCCCACCCCCGTTCCCGCCCTCGCCGCGCCGGCCGTCCGGGTGCACGAGAGCCTCGTCCTGGAGCCCCGCGACGTCCGCTTCGACTGGTCCGGACTGCCGCTGCACTGGATTCCCGACGAGCCGATGGCCACCCACGTCATCAACGTCCTGCACCTCCTCCTCCCGGAGGGCGAGCGCTGGTTCGTCAAGGTGTTCAAGGACGCCCTGCCGATGATCCGGGACGAGCAGCTGCGGGACGAGGTGCTCGGCTTCATCGGCCAGGAGGCCATCCACGCCGAGGCCCACCAGGAGGTCCTCGACCACCTGCTCGGGCAGGGCCTCGACCCCCGCCCGTACGTGCGTCAGATCTCCTGGCTGTTCCAGCGGGTCCTCGGCGACAAGCCCGGGCTGACGCCCGCCCGGCAGCGCGAGAACATCATCGAGCGGGTCGCGTTCGTCGCCGCCATCGAGCACTTCACCGCCTTCCTCGGCAACTGGGCGCTCAACTCTCCGGGCCTGGACCGGGCCGAGGCCGACCCGACCATGCTCGACCTGCTGCGCTGGCACGGCGCCGAGGAGGTCGAGCACCGCAGCGTCGCCTACGACCTGATGGTCCACCTCGACCCCGGCTACCTGCGGCGGATCCGCGGCATGGCGATCTCCGGGCCGCTCCTCGTCCACCTCTGGGTGCGCGGCGCCCGCTTCCTGCTCGCCGCCGACCCGACCCTCGACGGCCGGATCAGGCCCACCTGGCGCGAGGCCGGCCGGATCGCCAGGCGCGGACTGCTGCCCGACCCGCTCACCTCGATCCGCTCCGGCCTGCGCTACCTCCGGCCCGGCTACCACCCCACCCAGGAGGGGTCCTCCAGCCAGGCCCTCGGCTACCTCGCCACCTCCCCGGCCGCCCGCGCCGCCGCCGGCCGCTGACGGGGACGGCGGTCCCCGCCCCCGGGGCCCGCCGCCCGCCCCACCCGCCCCCGGCCCACCCGCCGCCGCCCAGGACCCAAGGACCCCGCCGGATGGATCTGCGCACCCCACCCCCCGACCTCTACGGCCGCCCCCGCGCCGACACCTTCTTCCGCTTCCTCACCGCCTTCGGCGACCGCTACAGCCCCGCCCTCGGCAGCCCGCTGCTCCGGCGCAACCCCCGCCGCCCGCCCGGCCGCCCCACCCCGGCGCTCCAACTGGTCGTCACCGCCCGGCGCCCGGCCGCCACCGACGTCGTCGAACTCACCCTCGCGGACCCCTCCGGCGGTCCCCTCCCGCCCTGGCAGCCCGGCGCCCACCTGCGGCTCGTGCTGCCGTCCGGCCGCGAGCGCCACTACTCGCTCTGCGGCGACCCGGCCGACCCCGCCGCCTACCGGATCGCCGTCCGGCACCTGCCCGCGGGCGGCGGCGGCTCCGCCGAGGTCCACGACACCCTCCACCCCGGCACCCGGCTCACCGCCCGCCGTCCCCGCAACGGCTTCGCCTTCTGCGCCGAACCGGCGGTCCTCCTGGTGGCCGGCGGCATCGGCATCACCCCGCTGCTCCCGATGGCCCGCGAGGCCCGGCGGCACGGCCTGGACTGGCACCTCGTCCACGTAGGCCGCAGCGCCGGTACCCTCCCGTTCTCCGAGGAGCTGCGGGCCCTCGACCCGCACCGGGTCCACCTGCGCACCGACGACGAGCACGGCGGCCCGCCCACCGGGGCCGAGCTGCTCGCCCGCGCCCCGCGCGGTGCGGCCGTCTACTGCTGCGGCCCGGCCCCGATGCTCGCCGCCGTCCAGCGGGCCCTCGACGGATCGCCCGCCGCCTCCCTGCACTTCGAACGGTTCGGCGCCGCGCCGATCACCGACGGCGAGCCGTTCACCGTCCGCCTCGGCACCGACGGACCGGCCCTCGACGTCCCGGCCGACCGCTCGGCCCTGGACGTGCTCCGGGAGGCCCGCCCCGACCTGGCGTACTCCTGCCACCAGGGCTTCTGCGGCACCTGCGAGGTCCGGCTGCTGGCCGGCACCCCCGACCACCGCGACCGCCGCCTCACCGCCGAACAGCGGGCCGCCGGCGCCCTGCTGCCCTGCGTCTCCCGGGCCGCCGCGGGCGAGACCCTGGTGCTCGACCTCGGTGCGCCCGGCCGGCCCCGGGCGCAGGACCCGTCCGACCGGCCGTAGGCCGCCGATCCCCCAGAAGGAGCCCCCGCCGTGCCGCCCACCCCCGCCTTCCCCTACACCGAGCACGACCTCGCCCGCTTCCGGGAGACCCAGCAGCTCGCCTACCACTGCGCCGAGGAGGTCGCCGCCTGGATCGAACCCGGTGTCACCGAGCGGCAGGCGACCGCCCAGCTGCGCCGCCGGCTGGTCGCGGCCGGTGTGCAGGACTTCTTCCACGTGCCGTTCGCCTGGTTCGGCGACCGGACGGCGTTCCGGCACTTCCACACGCCGCTGCAGTTCTTCGCCGGCAACCGCCGCCTGACGGAGGGCATGCCGTACGTGCTGGACTGTGCGCCCGTCGTCGACGGCTACACCGCCGACATCGGCTACGGCGGCAAGGTCGGCGAGAACCGCGTGTGGGACCGCCTCGCCGCCGACCTCCGGGTCTACCGCGAGCTGATCCTCACCGAGGTCCGCGCCCGCAGGCCGCTCGCCGACGTGTACGCGGCGGTCGACGCGCAGATCGAGGCGCACGGCTACGACAACCGCCACCGCGTCTACCCGGGCCGGGTGATCGGCCATCAGGTCACCCGGACGACCGCCCGCGGCCCGGCGGGGGTGAACGTGTTCGGCTTCGGGGTGCGTACACTCCAGACGCTCGGCCGCGAGCTGATCAGCGAGCGCCTGCACGGCCGCTCCCCGCTCTGGGCGGACGGCCGCTCCTCCTGGCACGCGCCCACCCCGGGCCTCTGGGCGGTGGAGCCGCACATCGGCTTCCGGGAGGTCGGCATCAAGTTCGAGGAGCTGCTGGTGGTCACCGAGGACGACGCGTACTGGCTCGACGACGACCTCCCGCACGTCCGCCGCTGGACCGCGGCAGGCGCCGCCGCGACCACCCCGACCACCGCGACCGCGACCGCCGCGACCGCTCAGGAGGCGACCCGATGACGACCAGCCGCGACACCGGACGCCCCGGGCACCCCGCCCCCCGGGTGCCGCACCGTGCCGCCTCCCGCCGCCGGACCGTCCACTCCGGGGGCCTGCCGCTCGCCGTCTTCGAGGACGGCGACCCGGGCGCCCCCACCGTCCTGCTGGTCCACGGCTACCCGGACACCCACGCGGTCTGGGACGACGTCGCCGCCGACCTCGCCCGCGACCACCACGTCGTCCGCTACGACGTCCGGGGCGCAGGCGCCTCCGGCGTCCCGGCGGGCCGCGAGGGCTACCGCCTGGACCAGCTGGCCGACGACCTGTTCGCCGTCGCCGACGCGGTCAGCCCGGACCGCCCGGTGCACGTCGTCGCCCACGACTGGGGCTCGCTGCAGTCCTGGGAGGCCGTCACCACCCCCGGTGCCGAACGACGGCTCGCCTCCTACACCACCATGTCCGGGCCCTGCCTGGACCACATGGGGTTCTGGCTCCGCGACCGCTTCCGCCGCCCCACCCCGCGCCACCTGAGGCAACTGCTCGCCCAGGGCGCCCACTCCTGGTACATCACCGCCTTCCACCTGCCCTTCCTCGCCCCCGGCGTCTGGCGGCTCGGCCTCGCCCGCGCCTGGCCCCGGGTGCTGCGCGACCTGGAAGGCGTCAGCCCGCGCCCCGGCCACCCGCAGCCCACGCTGCGCCGGGACGCGGTGCGCGGCATCGAGCTGTACCGGGCCAACATGCGGCCCACGCTGCGCAACCCGCGCGAACGGTCCACCGAGGTGCCGGTCCAGCTGATCACCCTCACCCAGGACCACTACGTGGGCACCTACCTCTCCGAGGGCCTGGAGCGCTGGGTGCCCGGGCTGACCCGCCGGACCCTGCACGCCACCCACTGGTCCGCACTGCTGGAGAAGGGAACCGCCGTGGCCCGGATGGTCCGTGAACACGTCGCCCGCACCGAGGCCGGCCGGGACGCCCCCGAGGACCGCGCCGCCGCTGCCGCCGCTGCCGCCGGGGACGGCCGGCTCGTCGTCGTCACCGGCGGTGGCAGCGGCATCGGCCGGGCCACCGCGCTCGCCTTCGCCGAGGACGGTGCCCGGGTGGTGGTCTGCGACCTCGACCTGGACGCGGCCCGCCGCACCGCCGAACTCGCCGCCTTGATCGGGCCGCCCGCCCACGCCTACCGGGTCGACGTCGGCGACGGCGCCGCGGTCGACGCCTTCGCCCAGCAGGTCGCCGCCGAGCACGGGGTGCCGGACGTGATCGTCAACAACGCGGGCATCGGTCACTCCGGGACGTTCCTCCAGACGACGGAGAAGGAGTGGCAGCGCGTCCTCGACGTCAACCTCTGGGGCGTCATCCACGGCTGCCGGGCGTTCGGCAGCCTGATGGCCGACCGCGGCGAGGGCGGTCACATCGTCAACCTGGCGTCGGCCGCCGCCTACCTGCCGTCCAAGGCGCTCACCGCCTACGCCACCAGCAAGGCCGCCGTCTTCATGCTCTCCGACTGCCTGCGCGCGGAGCTGGCCGGCCACGGCATCGGCGTCTCCACGATCTGCCCCGGCATCGTCAACACCAACATCACCCGCACCTCCACCTTCTCCGCGACCACCGCCGACCAGCAGGCCGCCAAGCAGGCCCGTGCCGCCAGGCTCTACGCCCGCCGCGGCTTCCCGCCCGAGAAGGTCGCCACCGCCGTCCTGCACGCCGTACGGACCGGGAAGGCCGTCGTCCCCGTGACGCCCGAGGCGAAGGCCGCCCGCTTCCTCTCCCGGCTCTCCCCGGGCCTGCTCCGCCTGGCCGCCCGCCTCAACGTGACCTGATCCCCCGCCGCCGCGATATCGGATACGATGAATTTCGATATCACCACAGGCTCTTCGATCCCCGGAGGTCCGCTGTGACCCGCACCGTGATAGACGTCAAGGACGAGCTGCTGGCCGAGGCCGCAGAGATCTTCGGGACGACCACCAAGGTGGCGACGGTCAATGCCGCCCTGGAGGACGCGGTCAATCGTCGGAAGCGTGAGTCCTTCCTCAACTGGCTTGCCGAAGGGGGGCTGCCTGACCTCACCGGTTCGGCGGACCACGGTGAGTGAGCGCTTTCTGATCGACAAGTCGGCCTTCGCGCGGTACCCGAAGCCGGCGGTTCGAGCGGTGGTCGAACCGCTCCACAACGCCGGGCTGCTCGCCGTCTGCGGTGCTGTCGAGCTGGAGATCATGCACAGCGCCCGTTCCAAGGCGGATGCCCTGCGCATTCGTGAGGGCCTCAGCGGTTTCGCCTGGCTTGCGACACCCGACGAGGTCTGGGACCGGGCCATCGAGGTGCAGGCCGCGCTGACGGCGGCGGGCAATTGGCGAGCCCTGTCCGTCGCGGACCTCGTCATCGCCGCCACGGCGGAACGGCACGGCGTGGCGGTACTGCACTACGACGGCGACTACGACATGATCGCGGCCGTGACCGGCCAGCCCACCCGCTGGGTCGTTCCACCCGGGACGGCCGACTGACGTCGGGCCCGGCGGGGAGCGGACGCTCGTCCGCCCGCCGCCGGGGCCGCCGCGCAGGGTGTCCGCGTGCGGGCGTGGCGGCCCGTACGATCACGGACCATGGAGATGAGCACCGCCCTCTGGTCCTTCGCCTTCGTCGTGGGGCTGCTGACCCTCACGCCCGGGCTCGACACCGCGCTGGTCCTGCGCACGTCCGCGCTGGGGCACCGGCGGCAGGCGTGGGGCGTGGTGCTGGGGATCCAGACCGGGACGCTGCTCTGGGGCACCCTGACCTCGGCGGGCGTCACGGCGCTGCTCACCGCCTCCCAGCTGGCGTACGAGATCCTGCGGTGGGCGGGCGCCGCGTACCTGGTGTGGCTGGGGATCGGGATGCTCCGGAGCAAGGGCGGCGACGCCGAGCCGGAGGAGGCGCAGCCGTCCGGCGGCGGGCTGGCGCACGGCTGGCGGCGCGGCACGCTGACCAACCTGCTCAACCCCAAGGTCGGCGTCTTCTACGTGGCGGTGCTGCCGCAGTTCATCCCGGCGGGGGCGCCGCACTTCGCCGCGGGCGTGGCGCTGACCTGCGTGCACGTCGCGGAGGGGCTGCTCTGGTCGGCGGTCCTGGTGGGCTTCGCCCAGGTGCTGCGCGGCTGGCTGCGCAGACCGGCCGCGCGCCGGGCGATGGACCGGGTGACCGGGCTGGTGGTGCTGGGCTTCGGCGTGCGGCTGGCGGTCTCGGACACGCCCTAGCGTCGCCGGTTCAGCTGCCGAGACGGCGCAGGCCCTCGCGCAGTTGGTCGGTGTCCATGCAGAGGTGCACGTCGACGGAGGCGTTGAACTCCAGCCAGAACGGCTCGCAGACGGACGGCAGCGCGGCCTCGTCGGGTATGTCGATGACGGCGATCTGGCAGCGCCGGCCGTTGCGGGCGAAGGCGTAGACGGCCTCGGGCTTCAGACCGGCCATGATCCGGTCGAACTTCTCGGCGACGGCGCCGTCCCTGACGACCTGGTTGGCCGTCGCGGTGTCGAGCTCGATCTCCAGCAGGGCACGCATGGCGGTGCTCCTTCCGCAGGCTCGCGGTGAGTCCTCCTCTCCAGGCTCCCGCTGCCCCGGCGGCCACGCAACGTCACCCGGGCGGCGGCGCCGGATGGCCGCCCGGTGGGTCGCGGGCTGCACTGGGATCGCCACCCCGGCGCGGACAGGAGCACCTCATGGCGATCATCGTGACCTTCGACTTCCCCGAACTCTCCCAGGCGCAGTACGAGGAGGCGGTGGACCGGCTGACCGGCGGCGCGGGGCTGAACAGTCCCGCCGACTGGCCGGTGCGCGGGCTGGTGCTGCACGTGTCGGGGCCGAATCCGGACGGTCGCGGCTGGCACGTCACCGACGTCTGGGAGTCCCGGGAGGCGTTCGAGCAGTTCGGGACGGTGCTGCTGCCGATCCTCCGCGAGATCGGGATCCCGTCGGCGCCCCCGCTGATCTGCGAGGCCTACAGCGTGGTGACCTGACCGGGCCTGAGCTGTTCCCGACCCGATGCGGCCCGTCGGGTCAGGCCGCGTGCGGCTTCCGCACGCTCCCCGGCTCCGCCGCGTCCGCCGGGGCCTCCGCGGGCGCCAGGTCGTGGTGGATCGGCCCGTCCCCGGCGCTGAGCGGCAGGCAGCTGCCGCCCCTGCGGTGGGCGACGATCTCGGCGGCGACCGACACGGCGGTCTCCTCGGGGGTGCGGGCGCCGAGGTCCAGGCCGATGGGGGAGCGCAGCCGGCCGATCTCGGCGTCGGACAGGCCGCTCGCGCGCAGCCGGGCCTCCCGGTCGCGGTGGGTGCGGCGGGAGCCCATCGCGCCGACGTAGCCGACCGGCAGCCGCAACGCCCGCTCCAGCAGCGGGATGTCGAACTTGGCGTCGTGGGTGAGCACGCAGAGCACGGTGCGGCCGTCGAGCCGGTCGAGCTGGGTGTCGAGGTAGCGGTGCGGCCAGTCGACGACGACCCGGTCGGCGTCGGGGAAGCGCTGCCGGGTGGCGAAGACGGGGCGGGCGTCGCAGACGGTGACGTGGTAGCCGAGGAACTTGCCGATCCGGACGACCGCCGCCGCGAAGTCGATCGCGCCGAAGACCAGCATCCGCGGCGGGGGCACGTAGGACTCGACGAAGAAGGTCACGGTGCCCCGGTCCTGCTCGTCGCAGGGGCGCCCGTCGAGGCCGAGCACCAGCTGTCCGGTGCGGCCGGCGTCGAGCATGGCCCGGGCCTCGGTGACCAGGGCCCGTTCCAGGGCGGCCACCGTGGAGGGGGCGGGGGAGAGGGCGCCGTGGTGGGTGTCGGCGGTGACGGTGAGGGTGGCGCCGAGCAGGGCGGCGGGGCCGGCGACGGCACGGGCGAGGGCGACCGGGGTGCCGGCGGCGACGGCGGCGAGGCCGGTGTCGAGGGCCGGGTCGGCGCCGGGGACGACCGGCTGGACGAAGACGTCGATGACGCCGCCGCAGGTCAGGCCGACGGCGAAGGCGTCCTCGTCGCTGTAACCGAACCGTTCCAGGGCGGGCCGGCCGGACTCCAGGGCGGCCCGGCAGAGCTCGTAGACGGCGCCCTCGACGCAGCCGCCGGACACGCTCCCGATCGCCTCGCCGGACGCGTCGACGGCGAGCGCGGCACCGGGGTCGCGCGGCGCGCTGCCGGAGACCCCGACCACCGTGGCCACGGCGAAGGCGCGGCCGGACGCGTGCCAGGCCTGCAGCTGCTCGGCGATGTCCTGCATGGCGGGAGCTCCTTGTCGCTTTCGAGGGTAGCCGGAGAGGGACCGGCGGGCGCGGACGGAAGGGTCGCGGACGGAAGGGTCGGCCGACGGACCGGGCCGCCGTACGGGAGAACGATCCCGTACGGCGGCGGTACCGCTTCGGACGGGTCGGTCAGTGCACACCCAGCCAGGACTTGACCGGGGTGAGCGCGAAGTAGACGACGAAGAGGGCGGTCAGGATCCACATCAGCGCGCCTGGCTCGCGCCACTTGCCCCGGCCGGCCTTGATCACCGTGTAGGAGATGACGCCGGCCGCGACCCCGGCGGTGATGCTGTAGGTGAACGGCATCAGGACGCAGGTGAGGAAGGCGGGGATGGCCACGTCGCGGTCGGACCAGTCGATGTGCCGGGCCTGGCTCATCATCATCGAGCCGATGACGACGAGGGCGGCGGAGGCGACCTCGACCGGGACGATGCCGGCCAGCGGCGAGAAGAACAGCATCAGGGCGAAGAGCCCGCCGGTGACGGTGGAGGCGAGGCCGGTGCGGGCCCCGTCGCCGACCCCGGTGGCGGACTCGACGAAGACGGTCTGGCCGGAGGCGCCGGCCAGACCGCCGACCGCGCCGCCGGCGCCGTCGATGAACAGCGCCTTGGAGAGCCCGGGCATCCGGCCCCGCTTGTCGGCGAGGCCGGCCTCGGTGCCGACGCCGATGATGGTGGCCATCGCGTCGAAGAACCCGGCGAGGACGAGGGTGAAGACGGCGACCGAGGCACTGATCGCGCCCATGCCCGAGCCGCCGAAGGCGCCGAACAGGTCGACGTCGCCGAAGAGGCCGAAGTCGGGTGCGGAGACGGGGGATCCGGGCCAGACGGGCACGGAGTTGCGCCAGGCCGCGGCGGGCACGCCGGCCGCCCTGTGGACGATCACCGCGAGGACGGTGCCCCCGGCGATGCCGATGAGGATCGCGCCGCGCACGTTGCGGGCCATCAGGACGAAGATGGCGAGCAGGGTGACGCAGAAGACCAGGACCGGCCAGCCGGCGAGTTCGCCGGCCGGGCCGAGCGAGAGCGGGGTGGGGCCGCCGGTGTGCATGAACCCGGCCTTGAAGAGGCCGATGACGGTGACGAAGAGGCCGATGCCGATGGTGATGGCGTGCTTGAGCGGCAGGGGTATACCGTTCATGATCTTCTCGCGCAGGCCGGAGACCACCAGCAGCACGATCAGCAGGCCGTAGATGACGCACAGGCCCATCGCCTGCGGCCAGGTCGTGTGCGGGACGACCAGCGCGGAGACGGCGCCGGAGACGGAGAGGCCGGCGGCGAGCGCGAGCGGGACGTTGCCGACCACGCCCATCAGGATCGTGGTGACGGCGGCGGCGAGCGCGGTGGCGGTGGTGAGCGCGGCGTGGTCCAGCTTGACGCCGGTGACGTCGGCGCCGCCCAGGATGAGCGGGTTGAGCAGGATGATGTAGGCCATCGCCATGAACGTGGTGACGCCACCGCGGAGTTCGTTGGCGAGGGTCGATCCCCGGGCGGAGATCTTGAAGTAGGCGTCCAGGGCGTTCCTGGGCGGGGCGGCCGCGGCCGGCGTGGGGGCGCCGTCCTCGGTGGACTCGGTGGGTCTGTCTTCAGTGGTGCCGGGCTCCGTGGGGATCCTGGTCATGTCCACTCCCAAGTGTCAAAGGGGGTTGGGGTGGGCGAGCCGACCTGACAGCCAGTCAACGAAGCTGTGGCACAGGGGGACGTTTCGACTCACTGGTGCGCGGGTGGTCCGGGCCGCCGCCGAGCCCCGGCGTGGGAGGCGGCGGTCCGTGCTGCGGTGACGCGAGGGTGCGGTGACGCGAGGGTGCGAGTGCGCAAGAGTGCGGTGGTGCGGTGACGTGCCGGTGGTGCGGCCCCGGGGCGGCGGGGAAGACGGTCGCCGCCCCGGGGAGGTCCTCGGGTCCGGTGGCTACAGCGTCCCGGGCCGTTCGGTGGTCAGGTGCTCGGGCCGGACCGGGATCCGGTGGAGCGCCAGGCCGGTGGCGTTGCGGATGGCGGCCACGATGGACGGCGTCGCCGAGACGGTCGGCGCCTCGCCCACCCCGCGCAGCCCGTACGGCGCGTTGGGGTCGGGGAGTTCGAGGATCTCGACCGGGATCGGCGGGGTGTCGAGGATGGTCGGGATCAGGTAGTCGGTGAAGGAGGCGTTGCGCACCTTCCCGTCCTTCACGATGATCTCCTCCATCACGGCCAGTCCGAGCGCCTGGGTGCAGCCGCCCTGGATCTGGCCGACCACGGAGAGCGGGTTGAGGGCCTTGCCGACGTCCTGGACGGCGGTCAGCTCGACCACCTTGACCAGGCCCAGCTCGATGTCCACGTCGACCACCGCGCGGTTCGCGCAGAAGGTGTACTGGACGTGGCCGAAGCCCTGCCCGGTCTCCTTGTCGAACGGCACGGTCGGCCGGTGGTGGTGCTCCCGGGTGAGGTCGATCGCCTCGTCGCCGAGCAGGTCGACCATGGAGACCAGCGGGCCGGCCGACGCCGAGACCACCGTGCCGCCGACCAGCGTGATGTCGTTCTGGGACCAGCCGTAGCGGCCCCGGCCCTTCTCGATCAGCGCGTGCCGGACCGCCTCTGCGGCGAGTTTGACGGCGCCGCCGGTCATGTAGGTCTGCCGCGAGGCCGAGGTCGAACCGGCCGAGCCGACCTCGGTGTTGGCCGGCTGGATGGTGACCTGCTCGACGCCGAGCTCGGTGCGGGCGATCTGCGCGTGCACGGTGACGCCGCCCTGGCCGACCTCGGCCATCGCGGTGTGGACCAGGGCGACCGGCTCGCCGCCGATCACCTCCAGCCGCACCCGGGCGGTCGAGTAGTCGTCGAAGCCCTCGGAGAAGCCGACGTTCTTGATGCCGACGGAGTAGCCGACGCCGCGCACGATGCCCTCGCCGTGCGAGGTGTTGGAGAGCGCGCCGGGCAGCTGCCGGACGTCCAGGTCGTCGAGATCGAGCGGCGGGGGCAGCGGCATGTCCTTGACCCGCCGGAGCAGCTCGGCGACCGGCGCGGGCGCGTCGATCTCCTGGCCGGTGGGCATCAGGTCGCCCTGCTGCACCGCGTTGAGCTGCCGGAGTTCGACCGGGTCCATGCCGAGTTCGGCGGCGAGCCGGTCCATCTGGGTCTCGTAGCCGAACGCGGCCTGGACGGCGCCGAAGCCGCGCATCGCCCCGCAGGACGGGTTGTTGCTGTACAGCGCGACGGCGTGCATCCGCACGTTCGGGATCACGTACGGACCGTGTCCGAGCGAGGCCGCGTTGCCGACCACGGCGGGCGAGGCGGAGGCGTACGCGCCGCCGTCGAGCACGATCCGGGCGTCGGCGTAGACCAGCTTGCCGTCGCGGGTGGCGCCGTGCTCGTAGAACATCCTCGCCGGGTGGCGGTGGACGTGGCCGAAGAAGGACTCGTCCCGGGCGTAGACGATCTTGACCGGCTTGTCGGTGCGCTGGGCCAGCAGGCAGGCGTGGATCTGCATCGAGAGGTCCTCGCGACCGCCGAAGGCACCGCCGACGCCCGCCAGGGTGAGCCGGACCTTCTCCTCCGGCAGGCCGAGCACCGGCGCGATCTGCTGGCGGTCCACGTGCAGCCACTGGGTGGCGACGTAGAGGTCGATGCCGCCGTCCTCGGCGGGCACGGCCAGCCCGGACTCCGGGCCGAGGAAGGCCTGGTCCTGCATGCCGACCTCGTACGTGCCGGTGACGACGACGTCGGCGAGCGCCCGCACCTCGTCGGTCACGCCGCGGCCGGAGACCAGCCGCTGCTCGTGGCAGATGTTGCCGTGGGCGTGCGACTTGTACTCGTGCGGCTCGTGCACGTAGCCGTGCGTCTCCGGGTCGAGGCACTGCTCCTCGGTGACGATCGGGGTGAGCACCTCGTACTCGACCTTGATCTTCCTCATCGCGCGCCGGGCGGTCTCCGGGTGGTCGGCCGCGACCAGCGCGATCGCCTCGCCGTGGTAGCGGATCTTGTCGATCGCCAGCGCCGGCTGGTCGGCGATCTCCAGTCCGTAGTACTTGGTGCCGGGGATGTCCTCGTGGGTGAGGACCGCGTAGACGCCGGGCACGGTGAGCGCCTCGGAGACGTCCACGCTCAGGATGGTGGCCCGGGGGTGCGGCGAGCGCAGCGCCGTGCCCCAGAGCATGTCCTCGTGCCAGAGGTCCGAGGAGTACGCGAACTCGCCGCGCACCTTCAGCGTGCCGTCGGGACGCAGCGGCGAGCCGCCGATGCCGTGCTTGCTGGACTGCCGGATGTCCTGGAGGTTCTTCTGCCCCTGGATGCTGCGCGCGGCGTTCCGCGCGCTCGAACGCGTGGTCATTCCGCGACCGCCTTGCCCGCGCACTTGCGGGCGGACGCCAGCCGCACCGCGTCCATGATCTTCTCGTAGCCGGTGCAGCGGCACAGATTGCCCGACAGCGCCTCCCGGATGTCGGAGTCGGACGGCTGCGCGTCCTCCTCCAGCAGCGCGTCCGTCTGCACCAGCAGGCCGGGGGTGCAGAAGCCGCACTGGACGGCGCCGGCGTCGACGAACGCCTGCTGGACCAGGCCCAGCTCGCCGTCCTCGCCACCGAGCCCCTCGACGGTGCGCACCTCGCGGTCCTGCACCTGGCCGGCCGCGACCAGACAGGAACAGACCGGCACCCCGTCCAGGTAGACCGTGCAGGAACCGCACTCGCCCTGCTCGCAGGCGTTCTTCGAACCGGGCAGGCCGACCCGCTCGCGCAGCACGTAGAGCAGGCTCTCGCCCTCCCAGACGTCGTCGGCCTCGACCGGCCGGCCGTTGGCGGTGAAAGTGACCCTCATGCCGCGCTCCTGATCTGCTTGCGGTAGTCGTTCCAGGTCCAGGTGAGGGTGCGCCGCGCCATCACGGCGAGCGCGTGCCGCCGGTAGTCGGCGGTGCCCCGGACGTCGTCGATCGGGGAGGCGGCGCCCTTGACCAGCTCGCCGAACCGCTGGACGACCTCGGCGCCCAGCAGCTCGCCGGTCTCCCAGAGGCCGCGTTCGGCGAGCACGTCCCGCAGGTACTCCTCGGCCTCGACGGCGCGGCGCGGCGTGGGGGCGGCCGAGCCGATCCCGGTCCCGACGGTGCCGGTCCTCGGGTGCAGGGCGAAGCCGAACGCGCAGACCGCGATCACCATCGCGTTGCGGGTGCCGATCTTCGAGAACTGCTGGGGGCCGTCCGCGACCGGGATCCGCACGGCGCGGATCAGCTCGTCGGCCTCCAGGCAGTTGCGCTTCACCCCCACGTAGAAGTCGTCGATCGGGATCAGCCGGGTGCCGCGCACCGAGGCCGCCTCGACGAACACGTCGCGGCCGGCGGCCAGCAGCGCCGGGTGGGAGTCGCCGGCCGGCGAGGCCGCCCCGAGGTTCCCGCCCACGCCGCCCCGGTTGCGGATCTGCGGCGAGCCGACGGTGTGGGCGGCGCGTGCGAGACCCGGCAGCGGGCCGGACAGCTCGCCGATGATGCGGCTGTAGGGGACGGCTGCGCCGAGCCGGACGACCTCGCCGTCGTCGGTCCACTCGGTGAGCTCGGTGACGCGGTTCAGGTCGAGAATCGCGGGTGGCCGGTGCACGTCGAAGTTCATCTCGACCATGACGTCCGTGCCGCCCGAGATGGGCAGCGCGGCCGGGTACTCGGCCTTCGCCGCGAGCGCCTCGTCCCAGGTGGCGGGCCGAAGGAACTCCATGCGGGTGTCTCCTCAAGTCGTTTCCGGCCGGACGGGTGGGCACAGTGCCCGGACCGTGTGTTCGGGCCGTGCTCGCCGCGTCGTTCCCTCCGCGTCGGGCCCCGGTCACCGGAGTGTGTCCGGCGGCGTGTGGCCAGTGAACCGCTGTGACGGGGCCCACTGGCAGTCACCGATGGCATGAAGCCCCGGCTGTGGTCCCGCCCGGCATCCTGTACGTTCCTCTAAGGAGAACGACGTCGCAGCCCAGCCGTGCGCCGAGTGCCACCCACGACCGTGATCCGGCCGTGATTTCCGAGCCGCGACCCCGTGATCCGGGCACCCGTTGGGACGTAACACCGAGCACGCGTGTTCGGGCACACTGTCACCCCGGACCGGACGCCCGGTCCCGTTCCCCACCCCCAGCCCGTTAGGAGCCCGCGGATGCGTGTCCGTGATCTGCTCGCCCCCGGCGCCCCGCGCCTGCGCCTGCTCGCGGCCGAGGACGAGCTGGACCGGCAGGTCAGCGGTGTGATGACGACCGACCTGCACGACCCGGGCCGGTACCTGCACGGCGGCGAGCTGGTCCTCACCGGCATGCTCTGGCGTACCGGACCGGCCGACTCCGAGCGGTTCGTACGGACGATCGTGGCGGGCGGGGCGGTCGCCCTGGCGGCGGGCGAGGCCGAGGTCGGGCCGGTGCCCGAGGACCTGGTGGAGGCCTGTCGGCGGCACCGGATGCCGCTGCTGGCCGTACCCGACGACATCGCCTTCGGCACCGTCACCGAGTTCGTCGGCCGCCAGGTCTCCGCGGACCGGGCCGCCGACCTGTCGGCCCTGGTCGACCGGCACCGGCTGCTGGTCTCCGCCGCGGGCGGCGGCGGCCTGGACGCCGTCCTCGACCTGCTCGGCGGTGACCTCGACCTCGACTGCTGGGTGCTCACCCCGACCGGCGCGGTGATCGCCGGCCCCGCGGACCGGCTCCCCGCGGCGGACCGCGACCAGTTGGTCCGCGCCCATCTGGCCGCGCAGCGCCAGCGCCGCCGCCCGCCGCACCGGGCCCGGCTGGCCGTCGGCCCGTACTCGTTGCTGCCGGCGCCCGTCGCCCCCGAGACGCAGGCGCCGCTCGCCGACTGGGTGCTGGTGGTGGCCGGTGACGTCACCGAATGGACCGGCAAGCGCCAGCAGCTCGCCGAGAACCTGGCCCGGCTGGTCGCCGCCGAGCGGCACCGCCGGGACGAGGGGCGCCGGCTGCGCCGCCGCCTCGCCGACGAGGTGCTGACCCTGCTCCAGCGGGACGCCGACCCGGCGGAGATCAGCCGCACGCTGTACGCGTCCTCGGCGATGGCCGCCCGCTACGAGGGCCCCGAGCCCGGGCCGCAGGCGCCGGACGGCTCCTGGCTGGTGCTCAGCGCCGAGGGCACCGGCCTGCCGGAGGGCGCGGTGCGCGCGATCCTGGAGGAAGCTCTCAACGGCACCACCGACCGCGCGCTGGTCGCCGGGGCCGGCACCGGCGCGGTGGTGGTGATGCCCGCCCTGGAGAGCGCGGTGCCCGCCGAGACCCTGCGCGAACTGCTCGCCCCGCTGGACGCCGGGCTCGGCTCGGAGGGCCGGATCACCCTCGGCGTCTCCGCCCCGGCCTCCGAGGCGGGCGGCCTGCGCGGCGCGCTGGAGGAGGCCCGGCACGCCCGCCGGATCGCCGCCGCCCGGGTCGGCCGGGTCTGCGTGGCCGGGCCGGAGGAACTCGCCTCGCACGTGCTGCTGCTGGCCGCCGTCCCGGACGAGGTCCGCCGGGCGTTCCGCAGCCGGCTGCTGGACACGGTGATCGCCTACGACATCGAGCACCAGGCCGACCTGGTCCGCACCCTGGAGGCGTTCCTCCGGTCGGACGGCTCGTGGACGCGGTGCGCCGCGCAGCTCCACGTCCACGTCAACACGCTTCGCTACCGGATCGGCCGGATCGAGGAGTTGACGGGCCGCGACCTGTCCCGGCTGGAGGACCGGGTGGACTTCTACCTGGCCCTCGAACTGGCCTGACCGGGCCGGCCGCCGCCCGGGCGGACGAGGCCCCCGGAGCACCGTGCTCCGGGGGCCTCGCCATGACCGCGTGTTCGTCGTGTCAGTCGTGTCCGGGTGTCCGTCGTGTCCGCCGGGCGGACCGTGACCCGTCGGGGGGCTACTGGACCGGGATGACGCCGGTCAGCCACTCGAAGACGCCCGGCACCATGTCCTTCCAGACGTCGCTGGAGTGCGGGCCGGTGGTCTCGACCGCCTGGACGGTGGTCGGCGCCTTCGCCGCCGCCGCGATGGCCTGGCCGTCCTCGAAGCCGTCGCCCTTGTTGCCGGAGACGTAGAGCGCCACCTTCGGCGGCTGGGCGGCGTGCTTGACGATGGTGACCGGGTTGTTGGCCTCGCGCAGCGCCGGGTCCTTGCCGACCAGCGAGTCCTTCTCGGTCGCCGGGTCGTTGTAGCCGGAGAGGCTGATCCCCGCCCGGTAGCGGTTGGGGTGGGCCAGCGAGAGCTTGGAGGCGCAGTGCGCGCCGGCCGAGTACCCGGCGATCGCCCAGCGGTCGGCGGACGGGTCGGCCCGGAAGTTGTCCAGGATCATCTGCGGGACGTCACGGGTCAGCCAGGTGTCCGCGTTGACCTTGCCCGGGATGTCGGTGCACCCCGCGTCGGTGCGGTTGCCCAGCAGCAGCGTGCGCGGCGAGACCAGGATGAACGGCGCCACCTTGCCCTGCTGCATCAGCGGCTTGAGCTGCTCGGAGACCTTCAGCGTGCCGTACCAGGTGGAGGAGGAGCCCGGGTAGCCGGGGATCAGCTCGACCACCGGGAACTTCTTGTCCTTGAACGCCGGGTCGTTGTACTGCGGCGGCAGCCAGACCAGCACCTCGCCGTCGACGCCGGAGAGCTGGCCCTTGAGGTCGGTCTTCTGGACGTCGCCCGGCACCTTCGGGTCGTCGACGCCGCGGAAGGACTGCTGGACCCTGGTGGCCGGCGGCTTGGCGTCCCCGCCGCCCGCCGGTGCGCCGGTGGCCCCGGGGGTCGGGGCCGGCCCGGTGCCGTTCGCCGCGCCCGGGTCGGCCGGCGGGACGGCGGGCACCGCCCGGACGTGCTTGCCGGTGCCGAGCAGGTCGTCCCAGCTGCCGTAGATCAGGTTGGCGTTGTTGACCATGACGAAGACCATGATCACGGCCGTGACCTGGCAGAACACGAGCATCGCGAGCCTGGACAGGACACGCACCGGCTGCGGCCCTCGGACCTTGCCCCAGAGCAGCATCGCCACCGCGATGGAGATCGGCACGAGAATGACCGTGCAGATGAAGAATGGCGTACCTGTCAGTTGCATGAAGTTCTCGTATCCGGGTTGGAAGCCGCCCGGGCCCCACTCGCCCGGAACGCCACCTCAATGGCATCAGACGGCCTGAAACGGGGATCGGTTGCCGTCCGAATCTGTGCGAAACCTGAGAGGAACATCACGTTTACGCGCTGCTCCCTTTTCGGGCCCGCCCTAGTCTGCCACCCTGGCAGCCTCTGCCCGGACGTCGCGTCCAGCGGACTCCCAGGAATCCCCCGCAGGGCACGATACCGCCCGTACGGATCCGGTCGCCGGGCGAGGCGGTGCGAAGCCGCGTCCGCCGGGCAGCGAGACTAGGGGGATGAGCACAACCCGCACTGGTCCCCTCCGCCGGCTCCTGCCCGCCTGCGCCGTCCTGGCCCTCCTGGTCGCCGTCGCCGGCTGCAGCAGCACCGGAGGCAGACGCGCCGAGCAGGCCCGCGCCCAGGCCTCGGCCGCCGGCGGCGCCGTCACCACCCCCCGCTGGAAGGTGGCCATGGTGACCCACGCGGGCGCCGGCGACGCCTTCTGGGACACCGTGCGCAAGGGCGCCGAGCAGGCCGCCGCCAAGGACAACATCACCTTCCTGTACTCGAACGACGCGCAGACCCAGAACCAGGTCCAGCTCGTCCAGGCCGCCATCGACCAGAGGGTCGACGGCCTGCTGGTCACCCTCGCCAAGGGCGAGGCGATGGCCGACGTGCTCGGCAAGGCCAAGGCCGCCGGCATCCCGGTGATCACCATCAACTCGGGCCAGGAGTACTCCGCCCGGTTCGGCGCGCTCACCCACATCGGCCAGGACGAGTCCACCGCCGGCCAGGCCGCCGGCGCCGAGCTGGCCGCCCGCGGCCGCAAGAGCGTCCTCTGCGTGATCCACGAGCAGGGCAACGTGGGGCAGGAACAGCGCTGCTCCGGTGCCCAGGCCAAGTCCGGCGGCCCGTTCCAGGTGCTCTACGTGGACGGCGTCAACATGCCGGACGCCCGCGCGGCGATCTCCGCCAAGCTCCAGTCCGACCAGGGCATCGACACCGTGCTCACCCTCTCCGGCCCGATGGCCGCCACCGGCCTGCAGGCCGTCCAGGACGCCCGCCGCCAGGTCGAGCTCGACACCTTCGACCTGGGCACCCAGGTGGTGTCCGGCCTCAAGTCCGGCTCCGTCGGGTTCGCCGTCGACCAGCAGCCCTACCTCCAGGGCTACGAGGGCGTCGACCTGCTCTGGCTCTACCGCTCCAACCTCGACATGCTCGGCGGGGGCAAGCCGGTCGCCACCGGCCCGCAGATCCTCACCCGGGAGAACGCCGACGCGCTCGCCGAGTACGTGGCGAGGGGGACGCGTTGAGCACCTCGGACGTCCTGGCCCAGGACCGCCCGGCGGCGCTGCGCAGGCTGGCCGCCCGGCCCGAACTGGGCGCGCTGATCGCCGCCGCCGCGGTCTTCCTGGTCTTCGCCGCGGTCGCCGAACCGTTCCTGCGGGTCTCCTCGCTGGGCACCGTGCTGTACGCGGCCTCCACCATCGGGATCATGGCCGTGCCGGTCTCGCTGCTGATGATCGGCGGCGAGTTCGACCTGTCCGCCGGCGTGCTGGTCACCACCGCCGCGCTCACCTCCTCGATGGTCTCCTACCAGCTCACCGCGGTGACCTGGGTGGGCGTGCTGGTGTCCCTGGGAGTGACGCTCTCCGTCGGCCTGTTCAACGGCTGGATGCTGGCCCGCACCAAGCTGCCGAGCTTCATCGTCACGCTCGGTACCTTCCTGATGCTCACCGGCGCCAACCTCGGCGTCACCAAGCTGGTCTCCGGCACCGTCTCCACCAAGCCGATCTCCGACATGGAGGGCTTCGCCTCCTGCCGCTGGCTGTTCGCCTCCGAGGTGACGGTGGGCGGCCTGACGATCAAGGCCACCGTCTGGTGGTGGCTCGGCCTGCTGCTCGTCGGCAGCTGGGTACTGCTGCGCACCCGCTTCGGCAACTGGGTGTTCGCGGTCGGCGGCGACGCGGACGCGGCCCGCGCGGTCGGCGTCCCGGTCGCCCGCACGAAGACCGTGCTCTACCTGTTCGTCGGCTTCGGCGCCTGGGTGCTCGGCCAGCACCTGCTGTTCTCCTTCGACACCGTGCAGTCCGGCGAGGGCGTCGGCAACGAGCTGATCTACATCGTCGCGGCCGTCATCGGGGGCTGCCTGATCACCGGCGGCTACGGCTCGGTGGCCGGCTCCGCGCTCGGCGCGCTGATCTTCGGCATGGCCAGTAAGGGCATCATCTACGCCCAGTGGAACCCGGACTGGTTCAAGTTCTTCCTCGGCGGGATGCTGCTGCTCGCGGCCCTGCTCAACTCCTGGGTGAAGCGCCGTGCCGAACGGGGGCCGCGATGACCGTGCCTGACACGACGACGGCGCCCGCCCCGGGCACCGAGCTGCTCGCCCTCGAAGGCGTCGGCAAGACGTACGGCACGGTCCGTGCGCTGGAGGACGTCTCGCTGACCCTGCGGTCCGGCGAGATCAGCTGCGTGCTCGGTGACAACGGCGCCGGGAAGTCCACGCTGATCAAGATCATCGCCGGGCTGCACCGGCATGACGCGGGCACCCTCACGGTGGGCGGCGAGGAGGTCCGCTTCGACTCGCCGCGCCAGGCCCTCGACCGCGGCATCGCCACCGTCTACCAGGACCTCGCCGTGGTGCCCCTGATGCCCGTCTGGCGGAACTTCTTCCTCGGCTCCGAGCAGGGCTACAAGCGCTGGGGCGGGCTGCGGCTGGACGCCGACGGCATGCGCGCCACCACCCGGAGCGCGCTCGCCGACATGGGCATCGACCTGCCCGACGTCGACCGGCCGATCGGCACCCTCTCCGGCGGCCAGCGCCAGTGCGTGGCGATCGCCCGCGCCGTGCACTTCGGCGCCAGGGTGCTCATCCTGGACGAGCCGACCGCCGCGCTCGGCGTCAAGCAGTCCGGAGTGGTGCTCAAGTACGTCACCGCAGCCCGGGACGCCGGTCTCGGCGTGGTGCTGATCACCCACAACCCGCACCACGCGTACCTGGTCGGTGACCACTTCACCCTGCTCAGGCGCGGTCGGATGGCCGGCAGCCACGCCAGGGCGGAGATCGGCCTCGAACAGCTCACCACCGAGATGGCCGGCGGCTCCGACCTCGCCGAGCTCTCCCACGAGCTGGCCCGGCCCACCGCCCCCGGCCCGGCCGCCGATCCCGCGTCCGGCGACCCGCGGTCCCCCCGCCCCGCGCCCGCCGATCCCGCGTCCGCCGATCCCGCGTCCACCGACTCAGCCGAGGAGCGCCCGCAGCCGTGACCAGCCCCCAAGGCACCACCCGGCCTCCGGTCCTGCCCACCCTGCTCGGCCTCGGCCCGCGCGCCGAACGCCGCCGCCGCTCCCTGCCCGCCGGCCTGCTGAGGCTGCCGACCATCGGTGTCGACATCGGCGGCACCAAGGTCGTCGCCGGCGTGGTCGACGGCGAGGGCAAGGTGCTGGAGAAGCTGCGCACGGACACCCCGGACAAGTCCAAGAGCCCCCGGGTGGTCGAGGACGTCATCGTCGAGCTGGTGCTCCGGCTCGCCGACCGGCACGACGTCCACGCGGTCGGCATCGGTGCGGCCGGCTGGGTGGACGCCGACCGGGCCACGGTGCTCTTCGCCCCGCACCTGAACTGGCGCAACGAGCCGCTCCAGCAGGCGCTCAGCGAACGGCTGCGGTTCCCGGTGATCGTCGAGAACGACGCCAACGCCGCCGCCTGGGCCGAGTGGCGGTTCGGCGCCGGCCGGGGCGAGGACCACATGGTGATGCTCACCCTGGGGACCGGCATCGGCGGCGCCGTCGTCCGCGACGGCTTCGTCGACCGGGGCAGGTACGGGCTGGCGGGCGAGTTCGGGCACATGCAGGTGGTGCCCGGCGGTCACCGGTGCCCGTGCGGCAACCGGGGCTGCTGGGAGCAGTACTCCTCGGGCAACGCGCTGGTCCGCGACGCCCGCGAGCTGGTGGTCGAGGAGTCCCCGGTGGTCCAGCCGCTGCTGGCGCGGGCCGGCGGCGTGATCGAGGGCATCACCGGCCCGCTGGTGACCGAGGCCGCCCGGGCCGGCGACCCGACCGCCACCGAACTGCTCTACGAGGTCGGCACCTGGCTCGGGGTCGGCATCGCCAACCTGGCCGCCGCCCTCGACCCGGGCCGCTTCGTCATCGGCGGCGGCGTCTCCGAGGCCGGTGACCTCCTCCTCGGCCCCGCGCGGGACACCTTCCGCCGCGCCCTGACCGGCCGCGGCTTCCGCCCGGAGGCGACCATCGTGCACGCCGCGCTCGGCAACGAGGCGGGCCTGGTCGGCGCCGCCGACCTCGCCCGCCAGGTCGCCCGACGCTTCCGCACCATCAAGCGGCGCCGGGTCGAACGCACCCTCCCGTAGGCCCTGCAAGGCGGCCGGGCGGAGAGCCGGAGCACAGGAAGTCGGCCCGGCCGACTTCCTGCTCAGGGAGCGCCCCGCAGGGACGCGTCAGCCGGTCGAGGAGCTGCCCGGGGTGGTGGAGCCTCCGCCCGTCGTGGTGGTCCCTCCGGCCGACGTGCGCCCCGCGCCGATGCCGCCAGGGGCGCGGGGCAGGACGGGCGGCGCCGGGGAGCGGCGGTGGCGGGGCCGGGTGCACGGAGGGGCTGCGCCCTTCGTGCCGGGATTCGACGGGTACGCGCGCCGGCTACCGGCCGCACGGGCGGCTGCCCGTTCGTTCCGGCGGACCGGAGCCGAAGCGTGCCCGTCCGTCTCCTCCGGGCCGGCCGCCGCGCGTCAACTACCCGTTGGTAGCGCCGTGGCCCTGTTGTCGGGGTCATGGCTCCTGTGAAACAACGGAGTTGACGCCTATTCAGGAGGATTTCGGATGAGAGCGCTGGCTCGAATCGCCCCGCCGTTGCTGCTTGCCACCGCCCTGGTGTGCTCGGTCGCCGGCCCTGCCGGGGCGGCCGGGCCGCCGTCGGCGACACCGGCCAAGGTGCCCGAGGCCGTGGGCCGGGGCGGGGCGGTGGCCAGTGTGGACGCCGACGCCACGGCCGCCGGGATCGAAGTCCTGCGCAAGGGCGGGAACGCGGTGGACGCCGCCGTGGCCGTCGCCGCGGCGCTCGGCGTCACCGAGCCGTACTCGGCCGGGATCGGCGGCGGCGGGTACTTCGTCTACTACGACCACGACACCGGCCGGGTGCACACCATCGACGGCCGGGAGACCGCCTCCCGGACCGCCGACGCGTCCCTGTTCCTGGAGGACGGCAAGCCGCTGCCGTTCGCCGACGCCGTCACCAGCGGCCTCTCCGTCGGCGTCCCCGGCTCCCCGGCCACCTGGGAGACCGCCGTCCGGCTCTGGGGCAAGCGCCCCTTCGCCGAGGCGCTCGCGCCCGCCCGGCGGATCGCCGAGCAGGGCTTCACCGTCGACCAGACGTTCCAGGACCAGACCGCGCTCAACCAGGCCCGGTTCAAGGACTTCCCGGACACCGCCAAGCTCTTCCTGCCCGGCGGCGGCCTCCCGGTCGTCGGCTCGACGTTCCGCAACCCCGACCTCGCCGCCACGTACGCGCAGCTCGGCCGGGAGGGCGTCAAGGCGCTCTACCGGGGAGACCTCGCGGCCGACATCGTCCGCACCGTCCAGCACCCGCCGGTCGACCCCGCCTCCGGCCGCGTCGCCAGGCCCGGCAAGGTGGACGCCGTGGACCTGGCCGGCTACCAGGTCCGCCGGCAGCAGCCCACCCACGTCGCCTACCGGGACTACGACCTCTACTCGATCGCCCCGTCCAGCTCCGGCGGCACCACCGTCGGCGAGTCCCTCGGCATCCTGGAGGACGGCGAGGTCGGCGGCTACGACGCCACGCAGTACTACCACCACTTCCTGGACTCCACGCGGATCGCCTTCGCCGACCGCAACCGCTGGGTCGGGGACCCGGCGTTCAACGACGTCCCGGTGCGGGAGCTGCTCTCCGCGCGCTACGCCGCCTCGCGCGCCTGCCTGATCAGCCCCGACCGCGCCCTCACCAGCCCGCTCCCGCCCGGCGACCCGCGTCACCCCGCCGACTGCGCGAGCGAGGGCGTGGCGCCCACCGCCGAGCCGTACGAGGGCCTGAGCACCAGCCACCTCACCGTGGCCGACCGCTGGGGCAACGTCGTCTCCTACACCCTGACCCTGGAGCAGACCGGCGGCAGCGGCATCACCGTCCCCGGCCGCGGCTTCCTGCTCAACAACGAGCTGACCGACTTCAACTTCACGCCGCTCGTCCCCGGCGTTCCCGACCCCAACCTGCCGGGCCCCGGCAAGCGCCCGCGTTCCTCGCTCTCGCCGACCATCGTGCTGCGCGACGGCGAGCCCGTGCTGGCGGTCGGATCCCCCGGCGGTGCGACCATCATCACCACCACCCTCCAGGTGCTGCTCGGTCGCCTCGACCGGGGGCTGAGCCTGGAGCAGGCGATCGCCGCACCGCGCGCCAGCCAGCGCAACACGGCCGCCACCCAGGCCGAGCCGGCCTTCCTGGCCCTGCCCGAGCGGGCCCGGCTGGAGGCGCTCGGCCACGTCTTCGCGAGCACGCCGGAGATCGGCGCCGCGACCGGCGTCGAGCGGCTGCCGGACGGCCGCTGGGTCGCGGCCGCCGAACCGGTGCGGCGCGGCGGGGGTTCGGCGGCGGTGGTCCGCCCCGCTCCCTGACCTGCCCCCCCGACCCGGGCCCGACCGGAGCCCGACCAGGGCCCGGGCCCTGCGGCCGGGCCGGATTGTCGGTGCCGTTCGGTAGATTCGGGGTGGACGCCCGCCAGGGCGTCCACCCCTCGTCCGTACCGCCATCGGGAAGGCCGCCCGCCGTGACCGTCCGCATCGCCACCTGGAACATCAACTCCGTCACCGCGCGGCTGCCCAAGCTCCTCGAATGGCTGGAGAGCGCCAAGCCCGACGTGCTCTGCCTCCAGGAGCTCAAGTGCGCCGCCGACGCGTTCCCGTACGAGCCGGTCCGCGAGCTGGGCTACGAGACGGCCGCGCACGGCACCGGCCGGTGGAACGGCGTGGCGATCGTCTCCCGGATCGGCCTGGAGGACGTCGTCCGGGACCTCCCCGGCCAGCCCGGCTACCTCGCCGACGACGCGCTGCTGCCCGACGTCGAGCCGCGCGCCGTCGCCGCCACCTGCGGGCCGGTCCGGGTCTGGTCGGTCTACGTGCCCAACGGCCGCGAGGTCGACCACGCCCACTACCGGTACAAGCTGGAGTGGCTGGAGGCGCTGCGCCAGGCCTCGCTGGAGGACGCGGCCGGCAGCCGCCCGTTCGCCGTCCTCGGCGACTTCAACATCGCCCCGGCCGACGAGGACGTCTTCGACGTCGCCGCCTTCGAGGGCCTGACCCACGTCACCCCCGCCGAGCGGGCCGCGCTGGCCGCCCTCGGCGAGGCCGGCCTGCACGACGTGGTGCCCCGCCCGCTCAAGTACGACCACCCCTACACCTACTGGGACTACCGGCAGCTGGCCTTCCCGAAGAACCGCGGCATGCGGATCGACCTCACCTACGCCAACAAGCCCTTCGTCGACGCCGTCACCGACAGCTACGTCGACCGCGAGGCCCGCAAGGGCAAGGGCACGTCGGACCACGCCCCGGTCGTCGTGGACCTCGACCTCTGAGTCACGGTGGGTGACGGCCGGTCGCTCGAACGGCTCCGAGCGGTGGCCGGGCGGGGGAGAGGTGCCTACCGTCGGTGAGTAACTGGGTGTAGTTGTTCGATCACGTGGACATCCGAGTCCGCGGCTGCGCCCGAGAATCCCGGAGGTTCCGGCATGCGCCCCACGCGTACGGCCGCCGCCGCCCTGATCGGCGCAGCGGTGCTGACCGGCCTGACGGCTCCCACCGCGCTGGCCAAGGACGGCGCCGCCACGGTCAGCCCGACCCAGGCCGCACCGGGCCAGACCGTGACGGTCACGGTCTCCTGCGAGAAGTCCGACAAGCCCGAAGCCAAGACCATCACCGCCAACTCCCAAGCCTTCGAGGGCGGGCCGGCCACCCTCACGCTCGGTTCGGACGGCAAGCACACCGGCTCCGCCCGGCTGGCGGGCAAGCACAGCGGCGACAGCAAGGTCGACGGCACCTGTCCGGACGGCGGGGCCTTCGCCACCACCGTCACCGTGACCACCGTGACGGTCTCGTCCTCCGGCGCCGGATCCACGCCCTCGGGTCTGGGCGGGTGGAGCGAGGCGGCCGGCGAGTGGGCCGGGTCGCTCGGTCAGTCCGGCGCGGGCAGCCAGCAGGTCGCCCCGCACGGCGCGGTGAAGACCGGCCTCGGCGGCTCGGTGGCGGCCGACCCGCTGGAACTCGCGGGTGGCGCGCTGCTGATCGCCGGCGGCGTCGGTGGCTTCTGGCTGCTGCGGCGGCGGGCCGGTACCGGGTCCGCCTGAAGACGTGCCGGCCCAGGAGGGGTTCGCGCAGAGGTGCCGCCGGACGGTCCGTCCGGCGGCACCTCCGTGTCCGTCAGGTCGTCAGGCCGACGGGGAGGGGGTCAGGCCGTCTGCGGTCGACCGGCGTGTCCGGCGTCCTCCGCGCTGTCCGCGTCCTCCGGCCCCCGGGCGTCCTGCGCCTCGGCGGCGGCCCGGAGCGCACCACTGGCCAGCAGGTACTGCGCCAGGACGTACGTCGCCATGATCCAGAACTGGTGGCCCGGCAGCTCCCGCCACTTGGCCAGCTTGGTGGCGATCAGTGTGTCGGAGAGCAGGAACAGCGCCCCGCCCAGCCCGGTCCGCAGGCCCAGCCCGGCCGAGGTGACGGCCGTCGAGGCGAGCAGCAGGCTGTACCCGGCCACCGGCACCCGCAGGTCCCCGAGGTCCGGCCAGAGCCGGCTCACCATCGTCGCCCAGGCCGCCGCGTACGCCGCCGCCACCAGCAGCGCCCGTCGCCGCTCGGTGAGCGCGCCCTGCCCGACGAACATCGTGACGTAGCAGACGTGCGCCGCGGCGAACGAGCCCATGCCGGCCAGGAACGCGGTGTCGTTGCCGAGCTGGAGCAGGACGTCCCCGCCCGCGCTCAGCAGCAGCGCAGGCGTCAGCAGCCTGGGCGCCTCCCGGCCGGCCGCGGCGGCGGCGACCGCGCTGTGGGCGGCCAGCAGCGGCATCAGCGTCGGCTTGGTGGCGTGCCGGAGCACCTGAGTGTCGGCCAGGATCGCCCCCAGGTGGGCCGCCGAGGTCGTGGCGTAGCCGGTGAGCAGCCCGGTGGCCGAACGCAGGCGGCCGCCGAGAACGGCGCGGGTGGTCGTACGGATGCTCATGCGGCGGTGTCCTCCGGGGGATGGGGAGCGGGTGGCCCGTGCTGGGCACCCCGGGCGACCGGAGCGGGGTCCGGGAAGGACAGGTTACCGACGCGTAGGTTCCGGCCGGGCGGCGGTGGGGCGACGATCGCCGGGCGACGCGCGGTGGGGCGCGGTTCGGTGCCCACGGGACCCGGCAGCTGCCAGCGGGGGCCGCGCCCACCGTCTAGTCTGGTCCACGACATGGAGCAGCAGGAGGACGTGACCGGCGCCGCGCGGGCGGCCGGTGGCGCGTCGGACGGGCGTACGGGCGGAGCGGGGCGGAGCACCCTCGACGCCGTCGTCGCCGTACGCGAAGCCGTGTCCGCGGCCGTGCCCCTGTCGGCCCCTCCGGCCGGGTCCCGGGCGGTGTCCGCGTCCGCGCCCGTGCCCGCGCGCGTTGCCGTACGTGCGCCGGGGACTGACGACCCGCAGGAGGTGGAGGTGGACGTGGACGTGGCCGAGGTTGCCGGCCCCGCACCGACTCCGGCTCCGCCCTCCGCGCCGACTCCCGCACCGACTACTCCCGCACCGTCTTCCGTGCCGACTCCGGGGCTCTCGCCGGATCCGGGACTGCTCCGGCTCGCCGAGTGGTTCGCGCAGGCCGACGCCGGTACCGCCGACGACCTCTGGGCGGCCTCCTTCGGGCTCTATCCGGCCCGGCACTTCGGCGCGCCGGCCGAGCCGGGCCCCGTCGGACCGGGCCCCGTCGGACCGGGTCTGCCCGGGTCCGCCCCCGCCGAACCGGCGTCCGACGTCGTCAGCTGGTGGCACGGCCCCACCGCCCACACCCCCGCGCAGCAGCGCACCCGCGAGGCCCGCCCGGTCCGCGGCCTGCGCCGGGCCCGCCGGGACGCCGGCGCGCTGCCCGTCGTCCTCTCGGGCGCCAAGCCGGGCAGGCCGGGCAAGCACCGCAAGCCCGAACGCTCCCGGATCGCCACCGTCGGTGCTCAGGACCGTTCCGCCGCCGCCACCGCGGCCGAGCGGCGGATCGCGGCCCGGCTGCTGCTCGCCCACCCCCTGGTCACGGCCTCCGGGCCGCACGCCGACGGCTTCCCGCTGATCCGCCGTCATCGTGACTGGCTCACCGAGCGTTTCGACACCCTGCTCGGCTACCGTCTGCTCGTCGGCCCCTGGCACGCCCGCCTGCACAAGGCCGGCCTCGGCCCCGGAGCCGCCCGCCGGCTCGAACACCCCGCCACCGGTGCCCCGTTCACCCCCGGCGGGTACGCCCGCCTGGCGCTCGCGCTGGCCCTGCTGGTCGACGCGCCCGAGCAACTGCCGCTCGGCCGGCTGCGGGCCGCGATGCGCACGGTCGGCCCGGAGGCCGCGCCCGCGCCGGACGCCGCCCGCGCCGACCTCTGCATGGCGCTCGCCGTCCTGGCCGACTGGCAGGTGCTGCTCGACGTCCCCGTCGATCCGGCGGATCCGGCCGGTGACGAGACCGTCCTGACGGTCGACCGGGAGCTCGCGCGGGCCGTTCCGGCCGCCCCGCCCGCGCGCGCCGCCGACGCGGCCGACCTGATCCGCCACGCCGCCGAGGCCGAGCCCGGCACCGCCGTACGCCGCCGGCTCGCCGAGACCCCGGTCGTCCTGATCGCGGACCTGTCGGAGGAGCGGCGGGACTGGCTGCGTGACCACCGGATCTCGGGCCCTGCCGCCCTCGCCGACTTCCTCGGCCTGGAGGCGGAGCACCGCGCCGAGGGCGTCGCCCTGCTCGACCCCGCCGAGGAGCTCACCGACCTCGCCCTGCCCGGCGCCGGAACCCTGGCCCAGGCCGCGCTGCTGCTGGTCGAACGCCTGGTGGAGGAGGTGCGGCCGCTCCCCGGTGAGTCCACGGACGCCGACGTGCCCGTCCCCGACGCGCTGATAGACGGCGTCCTCGGCGACATCGCCGACGAGTACGGGCTTCCGGCGGGGTGGCGCCGTGACTACCTGGCCGACCGGACGGCGCTGCGCCGTGACTCCCTCGACCTGCTCCACCGGATGGGACTGCTCGTCCGCGCACCCCGCGGTACCCGCCCCCCGGGCTGGCTCCTGCGCGCGCCCGCCGCCCGCTACGCCCCCGCCCACCTCCTGCCGGAGCCCGGCACCGGCCGGCACTCGCGCCGGGACCCGGAGATCACCGTCCCGGCCCCGGCCGCCCCGAAGGCGGAACAGCACGCCTGAGGCTCGGAGCCGGGCCACCTCGAGCCGCCCGTCGGAGATCCGTAACGACTGAACTCACGGGGGCCGACCCTCGCGCGAATCTGCTCGGCGAGTGTTCCGGGCAGCGTCACGGCGTACTTCTTGGTGGTGGCCGTACCGCCGACCGTGCCGTCGCGGCGTGTGGCTCCGACCACATCATCTCCGGGTGGTGGCCGTGGCCACGGTGCCGGGCTGGACGGTCTCCACGGTGGCGCCCACACCGAGGGTGCCGAGGGTGACGGAGGCGAGGACGGCGGCGCAGGCCAGGAGTCGGCGGTGGCGCTTGGGCAGGGGGAAGCGCGGGTCCTGGAGGGTCGCCGGAGGGTTGGCGTTCATGACAGGGAGGTTTCCAGGGCGGCGTTAACGGTCGCTACGTGCGGGTGAAGTCCGGATGGGGGGCGGGCGTCGGGTTGGGCGGAAGACGCAACATCCCAGGTCACACCCCACCCGCCCGACCTCCTCGGGCGGGTCCGGCGTCACCGGTTCACTCGGGCGGGGGGCGCCGGTCGCGCCGTCCGGCATCGGCGAGGGCGTCGCCGACGGCGACCCGTACGGCGTCCCGCAGGCCGTGGGCCGGGTGGAAGCGGGAGGGACCGGCGGCGGGGTCGGTGCGCAGCTCCTTCACCAGCGCGACGCAGAGCAGCAGCATCACCACGACGAACGGCAGGGCGACCAGGATGGTGGCGTTCTGCAGCGCGGTCAGCCCGCCGGCGAGCAGGAGGGCGGCGGCGACTCCGCCCATCAGGACGCCCCAGACCACCACCAGCCACGTGCGGGGGTGCAGCGAGCCGCGGCTGGAGAGTGAGCCGAGGACGAGGGAGGCGGAGTCGGCGCTGGTGATGAAGAAGAGCATCACCAGCAGCACCGCGATCACGCTGGTCACCGAGCCGAGCGGCAGTGAGCGCAGCATCTCGAACAGGGACGCCTCCGCGCCCTGCGGGATGGTCTCGACGAGGTCGGCGGCGCCGGTGCTGTCCAGTCGGATGGCGGTGCCGCCCATCACGCAGAACCAGATCACGGTGGCCCCGCTGGGCACCAGCAGCACGCCGATCAGGAACTGGCGGATGGTGCGGCCCCGGGAGATGCGGGCGATGAAGGTGCCGACGAACGGCGCCCAGGAGAGCCACCACGCCCAGTAGAAGATGGTCCAGGAGCCGAGCCAGCTCTCGTCGGTGAAGGCGCCGGTCTGGGTGGACATGGCGACCAGGTCGGACAGGTAGCCGCCGACGGTGGACGGGATCGCGTCCAGGACGAAGACGGACGGGCCGATCACGAAGACGAAGAGCATGATCAGCGAGGCCAGCACGACGTTGGCGGTGGAGAGCCACTTGACGCCCTTGTGCACGCCCGAGAAGGCGGAGACGACGAAGGCGGCGCTCAGCGAGCCGATGATGATCAGCTGGGTGCGCTCGGTGTTCTCGACGGAGGAGACGTAGCCGAGGCCGTCGGCCACCTGGAGGGCGCCGAGGCCGAGGCTGGTGGCCGAGCCGAAGACGGTGGCGAACACGGCGAGCATGTCGATGGCCCGGCCGGTCCAGCCGTCCGCGCCGCGTTGCCCGATCAGCGGGACGAAGGCGGAGGAGATCCGGTTGCCCCGGCCCTTGCGGAAGGTGGTGTAGGCGAGTGCGAGGCCGCCGACCGCGTAGATCGCCCACGGGTGCAGGGTCCAGTGGAAGAGCGAGAACTCCAGTGCCTGCTGGGCGGCGGCCGCGGACTGCGGTTCCAGGCCGGAACCCGGCTGCGGGGTGGCGTACAGCTGGAGCGGCTCGCCGACGCCGTAGAACATCAGGCCGATGCCCATGCCGGCGCTGAACATCATGGCGACCCAGGAGAGCGTGGAGAACTCGGGCTCGTCGTCGTCGCGGCCGAGACGGATCCGCCCGAAGCGGCTGAGGGCGAGCAGGACGGTGAGGACGAGGAAGACGTCGGCGGCGACGACGAAGAGCCAGCCGAAGTTGTGCAGGACCCAGCCGAGGGCGCTGCTGGAGGTCCGGCCGAGGGAGTCCTCGGCGAAGATGCCCCAGGCGACCACCGCCAGGACGAGGACGGCGCTGATCCCGAACACCGCCCGGTCGACGGGGAGGGTGGCGGCGGGTTCGTCCGGCGGCTCGGGCGGCTGACTCGTCATGGGGGTACCTCTTCCGGCGTTCGCCCTGGGCGGTGACATGATCGTCAAAGGGATACATGTCGCACTATGTCCAGTTCCGGCCGGGAGGCGGGGGAGGGCACGCCGGGGAGGGCGGGGTGAGGCGGCGTCGGACGGCTGGACCGGCCGGTGTCCGGTGCGGCGGCCCGACGGGTGTCCGGTGCGGCGGCGGGCCGTCAGGCGGCGGCGTACGCGCGGGCCGGGGGCAGGGCGGCGTCCAGGTAACCGGCGAGGGCGCCCCGGCTGCGGGTCAGCTCGCCGATGCGGGCGTCGAGCTCGGCCAGCTCGCCGCGGAGGGTGCCGAGCAGGTCGGGGCAGGCTTCCAGGGCGGGTATCGGTCCGTGGGCGCACGGGAGGATGCTCGCGATCACCCGGGTGGACAGGCCCGCCGCCAGCAGGCTGCGGACCTGTCGCACCCGGATCGCGTCCCCCTCGGCGTACTCGCGGTAGCCGGCGGCCGAACGCGCCGGCGAGAGCAGGCCCTGCTCCTCGTAGTACCGCAGCAGGCGGGTGGACACCCCGGTCAGACGGGCGAGCTCTCCGATGCGCATGTCCGGGCGAACGCCGGGCCCCGTCGGGGTGTTCCCCCGGAGCGTCCGGCCGTTCACGGATCCGGCAGGTGGGCGGGGGCCGGGGCGTCGGGGGTGACGCCGGCCGGCCACCGGCCGGCGGTAGGGCTGCTCGACCGTACGGTCATCCGGCGGCCGGGTGGCCGGTGAGGAAGCCGAGCACCAGCTGCCGCAGCCCGGGCAGCTGTTCCACCATCGGCAGATGGCCGGCCGTCAGCTCGGCCAGGCGGGCGCCGGGGATGCCCTCGGCCAGGGCGCGGTGCTGCTCCGGCGCCACCAGGGTGTCCTCGGTCGTGGAGATCACCAGCGTGGGCACGGCGATGCCGGCCAGTTCGGCGCGGACGTCGGCGCGGGCGGCCAGCTCGAACTGCCGGCGGAAGCCCGCCGAAACCGGTGTGGCGGCGAGGGCGGCCCGCAGGTCGGCGAGCCGGTCGGCGGGCAGGGCGTCGACCCAGGTACGGCCGAACACCACGGTCAGGGCCTGGTCGGCCAGCAGGGCCGGCTGCCCGGCGAGGGCGACGGCCTGGTCGGCCAGCAGCCGGAACCGCTGGGATCCGCCGGCCACCCCCGCGAGCAGCAGCAGGGAGCGGACCCGCCCGGGGTGGCGGGTCGCGGCCCGTACGGCGACGGCGGCGCCGAGCGAGTAGCCGGCCAGGTCGAACCCGGTCAGGCCCTCCTCGTCGGCGACCGCCACCAGGCGGTCCGCCAGTTCGTCGAGCGAGGGCTCGCCCGGCTCGTCGGGGCTGTCGCCGGAGCCCGGGTAGTCGGGGGCGACGACGGTGCGGTGGGCGGCGAGGTCGTCGAGCAGCGGACCCCAGTTGTCGCGGGCGCTGCCGCCCGCGCCGTGGGCGAGCAGCAGGCCGGGGCCGGAGCCCCGGACGATCCGGGCGAGCGGGGCGGGAGCGGTCTTCGGCGCGGTCATGGCGGTGCTCCTGTGCGGGAGGGCGGGACGGCCGGTCGGCCGTCCCGCCCCGCACGGTAGGAGTTGACATCGGTGTGAAGGTCAAGCCGTGGTCCCGTCCGCCGGGGCCGGTTCGCCCGGATCGCCTGACGCGGCGTCGGGGTCGGCCCTATGATCCGCATCGTGACCGGGACGCCCCGTGCAGTGAGGACCACCGGACGGTTCGCCGTCCGCGCCGTCACTCGTGCCGCCGCCCATGCCCCCACCCGTGCCGCCTGCGCCGTGCGCGGGGCCGCCGGTGGACCGGTCGGCGCACCCGGGTGCGCCGCTCCTTCCTGTCGCCGTCACTGTCGCTGTCACAGCTGCTGTCGAAGCTGCTGTCGCTGCCGCTGTCGCTGAGCCCGTCCGGCCGCCCGGGGTGAACCCGGGCTCCTCGGGGTCACCCCCCGGCCGCCCGACGGCCGCCGCGGCGCCGTGCCGACCGCGGCCCCGGCCGCCCCTCGCGCTGACCGCAGCCCCCCGCCCGCAGGTCCGCGTTCCGACGGCGGACCGGCGCGCCGCCCGCAGGTCCATGGTCCGACCGTCACCACGATCCGAACGGAAGTGTGCCCATGCCCGCCGAAACCCCCTCGGAAGCCGCGTACGACCGGCTCCGCCGCCGCCAGTGGCTGGCCGGCGAGGCCCGCGCGGACGGCGTCGACCGCCGCACCCTGCTGCGGATGCTCGCCGCAGCGGGGGTGCTCGCCGCCCCGACCGCCGGCGGGCTGCTCGCCCCGGCGGACGCGCTCGCGGCTCCGCCGTCCGCGGGCGGCGCCGAGCCCGTCGCGCGGTCGTCCGCCGGCCTCGCCGCCGCCGCTCCCACCGCCGGCCCGGTGCCCGGGATCCTCAAGCCGCTGCCCGCCGAGTGGTTCGTCCCGCGCGGCACCAACGCCGAGATGCGGTTCGACGCGCTGCGCGGGAGCGCGGACGGCGGCCCGGTCGGCCGTCACATCCCGGTGGAGCGGTTCTTCGTCCGCAACCACACCAGCACGCCGCTGATCGACGCCGGCAGCTGGCGGCTGCGGCTCTTCGGCAGCGGCCTGCGCGGCGCACCCACCGCCGACCGGCCGGTCGAGTTCTCCCTCGACGACCTGCACGACCTCCCCGCGCACTCGATCAGCGCCCTGGTCGAGTGCGCCGGCAACGGCCGCAGCTTCTACACCGGCCAGCAGCACCAGACGGTGACCGGCACCCAGTGGACGCTCGGCGGCATCGGCTCGGCCCGCTGGCGCGGGGTCCGGCTGGCGGACGTGCTCCGCCGGGCCGGGATCAGCCGTCGTGCGGTGGACGTGCTGCCCAGCGGCCTCGACGCGGAGTTCGTGTCCGGCGGCGTCAGCCTCGGCCGGGTCCGCCGCCCGCTGCCGGTGGCGAAGGCGCTGGACGACGTACTGCTCGCCTACGAGATGAACGGCGAGCCGCTGACGCCCGACCACGGCGCGCCCGTCCGGCTGGTGGTCCCGGGCTGGATCGGGATCGCGTCGATCAAGTGGGTCGGCACGGTCGAGGTGGCCGACCACCCGCTCTACTCGCCCTGGAACACCGACTTCTACCGCCTCTTCGGCCCCGACCACCCGGCCGGCGGCAGCGCCCCGCTCACCACCCAGGTCGTCAAGAGCGCCTTCGAGCTGGCCCGCGGGGCGGTGCTGGCCGCCGGTCGCCGGCACCGGCTGTACGGCCGGTCCTGGTCGGGTGCGGCGGCGGTCCGTACGGTCGAGGTGTCCACCGACGGCGGCCTGCGGTGGCACCGGGCCGAACTGCTCGACGAGCCCCGCGCCGACAACTGGACGCGCTGGAGCGTCGACTGGCGTCCGGAGCGCCCCGGCCCGTACGAGCTGCGGGCCCGGGCGACCGACCGCCGCGGCAACACCCAGCCCGAGGTGGCGGTGTTCAACCGCGAGGGCTACCTCTTCGACGCGGTGGTGGTCCACCCGGTGACGGCGGCCTGACTCCGCCCGGGGTCCGCCGGAGCCGCCCCACCGGGCTCAGGCGCTGGACGGGACCTCGTACGGGGCCGGGTAGGGCGTCTCGTACGGGGCCAGCACCAGCCGCACCACGTCCTCCAGCCGCCGCCGGGCGTCGCCGAGCGTGGTGCGGCCGGTCACCCAGGCCGTCAGCTCGCCCTGCCAGGCGTGGCCGACGATGTGCCGCACCAGGTCGCTCGTGGCGGCCGGGACCTCGGCCATCACCGCCTGGAGCGCGGCACTGTCGGCCCGGGCCATGCCCTGCAGGGCCTCGCTGGCGAAGGGGTCGGTGGAGGCGGCGACGGCCACCCGGAGCCGGGCCAGTTCGGGCTGGCGCTGGTAGGCCCGCATCCCGCCGCGGACGAACCGCACCACCCGGTCGGTGGCGCCCAGGCCGGCGCGCGGTCCGCGGAGCTCCGCCACCAGGTCGGCCAGCAGCAGGCGATGCCACTCGGCGATGGCGGCCGCCAGCAGGTGGTCCTTGGAGGAGAAGTAGCGGTACGCCGTCCCCAGGGCGGCTCCGGACCGCTCGCAGACCTGCTTCATCTGCAGCCGCTCGACGCCGATCTCGTTCACCAGGGCGAGCGCTGCCGCGATCAGACTCTCGCGGCGTTCGAGTTGACGCGGAGACATCGCCTCCACCGGCCGTGGTGACAGGTCAACCTTGGTCACCCGCACCATGATACGGGCCGTGGCCGCTCAGGAATATGACGCCGACAGGCCGCCCGCCGTTCTCCCCCCGGTCACCGGGGCCGGCCCGCGGGCCGGCCCGGCCCCGGTGACCGCCCCGCCGTCGGCTCCGGGCCGTGGTCAGCGCGGTGCGACCAGGCGTTCGCGGATCAGCGCCTCCTGCACGGCGGACGCGACCAGCCGTCCCTCCCGGTCGTAGAACTCGCCCAGGGACAGCCCCCGGCCGTCCGAGGAGGACGGGCTCCGCTGGGCGAACAGCAGCCACTCGTCGGCCCGGAACGGCCGGTGGAACCACATCGCGTGGTCCAGCGAGGCCATCAGCAGCCGGGGCGGCTCGGTGCGCTGGAAGAAGTTGGGCTGGAGGTGCAGCCCGGCCGTCGAGGCCAGCGTGAGGTCCGAGAGGTAGGTGAGCGCGCAGACGTGCAGCAGCGGGTCGTCGGCGGGCAGCGGGGAACCGGCGCGCAGCCAGACGAACTGCTGCGGCATGCCCGGGACGGCGGGCGGCACGCCCGGGGCGTCCGGCGGGACGAACCGCAGCTCCAGGGCGCCGAAGCCGCTGCGGGCGAGCGCCGCGCGGGCCTCCTCGTCCCAGGAGGAGAAGACGTCCGGCAACTCCTCGGGGCCCGGCATGGACGGGATCTCCCGGTGCCGGTCGGTGGCCCGCTCGGGGCGTTTGAAGGACGCGGAGAGGGTGAAGACCGCCTCGCCCTTCTGCATCGCCGTCACCCGGCGGGTGGCGTACGAGGAGCCCTGGCGCACCTGGTCGACCCGGTAGTCGATCGGGTGGGCCGGGTCCCCGGCCACCAGGAAGTAGCCGTGCAGCGAGTGCACCGCGCGGTCGGTCCCGACCGTCCGCCCGGCCGCCACCAGCGCCTGTGCGGCGACCTGGCCGCCGAACGCGCGCATCGGCGCTCCGGCGTGGCAGTGGCCGCGGAACGTGTTCTCGTCGAGCCGCTCGATCAGCAGCAGCTCGGCGAACGGGCCGACGGTGTCGGTCGCCCGTCTCTCCTGTTCGGTCAGCTCGGTCACGGGCCCATAGTGACAGAAGCCGCCCGCCGACCGTTGTGACCTGGGTAACCCTTTCGGGGGAACCTCGCGGGTAGAACCTGTTCCAGTCGGGACCGCCCGCGACGGGTGGAGGAGGGCGCCGGAGCTCGACTGTCAGTGCCCTGACCTAACGTGTTCGGCATGTCGCAATCCGCACACGCGTACGCCTATCTGCGCCCGTCCGCCGTCCTCGACGGCGCGGCCGGCCGGCGCCTCGCCCTGGAGACCTCCGGCGGCGCCACCCCGCTCGGGGCGGCCACCCACCCCCGCTTCTTCGCGGGCTTCCTGGCCGAGCCCGCACCGGCCGCCGCCGCGCTGCTCGCGGTCGCCGACGTCGCCGCCGCCCGCTACTACCAGCCGCAGCTGCGCGCCTCGCTCGACCCGGTGGTCACCGCCAACGGCGACCGGCTCCGGTTCGAGTCCTTCTCCGGCTGCTGCGGCGTCTACGCCCGCCTCGACGTGCTCGCCGCCGGCCTGGACGGCGACGAGATCGGTCACGGCACCACCAACGTCGACGTCAACAACCCGCTGCGCGAGGCACTCTCCCGGATCGGTCGGGCCGAGCCGCTGCACCTCGCCGTCGGACCGGACGCCCTGGAGGTCACCACCTTCGACGGGCCGGTCGTCGAGAAGAAGGTCCCGCTGCCGGAGCGCTGGCTGCGCGGCTTCGCCGAGACGCAGGTCACCGCGGCCGGGTTCGACCTGCGGGCCGAGCTGCCCGCGGCCGAGGCGGTCCGCTTCCTGCGGTCGCTGCCGCGCGGCGGCGGCCGGGCCGGTGCCCGGACCGCCCTCTGGGTGGTCGCGGCCGGCCGGACGCTGCGCCCGACCACCCGGCCGGTGCCCGGTGCGGTCTGCCTGCCCGGCCCCGAGCGGCTGGCCGCGCTCCAGCGGGTGCTGCGGCACGCGCTGGCGCTGCGGGTGTACGGCCCGGTCGCGGGTGACGGCCCGGCGGCCTCCGCCTGGGAGGTGGTGCTGCCCGGGATGCGCCTGACGCTCACCCTCTCACCCGACGCCTCCCGGGGCTTCTCCGGCGAGGGCGGGGTGCTCGGCGCGCTGGCCACCGACACGGCCGAGCCGGACGCCGACCTGGTCGCGGCGCTGCTCGCCTGGGAGCCGCGGATCGAGGTCGCCGACCTGGCCGAGCAGTCCGGGCTCACCCCGGCCCGGGTGCGGGCGGCGCTCACCCGGCTCGGCACCGGCGGGCAGATCGGCTACGACGCCGCCGAGGCCGCCTACTTCCACCGCCAGCTGCCGTACGACGCGGGGCGGGCCGAGGACCGGAACCCGCGGCTGCGGGCCGCGCGCGCCCTGGTGGCGGCGGGGGCGGTCCGCCAGGAGAGCGGCGCGCTCGCCACCGTGACGGTGGACGACCACGTCCAGCGGGTGCGGACGGACGCGGCGGGCGCGCTCGGCTGCACCTGCCTCTGGTGGGCCAAGTACCGCGGCGGGCGCGGGCCGTGCAAGCACGTCCTGGCGGTCGGGATGGTCCGGGAGGCGGCCCTCCGGGGCGGCGCGCCGGAGAACGGCGCGGTGGAGGGCGGAGCCGCGGGGAACGGGGCCGTGGAGAGCGGGACGGCCCTCGGCGGGGCCGGTCACGACGGGATCCTTCGGGAGGGGACGCGATGAGCGGGGCGGACACGATGAGCGCGGCGCGGGCGACGGACGGGACGGGCGCCGCAGGCGTCACGGGCGGCGCGTCGGCCGCGGTCGACGCGCTGCTGACGGCGGTCCGCGAGGGGCGGGTCCCGCAGGTGCCGGGGCTGGTCGCCGCGCTCGGCCCGGCCGAGCGGCGGTCCTGCGTCCCGGTGCTCAAGGAGATGCGCAAGGAGGCCCGCAGCGACTGGTCCAAGGCGGCCAACCAGCGGATGGGCGCGCTGCTGGTCGCCGGAGCCGGCTGCCACGTCGGTGCGGCGGGCGCCGCCACCTGGATCGGCGGACGCGACTTCACCGGCCGGTCCTGGGCCCGCCACCCGGCGCTCGGCGCGGTGGTCGAGGCCCAGCCGGAGGAGTGGCAGATCGAGGTGGTCGGCAGGCTCGCCGCCAAGCGCGGATCCGGCTGGAGCTGGGACCTCTTCCCGCTGATCGAGCGGGTTGTCCGGCGGACGGGCTGCCGGGTGCCGGCCTCCGACGACTTCGTCGCCGAATGGGTGCGCTCGGCCGCGGGCGCCGAGACCGGCCCGCGGGGCACCACCGACACGCTGCTGGAGCGGCTGCGGGCGGACACCTTCACACCGGTGCTGCTGCCGCGGGTGTTCGAGCTCGACGACGTCGCCTGGCCGTTCGACTCCCGGTACAGCACCCGGCCGGGGGACTCCTGGCCGGAGGCGGTCGCGGGGCTGGCGGGCGGCCCGCACTTCGACCGCGCAGAGCTGGTCGACCTCTGCCTGGCCCGACTGGTCCGCGGTGGCCGGCCGGCCGACCAGAAGGCCTTCCTCGCCGTCCTGGTCGCCCTCGCGCCCACGACGGAGGAGTACGCCTCCCGGGTCCGGGACCTGGTCGCGGTGCTGGACGGACTCTCGACGGTGGCCGGCCACGCCCAGCAGGTGCTCACCGGGCTGGACGAGGCCGGACTGGTCGGACCGGAGGTGCTCGTCGAGGCCTCGTCGGTGGTGCTGTTCCGCAGCGAGAAGAAGCTGGTCCGCGCCCAGCTGGCCTGGCTGGAGCAGGCCGCCCGGCGCTCGCCCGAACGCTCCGGCCCGGTGGTGCTGGCCGCCGCCGAGGCCTTCGGCCACCCCGACACGGTGATCCAGGAGCGCGCGCTCAACGTGGTGGCCCGCCGGCTCAAGGCGGCCGGCGAGGCCGTCCTGCCCGAGCTGCGGCTCGCCGCCGAGGCCCTCAACCCCGCCCACCACGCCCGCGCCGGTGAGCTGTTCGGCGCGCCGGTGGGCAGCGGCGAGGACGACGACACCGCGTGGAGCGAACTGCTCCCACCGGTCCCGGTGCCCGCCCCGCTCGGGGACCCGCTCGCCACCCCGGCCGAGGTCGCCGAGGAGCTGGCCGTGCTGCTGGCCTCGGGCCGGCCGGACGTCGCCGTCTTCGAACGGGTGCTGGACGGCCTGGTCCGGCACGCCCACCTGGACCGGGCGGCGCTGACTGCGGCGCTGGAGCCGGTGCTACGGGTGAACCCGTGGCGCGAGGGCAGCCGGTGGAGCGACTGCGGTCCCGGCGAGGTGCTGTACGTCGCGGCGGCCGTGGCCGGTCTGGTCGACCCCCACTGGCGCGGCTCCGTCTTCAAGGACAAGGGCCGCCACCCGCTGCGCGGTCCGCACAACACGGTGTACGGCGAGGCGATCGCCGCCCGGCTCGCCGAGGCGGCCGAGCGGGTCACCACCGACCTTCCGCCGCTGCTGCTCGCCACCCCGACCGATGCGACCGGTGCGGTCGCGGCCGAGGTGCTGGTGGAGCGCCTGGCCGTCCACGAGGCGGCCGGCGTCGCGGTCGGGAAGGCCGACCTGAGCGCCGCCCTGCTGCGGGTGGCCCCGACGACCGACGCGGCCGTCCGGGCGGCTGCCGACCGGCTGACCTCGCCCGCCGGCCGCTGGGCGGCCCGGTGGCTGCGTGAGGGCGGCCTGCCGGCGCAGCCCTCGGCGCGGGTGGTCTTCGCGCCCGGCCCGGAGGCCCGGACCGGGCAACGCTACTGGGACCGCTGGTGGGAGACGGTGAAGCGGGTGGCGGTCGCCCAGACCGGCAGCGGGGGCGGACCCGTCGGCCCGGCCGGCGAGCGCCTGGAGGCGGAGTTCTGGGCGCTGCTGGACGGCACCGAGCCCACCGTCGACCGGGCCCGCAAGCAGAACGAGTGGCAGTGGGAGCCCAGCCCGCACTGGGCCGCGATGCTCCCGCACCATCGCGAGGAGCAGGCGGCCCGCTGGCTCGACTGGTTCGCCGACTCCGCGGACCGCGAGCGGCGCGGTGCGGGGCGGATGCTCGTGGTGCTCGCCGAGGGCGGCGGTCCGGCCGGGCTCTCGCTGCACCTCGCCGTGGCCTACGGCCTCGGGGCCCGGTTCCCCGACGACCGGACGGCGGCGGTGGACGCGCTGCTGGTCCTCGCCGCCCGGGGCGACCTGGACGGCTCGCTGCTCGGTCGCGAGCTGGGCGAGCTGGTCACCCTCGGCACGGTGAAGCCCAACCGGCTCGCCCACTCCCTGGTCACCGTCGCGGACACCGGCGCCTACGGCACCGTCTGGTCGGTGCTGGCCACCGTCCTGCCCGCGCTCCTCGGCGGTGAGGGGGTGCGCGGCGCGGCCGACGTGCTGGCGGTGGCGGCGGACGCCGCGCGCCGCTGCGGTGCCCGCGGCGAGGTGCCGGGGCTGGCGGAGGTGGCGGGCAGGCCGGGGTCGAGCCGACTGGTGAAGCACGCCCGGGCCCTGCGGGAGGTGCTGGCCGGCTGACGGAGCGAGGGGAGGAGGAGGGTTCGAGAACGTTCGTTCTTGACCGGGCGTTCTTTAACTCCTAGAGTCATCGCCATGGGAAGACCACGCGCCTTCGACGAGGACCGAGCTGTGGAGACGGCGGCGGAGCTGTTCGCCCTCCGGGGATACGAAGGGACTTCGGTGGACGATCTGGTCACCGGTCTCGGAGTGCACCGGGGCAGCCTCTACAAGGTGTTCGGGAGCAAACGCGGCCTCTACCTGGCCGCGCTGCGCCGCCACCTCGACCAGGAGGTGCTGCCGCTCGCGGCGGCGCTCGGGACCGCCGACGGCCTGGCCGAGCTGCTGGTGCAGGCGGCAGCCGGATTCGACGGCGGCCCGGCCGGCGGACTGCTGCTGTCGGCCGCCGTCGAACGGGCCGGGAGCGATCCGGAGGTCGGCGCACTGGTCGCCGAGGGCCTGGCCGCGCTCGACACCGCTCTCGCCCGGGCGGCCGGGCCCGCTGCGGGCGAGAGCGCCGGGCCCGGGGGCGCGGAGATGCTCGCCGCGACCGTCCTCGGCCTGCGGCTGCGTGCCCGTGCGGGCGTGGGCGGGCCGTCGGCCGCGTCGCTCCTGGCCTTCGCCGGCCGGTTCGGCGGGACAGGCGCGGCCGGCGGGGCCGAACCGACGGGTTGAGCAGGTCCTCACCCGGAACAACCAGAGCATCGTCGATCACCAGCAGAGGAACACGTCCATGGCCCATGTCAGCGTCACCGACCACACCCTCGTCGTCGAGATCGAGGGCCTCGACCGCCTCTGGGCGATCAGGAGCCGGATAGAGATCCCGATCGGCAACGTCCGGGGCGCCACCGTCGACCCCGGGATCTTCCGCGAGCCCAAGGGGATCCGGGTCGGCGGAACGCACTTCCCGGGGCTGATCACCGCCGGAACCTTCCGCTCGGGCGGCGAGTGGGTGTTCTGGGACGTCAAGAACCCGGAGAAGGCGGTGGTGATCGAGCTCGCCGACGAGCGGTACAGCCGGCTGGTCATCGAGGTCGCCGACCCGCGCGCCACCGTCGACCTCGTCGAACTCGCCAAGCGGCCCGCTTGACGGTCGGCCCGTCTGACGGTCGGCCCGTCTGACGGTCGGTCCGTTCGGGGGCGGCCCGCATCCGCCGTGGCGATGCGACGCCCCGGCCCGCGGCGGTCGGTCCGTTCGGGGGCGGCCCGGTCAGTGGGCGTGCCGTGCGACGGACCGGCAGCCTCGGCGGGCCGTCGGACGGGCGGCCGTCTATGGTGATCGGGTCTCCCCGCCGCCGCATCCCGTCCGGAGCATCCGTGCTGCACCTGCGCCTGATCGTTCCCGTCGACCTGCGCGACACCGTGCTGAGGTGCCTGGACGACTGCGTGGGTGTGACCCACGTGGTGCTGCTCCCCGACGCGGCCGTCCGGCCGCCGGGGGACGTGGTGCTCTGCGACGTGGCGCGCGAGTCGGCGGACGAGGTGCTGGGCGCGCTGCGGGCGACGGGGCTTCCGGCGCGCGGCGCGATCGACGTCGAGGAGATCGAACTGACCCTCTCGGCGGCGGCCGACGAGGCGGAACGGCTCGCTCCCGGCGAGGGGGCGGACGCGCTGGTCTGGGAGGCCGTCTCCGAGATCACCCACGAGGAGTCCACGCTCACCGGCGTCTACCTGGCCTTCCTGACCGTGGCGACGATGCTGGCGGCCTGTGGCGCGGTGCTGGACAGCGCGATCCTCATCGTCGGCGCCATGGCGGTCGGGCCGGAGTTCGGCCCGCTGGCCGGGCTCTGCGTCGCGCTGGTTCAGCGCCGGTCGCGGCCGGCCCTGCGCTCGCTGAACGCGCTGGTGGCGGGGTTCGCGGTGGCGATGGCGCTGACCGTCGTGTTCTCGCTGCTGATGGACGCGGCGGGGTTGTTCAGCCAGGAGAGGTTCGACGGGGCGCGACCCAACACCTCGTTCATCTGGCAGCCGGACGCGACCTCGTTCGTGGTGGCCTTCCTCGCGGGCATCGCCGGGCTGCTCTCGTTGACCTCGGCCAAGGCCGGGATGCTGGTCGGCGTGGCGATCTCGGTGACCACCGTGCCGGCCGCCGCCAACGCGGCGGTCGCGCTCGGGTACGGCGACTTCCGGCAGTTCTCGGGCTCCAGCCTCCAGTTGCTGCTGAACATGGCCGGAATCGTGGTGGCGGGGGTGCTCACGCTGCTGGTGCAGCAGGGCGCCTGGCGGCTGCTCCGCCGTCGGGCCGAGGCGCGCGCGGCCTCCGCCTCCTGAGCGCCCGGCGGGACCGTACCCGCGGTCGGTCGGCGCCCCGCGGTCCCGGTCCCGCCGGGGGCCGGCGCCCCCGTCCGCGCCGGCCCCGCCCGTGGTCCTGCCGCCGGCGGGCTCAGACCGGCACGCCGTCGTCCTCCGCCGCCTTCGGCCGGCCGCCCCGCCCCGTCGCCTTCCCGCTGCCCGCCGTCCCGCCGACCGTCTTCGGGTCGGCCGCCGCGCGGGCCGCGTCGTCGGGTACCACCAGCGGCGCGCCGTCCTGCGGAAGCGCGGCCACGGCCCGCCACCAGAGCCGCAGGGTGGGCGGGTCGGCCGGTTCGAAGGGCTTGCCGGGGCGCGGCACCGCCAGCCGCGCGCCCAGCGCCCGCGCGGCGGCGACCACCCGCTCGGCGGGCTCCTCCCAGGGGTGCGGGGCGAGGTTGAAGGTGCACCAGTGGATCGGCAGCAGCACGTCGCCGCCGAGGTCGAGGTGGGCCCGGACACCCTCCTCGGGCGTCATGTGCACCTCGGGCCAGAAGTCGCTGTACGCGCCGACCTGCATCATCGTCGCGTCGAACGGGCCGAGCCGGCGGCCGATCTCCGCGAAGCCGGGGAAGTAGCCGGTGTCCCCGCTGTGGAAGATCCGCCGGCCGCCGCCGGCCACCACCCAGGACGCCCACAGGAAGAGCGCGCTGGTGCGCGGGCCGCGGCTGCAGTAGTGCCGGGCGGGCGTGGCGGTCAGGGTGAGACCGGCCACCTCGGCCGACTCCCACCAGTCCAGTTCGACGATCCGCCCGGCGGGCACGCCCCAGTGCTCCAGGTGGGCGCCGACCCCGAGGGGGACGGCGAAGGTCGCGCCGGTGCCGATCAGCGCCCGGACGGTCCCCATGTCGAGGTGGTCGTAGTGGTCGTGGGAGATGACCACGACGTCGACCGGGCCGAGCTCGCCGAGCGGCAGCGGCACCGGGTGGAGCCGCTTGGGCCCGGTCCAGGCGAACGGCGAACAGCGCTCGCCCCAGACCGGGTCGAAGAGGACCCGACGGCCGTCCAGCTCGGCCAGCACGGTCGCGTGGCCGAGCCAGGTGAGCCGCAGGCCGGAGGCGGGCGGGGCGGCCAGGTCGACCGGGAGCAGCCGGTGCAGCGGCACGGCGGCGGCCGGGACCCGGCGGGTCCGGTCGGCGGCCAGCTGGGCGCGGGTGATCTCCAGCGGGCTGCGTTCGTACACCAGCCGGCGGGTGGGCACCGGATTGCGGAAGGCACCGTCCGAGAACTGCGGCGAACGGTGGATCCGGGACAGCCGGTCGCCGCGCGGATCGGCCCCGAAGGCGTCCGTCCGGACCCGGTGCCAGGCCGTGCGGGGCAGCCCGCTGAGGCGGCCCGGGGGAGCGGTGAGCATCGAGGTGAGGCCGGGGACACGGGTGTACCAGGGGGCGGCTGGGCGGGGCACGGCACCTCCAAGGACGGCTATGGATACCGGGCATGCCGGGGCGCGCACCGCCGGCGACGGCACCGTGGTGCGGTACGACAACCATCTCGTCGGAGATTACTCGTCGTCGGCCGTTCGGACCCGGCGAGCGACCCGGCACGCGCCGTTCGGCGTACCCGCCAGGGCGCGCGCCCTGGCGTCCGCCGGTCCGGCCCCGCCCGGCGGGAGTCGGTGAGGTCGATGAGATCGACGAGGTGGGTGGGATCGGTGAGGCGGGTGTACTGCCCGGTGACCGGCGGATTCCCCGGGGATCAGGCGTAGAAACGCGTGATCGTCTCCGCGACGCAGTGCGGCTTGCCGCTGTCCGCGCTGGTGATGGTGAACCGGACCACCGCCTGCACGCCCCCCGCCACCTCGGTGGCGGAGACCAGCTCGGCCGTCGCCCGGATCGCCGTGCCGACCGGCACCGGCGCCGGGAAGCGGACCTTCTCCGAACCGTAGTTGAGCGCCATCCGGACGCCCTCGACGCCGTAGCACTCCTTGGCCAGCACCGGGATCATCGACATGGTGAGGTAGCCGTGCGCGATGGTCGAGCCGAACCGGCTCTCCTCGGCCCGCTCCGGGTCGACGTGGATCCACTGGTGGTCGCCGGTGGCCTCGGCGAACAGGTCGATCCGTGCCTGATCGACCGTGTGCCACTGGCTGGTGCCCAGCTCGGTGCCGACGGCGGCGGTCAGTTCGGCGAGGGAGGCGAAGGTCGTCACGGTGCGCTCCTGAGGGGCGGCGGCGAGGGCGGGATGCGAACTCCGCAGAGTATGCCTACTCGCCGGTCACCTGTCAGCGATCGCGCCGGTGCCGGTGCCCGCGGTCGTACCGGTCACACCGTCGTACCGTCACACGGGGTCGGGCGGTCGGGGTGGCGGGGCCGTCAGGAGTGACGGGGGCGTGGCCCCCGCTCCGGGGCGGGGACCACCGCGTCAGGAACGTTGCACCGAGCGGCCGGACCGTAGCAGCCGGCGACCGCTGACCAGCTCGGGCACCAGTGACACGAAGAGCGGGTCCGAATCGCCGACCCACGGCCGCAGCCCCGAGCGGAGCGCCCGTCGGACCTGCTCCGGCTCGCGCACCAGATCGGCCCTGCCGTGCACCAGGACGCTCCAGCCGGTCCGGGTGACCGGGTCCAGCCGGTCGGCCTGGAAGGCGACGACCGTGCCGTCCAGACAGCGCGCGGTAGCACTGCCCCGGCGCACCGCCAGCAACAGGCGCCCGTCCGGGGTGACGTCGAAGGAGACCGGCAGCACGGCCGGCAGTGCGTGCTCGGTGTACACCACACGTCCGACGGGCACGGTGCTGAGCAGCCGCAGGCACGCGGCCTCGGTCAGGGCCTCCAGCTGGTCGTCACGGTCCATGGGTCCGATCGTCCCGCTGCCGAGAGCGGGCCGATAGGGCCCATGGTCCCTGAGCGGCAGGGTCGGGAGCCCCGTCGGTGGGCGCGCGGGACGGTAGCCTGCCCGGCGGGTGGCACCGGGGCGCGCGGGGCGTGCCGCAGCGCGCGCGGGTGCCACGGACATCGGCGAGCAGTGCGTGGCCGGGCATCGACGGACGGTGGCGCGGCGGGCGGTCCCGGGACGGCCGGGGACGGGCAGGAGGGGGCGGTGCGGATGGCAAGCGGGGTCGACCTGGTGGTGATCGGGGCGGACGGCGGGCCGGACCGGGGCTTCGGCGGCTCGGCGCAGGCGGCGGAGGGCGCCCGGCTGCTGGCCGGTGTCCTGCCCGGCATGTGCTTCGACGCCGGCGCGGCCGGGAGCCGGGTCACGGTGGTGGAGCCCGGGGCGGACGCCAACACGATGCTGACCGCCGTCCGGGAGGCCGCCGCCCGCCCGGGCCGGTGGCTGCTGGTCTGCCTGGTGGGCCAGTTGGCGGCCGACCCGCGCGGCCGACGGCTCGCCCTGGTGACCGGCGGTTCCACCACGGACAACGCCTACCGGCGCGGGCTGGCCTGGGACTGGGTGGTGAGCGCGATGGTGCACGGCGACCAGGAGGAGGCGCTGCTGCTGGTCGACGCGGTGGTCGACAAGGACACCTGGACCGCGCTGGAGCGGAGCGCCGGCGAGGACGGTCTCGGTGAACTGCTCACCTACTCGCGGGTCCCGCTGTGGGGCCGGATCGGCCGCTACGCCCCGGGCCGCTACACCCCCGGCAGACGTGGTCGGGACGCCGTCCTGCCGGGCGGCGCGGGCTCGTTCAGCCAGGCGCTCACCACGGTGCTCCAGCAGGGTGTGCCGGGCGCACCGGCCGCCGTCGGCCCGCTCGACCTGCAACCGGCCGTCGGCGCACTCCTCGACGGCGGTGGCGGTGGAGGTGTTGGCGCGGCGGGCGGAGGGCCGGGCAACTCCGCGGGGGGCGGGCCCGGTGGTGCCGCCGGTACGCCGGCGAACCACGGTGACGCGCCGGGTGTGCGCCTGCTCGTACCGCCGGAGGGAGGGCGCCTGTTGATGCGCAATCGGGCCGCGGTTCGGGGTGCATTGGCCGGATTGTCGCTTTCCGAAGAACTGTTGGCCCTTCTGTGGCGGGAAAGTGCCCCGACGGATCCGCCTTCCGCGTAAGGTCAGGGGGCCCTGGGTGTTGCCGTGAAGGACCGGTTTGGCGAAGAATCGATGCCCTCGGGGGCAACATCGGTGGGACGGCGGAATTCTTTGGCGGCCACGGGCCACACGCGTGGTCGGCTGCGACGAGGTGGGGCGATGCGGCAGCGCGGAAGTGTGTTGCGCCCTGGGGCGGTTGGGGTCGGCGGACTGGTACTGGCGTTGCTGCTGAGCGCCTGCGGGAGCAGCGGTGACGGTGGTTCCGTGGAGCGTCTGGGGACCAGTGCGCCCACGGTCGCGGCGGTGACTCCGGTAACCCCTTCGGGTGGTTCGCCGAACGTCGGTAACGCGCCGACGGACGGACCCGAAGGAGCGGCCGCCCGGGACGCCATGAGCGCCTATCAGGACTGGTGGCAAGCCCAGGTGGAGGCCTACGGGCGGACGGATTCGGACGGATCGCGACTGGAGACCTTCTCCTCCGGGAAGGCACTCACCGACGCCCTGGTCAATCTCAAACAACTTCACGACGCCAAACTGGTGATGACCGGCGGACCGCGGAATTCGCCGGTGGTGAAGAACCTCGATCTGGCCGCCGATCCGCACACTGCCGTGATCGAGGACTGCCTCGACGTGTCGGGCTGGCACCAGGCCGACGCCACCACGCGCGCGGTGAAGGACCCGCCGAACCGGCTCACCCGGTACCCGGCGACCGTTTTCCTACGGCAGTTCGAAACGCGTTGGCTGATCCACGAGTTCAAGCGGGAGGTGCAACGAACATGCTGAAACCGGTACGGCGATTGGTGCTCGGTACGCCCTTGTTCACCGCATTGCTGTTATCCCCCGGAACCGTCGCGGCGGCGGAGCCGACCCCCACCGGGGGTGCCACCCGCTGCGAGGTGAACGTGATCTGCTCGGGAACCGAGGACCCGGGCACCAAGCCGACCCCCGGGGGCGGCGGGGGGACAGGGGGCACCGGGGGGAGTTCGAGCGGCCCTCAGGTGTGTTCCTGGAACGGGATGCCCCTCGCGTGCAGCGATCCCGAGCTGGGCTGGTTCAGCGCCTCGCGGGGCTGTTACTTCCGGTTGATCAGCCCACCGCCTCCCGCGGGCGATCCGCGCTGGCAGGGGCACGATCCCTCGGAGGGCTCGGTCTACAACGTGACCTGCCTCGACAGCGCGGGCTCGCAGACCGGCGCCCCGGCGGAGTTCGCCGCCCAGGCGCCCGCCGGGCCGCCGCCGGACAACCCGGCCCAGCTGGCCCGTCAGGCCAGGGACCGGATCGCCTTCCCCAAGCCGAAGCCCGTCACCGCCCCCAAGGGCGACTCCGTGGTGGGCGCGCCGGTCTGGCTCTGGCTGGAGGGCTCGCAGCCCCCGGCCCCGGTATCGGTCTCCGGCAACACCCTCACCGTGACGGTCACCCCGCGCCTGGACTGGGTGGAGTGGAAGTTCGGGGACGGGACGAAGGAGCGGTGCGAGGGGAAGGCCGCGGCCGGCACCCCGTACGACCCCACGTACGGCGCCAACGCCTCGCCCACCTGCGGCCACGTCTTCAAGTCCGGTTCGGGCCGCACGACGGACGGCCTGTTCCACGGGACCGTCACGGCCCACTGGGTCGGTGTGGTCACGGTGACCGGGGGGACCCAGCAGGTCGACCCGATCGAGCTGCCGCTGACCGAGGCCGTCCAGTTCCGGGTGGCCGAGGTGCAGGTCCTCAACTAGCCGGTCCGCAAAAGCCGGTTCTCAACTACCCGGACCTCGGCCGGCCGGCCGGACCTCGACCGGCCGGACCGGCACACCGCACAGCAACCCGACGAACGACGCGAGAAAGGCCGAAGCCCGGTGGAGAACCGTACCTTTGCCACGCCGGGGTCCGGCACGTCCGCCACGGCGACCGCGACCGCCGGGTCCGCCTCCGTGGCCGTGCCGGAGCAGGGACGCGGCGCGCCGCACGCCCCCGGGCGGACGCTCGGGGCGCGGCGCCGTCGGCCCGCCGTACTGGCGATGGCGGTGGCCCTGATAGCCGCCGGCGGGCTGGGTGGCGCCGTCCTCTACAACAGCACCGGCCAGCGGGTCGCGGTGCTGGCGCTCGCCCGTGACGTGCAGTGGGGGCAGACGCTGACCGCCGCCGACCTCGTGGTGGTGCGGATCGCCGGCGATCCGGCGCTCACCCCGCTGGCCGCCGCCGACCGGGACAAGGCGGTCGGCATGCGGGCCACCACCGACCTCCACCGCGGCGGGCTGCTCACCAAACGGGACCTGGCCCAGACACTCGTCCTCGGCCCGGGACAGCTCCTGGTCGGTGTCTCGGTCAAGCGCACCCAGCTGCCGGCCACCAGGCTCCAGCCCGGCATGCCGGTCCTCGTGGTGAACACCGCGGACGGCAACCGGATCGAGTCGCTCTCCGCCACCGTGTACACGGTCGGCCGGGTGGAGGGCGACGGCAGCCAGGTCTTCGACGTGGTGGCCGCCGAGGCGGAGGCCAACCGCCTGGCGGCGTGGGTCGCGAGCGGACGCATCCAGATCGTGGTGGCACCGCGCCCCGCCCCGGGGGCGGCGCCCTCCGCGGCGGGTTCCGCGACTCCGGGGACCGGAGCGACACCGTCGGGTTCGGCGCCGTCGGGAGCCGCGCCCTCGGGAGCCACGCCGTCCGCGGCCCGGGTCGGGACGCCCGCACCGACGGGCGCGGCGTCCTCGGGGGCCGCGAGCGGTGCGCCGTCCGGGGCGGGTGGGGCCTGAGATGGCGGTCATCGCGGTGGTCGGCGGCCCGGGGGCACCCGGCGCCACCACGACGGCGCTGGCGCTGCTGCTGGCCTGGCCGCTGCAGCCCGGCCGCCGCGTCCTGCTCGTCGAGTGCGATCCGGACGGCGGCGCGGTGCTGGCCGGCGCCCTGGAGGGCCGGGTCGAGGCGGTGTACGGGCTGCGCAACCTCGCCGTCGCCGACCGGCGCGGGCTGCTCGCCCAGGCGCTGTGGGAACAGCTGATCGACCTCTCGCCGGAGGGCAACGCCGAGCGCCTCCTGCTGCCGGGTCTCACCGACCCCACCCAGGCACCCGGGCTCGCCTACACGTGGGAGCCGCTGATGGAGGTGCTGCACGGGCTGGAACCGCAGGGCTACGACGTCCTCCTCGACCTCGGCCGCTCCGGCGCGACCGGCACCAGCGCGGTGCTGGCCCGCCGGGCCGACGTGGTGGCGGCCACCGTGCGCACCACCCTGCGCGGGCTGAGCGCGTCGCGGCCCCGACTGGCCGCGCTCGCCGAGGACCTCGGCACGGCCGGCACCGGGGCGGACGCGCTGGGCCTGCTGCTGGTCGCGGAGGGGCCGTACTCGGGGGCGGAGGTGTCCCGCGAGTTCGGGCTGCCGGTGCTCGGGGTGCTGCCGCACGCGCAGCGCACCGCCCGGGTGCTCTCGGACGGCGGCGACGTCACCGACCGGCGGTTCGTCCGCTCGGAGCTGATGCGGACGGCGCGTTCGGCGGCGGACGAGCTCCAGCTGACGGTGCGCCGGCGGCGGCAGCGGCTGGCGCCCACCTCCCAGCCGGCCCCACCCGCACAGCTCGCCCCGGGAACGGGGCCCGCCCCGGAGCCGGCCGACGGGCCCGGCTACGCGTACCCGCCGCCGCAGGCACCGCAGCCCGCCCAGCCGTACGGGCCCGTGCCGCCGGTGATCACCACCGGGCCGGTAGCCCCGCTCGCGGGGCTGGCACCGCAGCCGGCCGCTCCCGCGTCCTTCCCGGGGCACGGCGGCACACCCGGGGAGCAGGCGCACCAGACCCAGCAGTACGGCGGCCGGCACTCCGCCCCGCAGTACCCCCAGAACCCCGGCCGGCCCGACGCCGGCCAGCCGCACGGAACGCAGCCGTTCGGAACGCAGCCGCAGGCGACGCAGCCGTACGGGACCCCGGACGACGGGACCCGGAACGGCGCAACGCAGCGGCACGCGACGCAGCCGTACGAGGCCCAGCAGTTCCAGCCCCAGCAGTCCGGCGCCCCGACGTACGGGCCGCCGTCGCCCGGCGCCGCGCAGTACGGCGCCCGGACCGCACCCCCGCAGCACGCTGCCCCGCCCGCCCCCGGCACGCCGGAGCAGCCGACCGGGCCCGCGCACCAGCCGTACGGCACCGCATCCAGCGACCCCCTCGCCCAGACGGAGGTGCTCCGTGCGCGGTAGCCCCCTGCACCAGCAGCCGGCCACCGACCCTGCCGCGCTGCCCTGGTCGACACCCCTCCCCGGCCCCGTCATGCCCAACCCGGTCACGCCGGGTCCGGTGACCGCAGGCCCGGTCGGGCCCGGCCCGGCCGCCCCGGCGGGTGCCGCGCCCGTGCCGCCGGGAGCCCAGCAGGGCGGCGCCGCGACGGCCACCGCCGTCCCCTCCCAGCTGCCCTCGCTCGACCGGCGCGGCGCCGGCACCCGCCCGGCCGTCGACCCGCAGGTGGCGCGCGAGCTCAAGCGCCAGGTGGCCGCCGAGCTGCACCAGCAGATTCTCCGGCTGACCGCGGGCTCGGGAACCGAACCCGACCGCGCGACCCGCCGCCAGCGCGGTCGCGCGCTGATCGAGGAGGCCGTCGCCCGCTGGTCCGACGCCTACGCGCAGACCCACGGCATCCCGCCCACCCGCGACCAGGACCGTGCGCTCGCCGAGGCCGTCTTCGACCTGCTCTTCCGGGCCGGCCGGCTCCAGCCCTACCTCGACGACCCGGAGATCGAGAACATCCTGATCAACGGCTGCGACGACGTCTGGATCTCCCGGGTCCACCAGCCGCTGCGCCAGGTCCCGCCGGTGGCCGACAGCGACGCCGAACTCGTGGAACTGCTCCAGGACCTGGCCCGCCAGCACGGCGGCGGCGAACGCTCCCTCTCCACCGCCAGCCCGACCCTCGCGCTGCGCCTGGAGGGCGGCATGCGCCTCCAGGCGCTCACCGAGGTCACCCCGCGCCCCTACGTGGCGATCCGTCGGCACCGGGTGGCCTCCGCGACGCTGCCCGAGATGGTCCGGCTCGGCACCCTGGACACCACCCTGGCCTCCTTCCTGGCCTCCGCCATCCGGGCCCGGAAGAACGTGATGATCACCGGGACCCAGGGCGTCGGCAAGACCAGCCTGCTGCGCGCGATGGCCGCGGAGATCCCGCCCGACGAGCGGATCGGCACCCTGGAGTCGGAGTTCGAACTCTGGCTGCACACCCTCGGCCACCTGCGCCAGGTCGTGCCGATGGAGGCCCGGGAGGGCAACGGCGAACGCGTCGAGGGCCGTTCGGCCGGCGAGCTGACCATCGGCGACCTGATCCCGGCCGCGCTGCGGATGACCCTCTCCCGGATCATCGTCGGCGAGGTCCGCTCCGGCGAGGTCGTCCCGATGCTGCGGGTGATGACCAACGGCGAGGGCGGCTCGATGTGCACCCTGCACGCCCGCGGCCCGCACATGGTGGTCGACCGCATCGCCGAACTCTGCCTGGAGTACGGCTCGCACATGACCGACGCGCTCGCCTACCGGCTCACCGCCAACGCGGTCGACCTCATCGTGCACGTGGCGATGGTCGACGAGACGCCGGTCGGCGGACGCCGGCACCGGTTCGTCTCGCACGTCCTGGAGGTGACCGGTCTCGGCGAGAGCGGCCGGCCCGCGCTGAACACCGTGTTCGGCCCGCGCCCCGAGCTCGGCGAGCCGCGCGCCGTCCCGCACACCCCGCCGCAGTGTCTGGACGACCTGCGCCGGGCAGGCTTCGACGCGTCGCTGCTCGGCTCCCGGTACGGCAGTTGGGCCGCACCGCTCCAGCTCCGGATCGGCGGTGGCGCCCGATGATGCCGCTCTTCGTGCTCTGCGGCCTGCTCGTCATGGGCGGCCTGGTCGCCCTGGTGGCCTGGGCCCGCGGCAGCGACCCGGCGGCCGAACCGGACGGGGACCGCGAGACCTCCAACCCGCTCGGCGGCCGGCTGCACGTCTTCTGGTACGGCGCGCCCGGCACCGCCTCGGGGCGGATCGTCCGGCTGCGCCGGATCCAGCTGCCGCTCGCGCTGGCCGGCGCGCCGCTCGGCTGGCTGTTCACCGGCATCCCGCTGACCGCGCTGCTGGTCCCGCTGGCGGTCTTCGGCCTGCCCTGGCTGTTCGACACCACCCGTTCGGACACCGACCGGATCGAGCGGCTGGAGGCGCTCTCCGAGTGGACCCAGCGGATCGCCGACGTGCTGCTGCTCGGTGTCGGCCTCAACCAGGCCATCGTCACCAGCCGCCGCACCGCGCCCGCCGCGATCGAGGGGGAGGTCGGTGAGCTGGCCGCCCGGCTGCAGGCCCGCTGGCGGCCCGAGGAGGCGCTGCGCGCCTTCGCCGACAGCATGGCCGACGCCACCGCCGACAAGGTGCTCGCCGCGTTGCTGCTGCGCTCCGGGGACAGCGGGCCCGGGCTGGCCCGGGCGCTCTCCGACATGGCCGAATCGGTGCGCGAGGAGGTCCGCCAGCGCCGCACCATCGAGGCCGACCGGGCCAAGCACCGCACCACCATCCGCTGGCTGGTCGGCATCATCGTGCTGGTCGTCACCATCGGTTCGTTCAACACCGAGTACACCCGCCCGTACAGCACGGTGCTCGGCCAGAGCGTCCTCGCCGTGGTGGCCGCGCTGTTCGTGGCGGTGATCGCCTGGATGCGGGCGCTGGCCTCGCATCCACCGGTCCCGCGCCTGCTGGAGCTGGACCGGCGCAGCCGGACCGGCCGGGCCGCGCGGCGTGCTGACGCACCCGAGGGCGGTGCGGGCGGCCGGGCCGCCGAAGGGCCCGGTGGCCCGGGTGGCGCCGCGACCGGCGGTGCTGCGACCGGCGGTGCCGACGTCGGCGCCCGGCTGTTCGGGGAGGCACGATGATCTCCCCGTGGTCCGTGCTGGCCGGCGCCGCGGCGGCCGGCGGCATCGCCCTGCTGATCGCCGAACTCCGCCCTGCCCCGCCCGACCTGGGCCAGGCGCTGGACCGGCTGCACCGCACCCCCGCCGACCGGACCCCCGACCCGGAGGAACGGCCGCGCTGGTTCGACCGGATCGGCGAGCGCTCGATCAGCCTGCGCGGGGTGCGCATCCCCGAACGCGACCTGGCGCTGATCGGCCGTACCCCGGCCCGGTTCATGGCGCACAAGCTGATGTTCGCCCTGATCGGCCTCGTCCTGCCGCCCTACCTGGTGGTGGCGGCGATGCTGCTCGACATGAGCCTGCCGTTCGTGCTCCCGCTGCTGGTCGGCCCGCTGCTGGCCGGGCTGTTCTGGTTCCTCCCGGACGCCATCGTGCGCGGCGAGGCGAAGGAGGCCCGCGTCGAGTACCTCCACGGCGTCGCCGCCTACCTGGAGCTGGTGGCGATGGAACGGGCCGCCGACCTCGGTCCGGCGGAGGCGCTGCGGCGGGCCGCCGCGGTCGGCCGGGGCGCGGTGTTCCGGCGGATCAGGGACGCACTGGACCGCGCGGCCACCGACCGGCTGCCGCCCTGGGCCGGACTGGACGCGCTGGCGGTCGAGTTGGGGCTGACGCCGCTGCAGGACGTGGCCGACATCATGCGGATCTCCGGCACCGACGGCGCGGCCGTCTACGACACACTGCGGGCCCGGGCCAAGGGCCTGCGGGGCGAACTGCTCGCCGAGGACCTCGCCCGGGCCAACTCCGACAGCGAGCGGATGGTCGCTCCGGGGGCCGCGCTGACCCTGCTGATGACCGTGCTGATCATCTATCCCGCGTTGCACAAGATGCTCAACTGAGGTACCCCTCGCGGAGGTCAGCAACCTCCGTCACCACGACGCACCCTGGGAGAAACTGATGAACACCCACCTCACGTACCTGGTGGCCCGATTGGCGGGGCCGACCCTTCTGCCGGTCCGGTTCGCCCTGCTGCTGTTCCACTTCCGGATGGGCCGCGCGAAGGCGGCCCGTGCGCGTGGTGACCGGGGCGCCATCAGCATCGAACTGGCGCTCGCCGTCATCGCGCTGGTGTTCGTCGCGGGCCTCGTCGCGACCGCGCTCTACAGCCTGAACAAGAAGGTCGTCGACAAGGTCAACGAGGACCCGAACCTGCCCGGGAGCGGCGCCACCCCGTGATGAGAGGTCGTCGTCTCCGCCGTTCCGACCGAGGGTCGTTGAGCCTGGGCCTGGCCATCGTCTTCCCGGTCGTGCTGATCCTGATCCTGTCCGTCGCGCAGACGGGCCTGTGGTGGTACTACCGCCAACTCGCCCTCACCGCTGCCCGCGAGGGCGTCGACGCGGGCCGCGTCCAGGGCAACCGGAGCGACGAGCTGAAGAACGAGGCGGCGCGGAAGCAGGCCGAGGCGTTCCTCGGCCGTCAGGGCAGCGAGGACCACGCGATCAGCACCGACGGCAGCACGCCGGTGCTGATCCGGGTCACGGTGGAGGTGACGGCGCCCGTGGTCATCCCCTTCGTCACGCGGCCGACCGTGACCCAGCGCGCCGAGGCGCCGCGCGAGCGGTTCGTCCCGCCGCAGGTGGTGGGACCGTGAGCGGGCGGCTCCGGTGGCGGACCGGGAAGTCGGCGGACCGGCCGTCCGGGTGGGCGGTCGGACGGGCGCGCGGGTTCGCCGCAGCCCGGTCCGCCCGGTCGCCGTTCGGCCGGGACGGCGGCGGTTTCGCGGTCGAGGCCGCGATCGTCGCGCCCGCCGTGGTGGGACTGATCCTGGTCACCGTCGCGGCCGGCCGGGTGCAGACCGCCGCCGGCACGGTGGAGGCCGCGGCCCGCTCGGCCGCCCGGACCGCCTCGCTGGCGCGTGGCGTCGACGCGATGGATGCGGCGGCGAAGAAGTCCGCCGTGGAGGCGATGGAGCAGCAGGGCGTGCACTGCGCGAGCAGCAGGGTCACCGTGGCGCACGGGGAACTGGTCAGTCACGGGACCACCATGGCGACGGTCACGGTGTCGGTCCGGTGCGAGGTCGGACTGTCCGACCTGCTCGGCGGGCCGAATCTGAACGGGCCGGTGTCGAAGACGCTCACCGGCAGCTTCGTCTCGGTCGTGGACCGCTACCGGGGCGGGTGAACGGGCGTGCGCCGGAGCGAACGGGGCGGGCCGGAGCCCTCCCCGGACAGGGATGTGTCGGGCCGTGGGGTGGGCGGTGGCGAGGTCGTGACGACGAGGTACCCGGACGGGGATTGGGGACGCCCCGGGCGGGGGAAACGCAAGCGGAGAGCGCCCGGGGGAGGGTGGACGGGCATGTCGGGAGGGGGCGCCATGGCGCGCGGACGCGGGGCACCTCGATTCCGTGCCCGTTCGGACCGGGGCACGCTCTCGATCTTCGTCGCGATCTGCTCGGCGTTCGTCGCCGTGGTCATCGCCCTCATCATCGACGCCGGCGGCAAGCTGCGCGTCGCGGAGAACACCGACGCCTACGCGCAGGAAGCCGCCCGGGTGGCAGGCCAACAGCTCGACGAGGCCGCGCTGTTGCGGGGCGAGGGGTACCGGGTGAAGCGGGAGTACGCCGAGGAGGCCGCCAACAGCTACCTCGCGCTGTACGGTCTGGCCGCGAAGTTCGTGGAGTTCTCGCCCGACGGGGCGGCCGTCACCATCACGGTGGAGACCGAGTACCGGCCCGTCCTGCTGACCCAACTCGCCAACAGGAAGATCACGGGCAAGGGAAGCGCAGCCCTCGTCCACGGAGTCAAGGAAGCGGAGACCGACTGATGGCCGCGCCACGCGCCAAGGACCAGACCCGTGCCGGGCGTCCGGCCCGGGGTGTGCCCGCCACTCCCGCGTCCGGCCGGCGGCCGTCGTCGCGGCCGTCGCACCGCGGCGGCAGCGGCGGCCGCCGGGGCCGGGGCGGCGCCGTGCTCGCCGCGATCGCGGCCCTGATCACCCTGCTGGGACTGCTGCTCGGCGTCCCGGCGCTGCTGCTCTACGGCACCCGCGCGGTCGCCGACATGGGCCCGCTCGCACCGGACGGCCTCGGCGCGCTGCTGACCAGCCCCGACGACGGGCAGCTGTTCCTCTGGCTACTGGTCGTGGTCGGCTGGGTCGGCTGGGCCTGTTTCGCGCTCTCCGTCCTGCTGGAGATCCCGGCCCAGCTCCGCGGCCGGGTGGCCCGGCGGATCCCGGCGTTCGGCTGGAGCCAGCGCGCCGCCGCCGGCCTGGTCGGTGCGGTGATCGCGCTGGTGCCGGTGGCCGGTTCGGCGTTCGCCGCCACCCCCGAGCGCCCCCAGGTGGCGACCGCGGCCGTCCAGGCGGGCGCCGCGGCGCAGCGGGCCGCGCTGCCCGCCGCGCAGGCCGCACCCTCCCTCGCCCCCGCCGCCGACCAGCAGTCCACCTACACGGTGCGGGACAGCAGGCCGGCCGACAGCCTCTGGTCCATCGCGGAGCGCCAGCTCGGTTCGGGCGAGCGCTGGACGGAGATCGCCAAGCTCAACGACGGCCGGGTGATGGACGATTCGGGCAACCGCTTCGACGCGGACCGGCCGATCCACCCCGGCTGGGCACTGGTGATGCCGGGCGACGCCAAGCCGGACGAGGCCGGGACCCCGGCGCCGGCTCCGGCGCCCGCGACCGGCACGACGCAGGCGGGTACGCCCGCGAGCGGCGCCCAGGGCACCGGCACCGTCACGGTGAAGCCCGGGGACAGCCTGTCGGTCATCGCCGAGCGCGAGCTGGGCGACGCCGAGGCCTGGCCGAAGCTGTTCGACGCGAACAAGGGCGTCCAGGCGCCGGACGGGGAGCGACTCACCGACCCGGACGTGGTGGTGCCCGGGATGGTGCTCAGCCTGCCCGGCGCGGCGACGCCCGCCCCGGCCCCGGCACCCGAACCCGCCCCGGCGCCCGCCCCGGCGCCCGCGCCGGCGGCGGAACCGGCCCCGGCCCCGGTCCCTCCACCGCCCGCACCGAGCACCCAGGTGCCGGCACCGGCACCGGCACCCGCCACCCAGGCGCCCGCCCAGACCCCCGCTCCCGCACAGGCCCCGGCGCCCGGGCAGACCCCGGCCCAGACGCCCGCCGCGCACGCCGAGGACGCCCCGAGCGACGACTACACCGTCGCCCTCGCCGCCTCCACCGTCGGCGTGCTGCTGGCGGCCGTCATGGTCGGCGCCGTCGCCCGCAAGCGCGGCACCCAGCTCCGGGGGCGGCGGCCTCGGCACCGCATCGCCCTGCCCACCGCCCCCGCCGCCGCCTTCGAGGCCGAACTGAAGGCCCGCCAGGACGAGGCCGGTCTCGACCTGCTCGACCGCGCCCTGCGCAGCATGGCCCGCAACACCGTCCGCGGCGGCAAGCGGCTGCCCGCCGTCGTCGCCGCCCGGATCACCCCCGGCCGGACGATCGAGCTGCACCTCTCCGGCGCGGCCGCCCCGATCGCCCCGTTCCGCGCCGCCCACGCCCCTGACATTTGGTGGTGCGCGGCCGACTCGGACGGACTGCTGTCACGCGCCCAGGCCCGCAAGACCGCCGCCCCCTACCCGGCCCTGGTCACCCTGGGCTCCTCGCCCGACGGCTCGGTGATCCTCGCCGACCTGGAGACCGTCCGGCTGCTCCACCTCTCCGGCCACCCGGACGACGCCCGCGACGTCCTGCGCACCCTCGCCCTCGAACTCGCCCACAGCCCGCTCGCCGACCGCCTCCACCTGCACCTCGTCGACCTCGCGGAGGAGATTCCGATCAGCGGCCCGGCCGCCGAGCGGATCCACCGTCACCCCACCCTGGAGGCCGCGCTCGCCGCCCTCGGCCCGCGCACCGCCAAGGCCCGGGCCACCCTGGTCGCCGCCGAGGCCACCAGCCCCCGGGAGGCCCGCAGCCGCGGCCAGGCCGACGAGTCGTGGACCCCCGAGATCGTGCTCTGCGGCCACCAGCCGGGCGGGGACGTCCCGGCCGAGCTCGGCCGGCTCCTCGACGGCCGCCCGCGGACGTGCGTCGCCGTGGTCACCCGGGCGCCCGAGCGCGGCACCGGCCCGGTCGCCCGCTGGACCCTGCCGGCCATCGGACAGGCCACCATCCCCGGCCTGCACCTCACCCTGGAACTGCAGCGCCTGACCACCGGCCAGTACGAGCAGGTCGCCGAGCTGCTCCGGGCCGCCGACGACCAGACCCAGCACCCCGCTCCCGCCTGGACCCTGGACGGCCCCGGCCTCGACGACCTCGAACCGGCCGAACTCCCGCCCGTACCGGTCCTGGTCGGCGTGGGGGCGTCGGGCGGTCCCTCCGGCGGATTCCTGATGGGATCGCCGGACGAGCCCGACCTCGGCGACGGCACGGGCGGTGACGCCCCGGAGGCGGCCGGCCCGCGCCTGCTCGCCCGCGTGATCGGCACGGGCGCCAGCCCGTTCGCGGGTACCGACCCGGCGGCGCCCGCCGCGGCCAACGGGTCGACCGGTGGGTCGGCCGGTGGGTCGGCCAACGGCGCCTCCGCCGGGTCCACCGTCCCCGCCGTGCCCGCTCTGCCGGCCGCCCCGGCCGTGGCCGTCCCGCCTTCCGCGGCGGTGGCCGTCGTCCCCGGTCCGCGTCACCTCGTCAACGGCCTCGGGCGACAGGCCGCCACACCCGCCGCCCCGGCGGGCCCGGCCGCCGGCTTCCCCGTCGGCCCGGACACCGGCACGACGTCCGGCGGAGAGGACACCACCCAGAACCTCCGGGTGTCCGATGGGACCGGGACGCCCACCGGTGCGGTCGCGCCCGTCCAGCCGGTCACGCCGGTCACGCCGGCACCCGCCCCGGCCGGGAAGCCGGTGCCCGCCCCCGAGCCGCTGCCGACGCACGACCCGGCGCCCGCGCCCACCGGTGCCGATCCGCGGCTCCCCGCCCGCCCGGAGCCGTCCCCCGGGTCGCCCGTGCCGTCGGTGGCCCCCGTCACGGAATCCGGACCGACGGCCGTCGCCCCGGTGGCCCGCACCACCCCCGGCCGCAGCGACAGCGACGACCTGCTCGCCATCCTGCGATCCCCGGAGGCCCACGCCACCCGGACCGCGCCCCGGATCCGTCTGCTCGGCCCGGTCGACGTGGCCGGCACCGGCGGCCCGGCCGAACCCGCCACCGTCCTGCGGCTCACCGAACTCGCCGTCTACCTGGCCCTGCGCCCCGGCGCCGACCACCACGCCCTCGACCACGACCTGCACCCCGGCGCGGCCCACCTCGACCCGCACCCCACCGCGGCCGACGCCCGGAGTCCGCTGCCCGAGAAGCTCGCCGACCTGGCCTCCTGGTTCGGCTCCTCCTCGGACGGCCGGTCCTTCCTGGTCACCGACTCCTCCGACGGCTACGCCTTCGCCCCCGCCGTCACCTGCGACTGGGACGAGTTCCGCGGCCTCTACCGGCGCGGCATGCGCAGCACCAGTGCCACCGCCGACGCCGCCCTCGCCCACGCCCTCGCCCTGGTCCGGGGCGCCCCGTTCGCGGAGGCACCGCCCGCCGCGTTCGGCTGGGCCGAGTCCGAACGGCAGGACATGATCGCCGCGATCGTCGACACCGCCCACGAACTCGCCGCCCGCCGCCTCCAGTACGGCGACCACCGCAGCGCCGAGGCCGCCGTCTTCCGCGGCCTCGCCGTCGCCCCGGACGTCGAACTCCTGCACCGCGACCTCTTCTACGCCTACGCCTCGGCCGGTGCCCGCGACCAGCTGCTGCGTGCCGTCAACCGCCTGGACGCGCTCAGCCGCCGCACCGGCCGGGACCTGGACGCCGACACGGTGGCCCTGCTGCGCGACCTCCTCGCCGGCTCCTGAGCCGGTGTCCGGGCAGCCCACGACCCCGTGGGCACGGCCGGCGGACCGGCCTTCCGCCCCTGGACGGTACGGGTGCTCCGTACCGTCCAGGGCATGACGGTACGGAGCCCGGTGAAGGGCGTCGTCGAACGCAGGGGAACCGCGGCACCGCTCCCGGTCGAGGCCGATGACGGCTATGCCTTCGAGCTGGACCGGTCGCTGTTCCTGGCGGCCGGGGACCGGATCGGATGCGAGGGCACCGGGCTCGCCGTCGTCCGCTCCGACGGCCGACGGATCCGGCCCGCCGGCTCCTGGTCCACCCGCTGCAGGATCGGACGGCGCCGAGCCGTAGTGGCTTCCGGCTGAAGGCTGCGACCGTGAGCCGGTCACCGTGCGACTGCACCAACGTGCCCGCGTCGCCCGGATTCCGACGTGTCCGCAGGAGCCGGTGCGCACGGAGCTCCGGACCCTGGACGGAGCGGGGGCCCGGACCGCCGGGACCTCGCTACGCCGCGGTCGGTCGGCCGAGGGCGGGCCGGACGTGTGCCCGAGCTGTGTCCGACCGGCGTCGATCGCCGACCCGGCCTGGCTCGGGTGTGCCGGGATCTCGTAGGGTGGCGCAATCGGGTGTGGTGGAAGTCGCCACGCGGGGCAAGGCAGCGACGCCGCTGAGCGGCGGGGCAGGGCGGGTGACCTGGAGATGGCGGAGACGACGGCGGTCCCCGGAGGTCCGGACCCGGCGCCGGACGCGGGCCCCCAGGACGACCTGCCGCCATGGCTCCCGCGCAACGCGTACGACGATCATCCGCCCGGTCCCGCCGCGCTGTACGAGCCACCGGTCGACGCACCCGCACCCGGCCCGGCCGCGCTCTACGAGCCGCCGACGGCCGCACCTGCGGCCGTCCCCGTGACGGCGCCCGAGCCGCCGGTGCCGTCCACCGGATGGACCGTCACCGGCCTGCCCGCCATGGGCGGTGCGGCGGGAGCCGACGGCGCAGCGGGCGCCGGCACGGCCCCGCCGCCGCCCTCGGCGGCCCCGCCGCCGTTCGCCGGGCCCGGAACCACCCCCGCGCACGGCGTTCCGGCGCAGGGTGTGCCCGGCGCCGGAGTGCTGCCCGGCCCCGGCAGCCTGGGCGCCGCGCCGCGCGGGCGGATCCTGGTCGTCGAGGGCGGCTACGGCAGCTCCGGCCGCCGTACCTGGGGGCGCGGCGGAACCGCGCAGGCCCCGGTCCTCTCCGCGATGCTCGCCGCAGTCAGCCCCCAGGTGCTGCTCGCCGCCGATGCCGTCGACGCCGTCCACCTCCCCGCCGCCAGTGACCCCCACACCGTCCTCGCCCATCTGCGGGCCGCGGCCCGCCACCCCGGACCGCTCCTCGTCCACCTGGGCGGCCACCTGCTCGCCGACCGGCGCAACGGCCAACTCCACCTCACCCTGCGGGACTCCAAGCCCGGCAGCGTGCGGCAGGACGGCCTCCCCTGGCAGGCGGTCGCGGCCGAGTTGCGCCACCGTCCGACCGACTGGCAGACCCTGGTCATCGCGGACCTGAGCGCCGATCAGAGTGCGTGGCCCTTCCTCCAGGGCGCCGTCTCGCCGCTCGCCGAGGGCATGCCGCTCTGGGCGGTGGTCAGCCCCGACCCCGAGCAGATCGGCACCTTCACCCGTGCGCTGATCGAGGCGCTGCACGGCGGTCGCCCCGGTGCCGAGGCCGTCCTCGCCCCCGAGCAGCTGCGTCAGCAGGTCTACTCGGTGCTCCGCCCGGACGTCGTCATCGTGGCCACCCACGCGCCCGACCGGCCGTTCTTCCGCAACACCGCGCGCCGCGGCGACGGTTTCGCCGCGGACCCCGTCCTGTACGAGGGGTCGAGCCCGGCCGCCGTGCTGCCCCGCCCGGCCGCCCCGGAGGAGGTGCCCCGGGACGACCTGCCGCAGGACACCCCGGTGCAGGACGCCGTACCGCAGGACGCCCCGGTGCAGGACGCCGTGCCGCAGGACGCCGTGCCGCGGCCCCGGCGCGCCGTCACCCTGGACAAGCCGGCGGCGGCCCTCGAACCGTCAGGCGCCACGCCCCTTCCCGCTCCCGCCGTCGCCGCGGCGGAGCCCGACGGCCGGGTGGGCCTGCTCAAGGCCGAGGTGCCGCCCACCCCGCCGCCCGCGCCCCGTCCGGTCGACCTGCTGAAGCCCTACGCCTGGCAACCGCCGACCGTCGACACCGTGGTGGCGGAGGAGGCCCCGGCGGCGGACGAGGTGCCGGTGACCGACGCGCTTCCGTCCGACGCGGCTCCGGTCGGCGCCAGGCCCGGGGACGCCGCCGACGAGCCTCAGGCCGAGCCCCGGGCCGAGGCCGAGACCGAAACGGAGGGCGTGCCGGCGCCCGACCCCTTCCAGTCCCGCGCCGACTACCGAGAGGTGATCGGCCGCATCGTCCGCAGTGCCGAGGCGGGGGACCACGCGGCCGCCACCGACCTGGCCTTCGCCCTCGAACTGGAGGCGATCGGCGAACACGGCTCCGTCTCCGCGCCGGTGCTGCAGGTCCGCCAGGTCCGCGCCCACATCTGCCGCCTCGCCGGGCGGACCGTCGAGGCGGCGGACATCTACCGCGAGGTGGCCCTCACCCTGCTCCGTGCCCAGGGGCCGGACCATCCCGAGACCCAGCAGGCCGCGACCAACGCGGAAGCCTGCTGGCGGGCGATCCCGGACCGCGCCGAGGCCCTTCGGATCGCCCCCGAGATCATCGAACTGCGGGCCTACCTCCCCGGCCCCGACGGCCGGAAGCTCCGTGCCGCCGAGCGCCACCTGGCCCACCTCGCCGCCGCTCAGCCCGACCGCGTCTGACGGGTGCCGCCGTCGCTCCGCGACGCCCCGTCCGGGCGTCGCGGAACGCCGGCAGGCCACCGGGCGGGACCGTCCGCCGGTGTTGTCCGAGGCCACCGCTACGGTCCTGCCCATGGAACAGGAACGTGCCGAGCACGTGGACCCGCTGCCCGACCGGGTCGGCCACGTGGCCGGCGTCGAGTCGCTCACGCTGGACGGCCACCGCTACTACTTCGGCTTCGACCACCGGAGCGACCTGGTCGTCTCGCCGCTGGTCGACGACCCGGGCACGATGGCGGCCTTCGCGGCCGAGCACATGCGGCAGACCGACGGCCGGCACGACGAGGCCTTCTGGGCGGAGCTCGTCGCCCACGCGGTCGAGACGTCGGCGCTGGTGCCGGAGGACACGGACCGGGAGTTCACCACGGCGGGTCTGCGCGCCGGCCTGCCCGACCCGGGGAGTCACCTGCTCTGTCTGCTGGGCGCGACGGGCGAGTGGGACGACGCGTCCACCCTGTCGCCGGAGGTTCAGCGGGCCTGCGCACGGCTGGGGTTCGACGAGGACGACGTCGCCGAGGCGCTGGACGTATGTCTGCGGGCCGTCCTGGAGGACGGCGCGGGCGGCCGGCCCGACGAGTGGGCGGTCGTGCGCGGCGTCCTCACGTCCGCGCTGAGGGACCTGCCCGGCAACTGGGCCCTGCTCTTCTCCCCGCTGGCAGAGGCCGTCGCCGGTCACGCCTGGGCGCCCGGTCACGCCTGAGCGCCCGGTCACGCCGCAGGGGGCGGCGGCCGGGAACGCCGTGGCCGTCCCGGGTGAGGGGGGCGCCCACCCGGGACGGCCGTCCGCCGTAGGGCCGGAGCCCGGGCGCGCCCGTCAGCGCGCTCCGCCGTTGACGTACAGGGTCTGCCCGCTGACGTAGGAGGCGTCCTCGCTCGCCAGGAACGCGACCACCGAGGCGACCTCCTCGGGCTGCCCGACCCGCCGGAGCGGCGTCCGGGCGGCCACCTCCGTCCGGTGGTCCTCCGCGGTGGCGCCGACCCGCTCGGCGGTGGCGGCGGTCATCGGGGTCGCGATGTAGCCGGGGGCGACGGCGTTGACGTTGATGTTGAACGGGCCCAGCTCGATCGCCAGGGTCGCGGTCAGGCCCTGGATCCCGGCCTTGGCGGCGGCGTAGTTGGCCTGGCCGCGGTTGCCGAGGGCGGAGCGCGAACTGAGCGAGACGATCTTGCCGTACTTCTGCGCCACCATGTACTTCTGGGCGACGTGGCTGCAGTTGTAGGCACTGGTGAGGTTGACCGTCAGCACCGCGTCCCAGTCGGCCCTGGGCATCTTGAAGAAGAGGTTGTCCCGGGTGATCCCGGCGTTGTTCACCAGGATGTGCAGGCCGCCGAGATCCTGCGCCACCTGCGCGAAGACCGCCTCGACGGCGTCGTAGTCGGCCACGTCGCAGCCGTACGCCCGGGCGGTGCCGCCCTTGGCGGTGATCTCCTCGACCGTGCCGGCCGCCCGCCCGGCGTCGAGGTCGACCACGGCGACCGCCGCGCCCTCCGCGGCCAGCAGCCGGGCGGTGGCCGCTCCGATGCCCTGCGCCGCGCCGGTGACGACGGCGACCTTGCCTGCAAAACGAGTCACAGCGGTTCCTTCGGTAGCTCTTCGGGAAGGGGTCGGGAAGCCGGCGGACGGGGTGCCGACAGCTTCCCGTCGTCAGTCGTCAGGCGCCAGTTGTCAGTTGTCAGGCGTCATTCGTCTGCCGTCAGGCGCCAGGGGTCGTCCGAGTCCGCGCCGCAGGCCGTCAGGCCGACTCGACGAGGACCGCCGTCCCCTGGCCGACGCCCACGCACATGGCCGCGAGCCCGCGGCGCCCGCCGGTGCGGCGCATCCGGTGCAGCAGGGTGGTGAGGATGCGGGCGCCGGAGCCGCCGAGCGGATGGCCGAGCGCGATGGCGCCGCCGGTCGGGTTGACCAGCTCCGGGTCGAGGCCCAACTGGTCGACCGAGGCCAGGACCTGGGCCGCGAAGGCCTCGTTCAGCTCGGCCTCCTCGATCTCGCCGAGCGACCAGCCGGCCCGGGCGAGTGCCTTGCGGGTGGCGGGCACGGGGCCGATGCCCATGACGTCCGGGTGCACGCCGGCCGAGGCGCCGGCCACGTACCGGCCGAGCGGCCGGAGGCCGAACTCGTGCAGCGCCTCCTCGCTGACCAGGACGAGCCCGGCCGCGCCGTCGTTCATCGGCGAGGCGTTGCCCGCCGTCACCGTGCCCTCGGGACGGAAGGCGGGCTTGAGCCGGGCGAGCTTCTCCGGACCGGTGTCCTCGCGGATCGACTCGTCCGCATCGACGATCACCCCGTCCGGCCGCTCGACCGGGATCAGCTCGGCGTCGAAGTGCCCGTCCTTACGGGCGGCGGCGGCCCGTCGGTGGCTGCGGAGCGCGAAGGCGTCCTGGCGCTCACGGCTGATGCCGTAGCGGGTGGCGACCTCCTCGGCGGTCTCGCCCATCGACAGCACACCGTGCAGCTCGGGCATCCGCGGGTTGGTGAGCCGCCAGCCGAGCCGGGTGTCGTAGGTCTCGATCCGGTGCGGCAGTGCCTCGTCGGGGCGGGGGAGGACGAACGGTGCCCGGGTCATCGACTCGCAGCCGCCGGCCAGCACGACGTCCGCCTCGCCGGAGCCGATCGCCCGGGCGGCCATGGTGACCGCCTCCAGGCCGGAGGCGCAGAGCCGGTTGACGGTGGCGCCGGGGACGCTGTCCGGCAGGCCGGCGAGCAGCACGGCCATCCGGGCGGCGTTCCGGTTGTCCTCGCCGGCCTGGTTGGCGGCGCCCCAGTAGACGTCGTCGATCCGGGCCGGGTCGAGGGCGGGCAGGTCGGCGAGCAGGGCGCGCAGCACGGTCGCCGAGAGGTCGTCGGGGCGGACCGTGGCGAGCGCTCCGCGCAGCCGGCCGATGGGTGTGCGGCGGGCGGCGGCGAAGTAGACAGGACGCACGACGTCGGGCTCCTTGTCGGGAGGGAGGGGGCAGCCGGCCGGAGTGGTCGTCAGGCCGGGAGGTGCGGTCGGAGGTGTGGTCGGAGGGATCGGGCCGGAGGGACGGTCAGAAGGCGTTGACGCCGGTGAGCGCGCGGCCGATGAGCAGTTGGTGGATCTGACTGGTGCCCTCGTAGAGGGTCATCACCCGGGCGTCGCGCAGGTACTTGCCGACGGGGTACTCGTCGATGAACCCGTAGCCCCCGAAGACCTGGAGAGCGTTGTTGGCGGCCCGGACGGCGGCCTCACTGGCGAAGAGCTTGGCGACGGAGGACTCGGTGGCGAACGGCAGGCCGCGGTCGATGTGGTCGGCGACCTTCCAGGTGAGCAGCCTGGCGGCCTCGACGTCCACGGCGATGCCGGCGAGCAGCTGCTGCACCAGCTGGTGGGAGGCGATCGGCGCACCGAACTGCTCGCGTTCGCCCGCGTACCGGACGGCGGCGTCCAGGCAGGCCCGGGCGATGCCGACGCAGCCGGCGGCGACCGACATGCGTCCCTTGGCGAGCGCGGCCATGGCGACGGTGAAGCCCTTGCCGGTCTCGCCGAGCCGGGCGCTGTCGGGCACCCGGACGGCGTCGAAGGCCAGTTCCGCGGTGGTCTGGCCGCGCAGGCCGAGCTTGCCGTGGATCTCGGTGCGGGTGAAGCCGGGCAGGTCGGTGGGGACGAGGAAGGCGGTGATGCCCCGGTGTCCCCGCCGGTCGGGGTCGTCGCCGCCGGTACGGGCGAAGACGAGGGCGACGTCGGCCCAGGTTCCGTTGGTGATGAACATCTTGGCGCCGCTGATCAGCCAGTCGTCACCGTCGCGGACAGCACGGGTGGTGAGGTTGGCGGCGTCCGAGCCGGTGCCGGGTTCGGTGAGGGCGAAGCAGCCGAGCGCCTCGCCGGCGGTGAGCCGGGGCAGCCAGTGCCGCTTCTGTTCCTCGGTTCCGAAGGAGTTGATCGACTTGCCGACCAGGCCGAGCGAGACCGAGACGATGCCGCGTACGGCGGAGTCGCCGCGGCCCAGTTCCTCCAGGACCAGGCAGTAGGCGAGGTGGTCGCCGCCGCTGCCCCCGTACTCCTCCGGGAGGGTCAGGCCGAGGAAGCCGAGCGCGCCGAGTCTGGCGATGATCGCGCGGTCGACGGACTCGGCGCGGTCCCACGCGGCGGCGTGCGGCGCGATCTCGCGGTCGGTGAAGGAGGCCGCGAGGTCGCGGACGGCGGCCTGCTCCTCGGTGAGCTCCAGGTTCATGGCGACCCCGATAAACTAGCGCTGCAAGTTTTACGAGGGGACTGTAGCCCCGACCGGGCGCGCTGGGAAGGGGCACCTGCCAGAATCGGTCCCCACACCCACCCGACCGGAGGAACCGCGCCGATGGCCCGCCCCCGAACCCCGCTGCTCAGCCGCGAGCGCATCGTCGCCGCCGCTCTGCGGCTGGTCGACGAGGAGGGGCTGGCCGCCCTCTCGACCCGCCGCCTGGCCACCGAGCTGTCCGTGAGCGGGCCGTCCCTCTACAACCACTTCGCCACCAAGGACGAGTTGCTGGACGCGGTGGTGGACGGGGTCATCGGCGAGGTCGACCTGTCGATGTTCGGCGCGGGTGCGCCCTGGCCGGAGGCGCTGCGCGACTGGGCCCGCTCCTACCGCGCCGCGCTGGCCGCCCACCCCCACATCGTCCCCGTGCTCGCCCAGGGCCCCGGGCGCCGGCCGAACGCGCTGCGACTGGCCGACGCCGTCTTCGGGTGCCTGGTGGAGGCGGGCTGGCCGCGCGGGCAGGCGACCCGGATCGGCGCGCTGATGCGGTACTTCGTCACCGGCTCGGCGCTGGCCTCGTTCGCGGCCGGGTTCCCCGAGGACGCCGGGCTGTACGACGCCGCCGACTACCCGCACCTCGGCGAGGCCCACCGGCTGGCCGAGCACCGGACGGCGATCGACGAGGGCGCCTTCGAGACCGGCCTGGAGGCGCTGCTCGACGGGCTCGCCCTGCGCTACGAGCGCGGTCCGGGCGCCGCGGCCGCCGCGGGCGGACCGGGTGCGGCCGGTCGCCCGGACGCCTCCGACGGCCGGGCCGGTTCCGACGGTCCGGGTGGTTCCGCCGCACCCGACCGTGCTCACCAGGACGCGCGGGTCACGAACGCGGGCCGCAACGAGGAGTCCACCGGGTCGTAGTACCGGTGGTAGACGGGGGTCAGCCCGCCCGAGACCGGTGGCACGATCCAGCTCCAGTCGGCCGGGGTGGGCCGGCCGAGCCGCCGCTCCTGCGCGATGTGCCGGAGGAACCGCTCCGACTCGGTGTGGTGGTCGGCGATGGTCACCCCGGCCTCCTGGAACGAGTGCAGCACCGCCACGTTGAGCTCCACCAGCGCGCGGTCCCGCCACAGGGTGCGGTCGTGGGAGGTGTCCAGCCCGAGCCGCCCGGCGACAGTGGCGAGCATGTCGTAGCGGTCGGCGTCGGCCAGGTTGCGGGCGCCGATCTCGGTGCCCATGTACCAGCCGTTGAACGGGGCGGTGGGGTAGCGGACACCACCGATCTCCAGCGTCATGTCACTGATCGCCGGGACGGCGTACCAGCGCAGGCCCAGCTCGGCGAACCACGCGTGGTCGGGGTGGACGAGGTCGACCTCGAGCGTGGTGTCGTCCGGCAGTTCGTACCACTCGGGCCGCTCGCCGGGCCGCTCCTGCACCAGCAGCGGCAGCACCTCGAACCGATCCTCGCCGCACTTCCACCCGAGGTCCCGGGCCCGGGCGGCGAGCCGGGCCCCGGCCGGGTCGCCCGTCCACCCGCCGTCCGCCGCCGGGTGGCCGGCGTACCGGACGAGCTGCTGGTTGAGGATGCGGGCCGCCGGACGGCCGGGCCGGTCGGGGGCGAACACCGAGACCACCGGGCGGATCCGCCCGCCGTTGGTGGCGGTGCGCAGGTGCTCGAAGGACTCGGCGGCGATGTCGTCGGCGGAGCTCAGGTGCCGCAGGTCGCGGACCACGAGGCTGCGCCAGTACAGCCGGCCGATGCAGCGGGCGGCGTTGCGCCAGGCGAGCCGGGCGCCGTGGGCCAGCTCGGCGGGCGTGTGCTCGTAGGTGCCGGTCCGGTCGATCTCGTCGAGGACGGCGCGGACGCGCGGCTCCGGGTCCCCGGCGGCGGGCTGCTCGCGGTGGAACTGTCGGACGAAGTCGGCGGCCTGCCGGGGGTCGGTGAAGTGGTCCGCGGGGTCGGCCGGGTCTGCGGGGTCCGCCGGGTCCGCCTGGTCCGCCGGGTCCGCGGACCAGGCGGCGTCGGGGCCCTCGGGGCCTCCAGGCCCTTCCGGGCCGTCGGTGTCGGCCGACGGGGGCGCCCCGCCGGGAGCCGCCGCCTCCTCGGGCACCAGGTGGCCGTGGACGTGGGCGTGCGAGTACGGGCAGGTCCCGCCGTTCGCGGCGGTGGGTCTGCGGGCGCTGCGGGTGCGAAGCCGGTCGAAGATCAAGGACATCCCTCCTGCCGTCCAGGGATACCGGAGGTGTCCGGTGCGCCGCAGAGAGTGAACGATTCGGCCCCCGCACCCGGGCTCTTGGCGCTAGGGTGCGGGGGCCGGGGAGGTTCGGCGGGGCTCAGCCCATGTCCTCCAGTCGCACGCCCTTGGTCTCCTTCATGAACGTCGCCACGAAGGCGATCGACAGCGCCGCGAAGACCGCGTAGGCGAGGTACGTCGCGGAGAGGTTCCAGCGCGAGAGCGCCGGGAACGAGACGGTGACGGCCCAGTTGGCGAGCCACTGCGCCGAGGCGGCCACCGAGAGCGCGGCGGCGCGGATCCGGTTGGGGAACATCTCGCCGAGCATGACCCAGACCACCACGCCCCAGGAGAGCGCGAAGAACAGCACGAAGGCGTTGGCGGCGACCAGCGCGACGGTGCCCTGGAGGTCGGGCAGCGTGACGTCGTCGCCGGTGCCGGTGGCGGAGGAGAACGCCCAGGCGCAGGCGCCCAGTGCGACGGCCATGCCGGCCGAGCCGATCAGCGCGAGCGGCTTGCGGCCGATCCGGTCGACCAGCAGGATCGCGACGGCGGTGCCGAGGATGTTGATGACCGATCCGATGAAGCTGATCAGCAGCGAGTTGGTCTGGTCGATGCCCACCGACTGCCAGAGGATCGACGAGTAGTAGAAGATCACGTTGATGCCGACGAGCTGCTGGAAGACCGAGAGCCCGACGCCGACCCAGACGATCGGGAGCAGACCGAACCGTCCGCCGAGCAGGTCGCGGAAGCGCGGACGGTGGTCCGTGTCGATCAGTCCCCGGATCTCGGCGATCCGGGCGTCGGTGTCGGAGTCCTTGCCCTCGACCTCGGCGAGCACGGTGCGGGCCTCGTCCAGGCGGCCGGCCGAGATCAGGAAGCGCGGGGACTCGGGGATGGTGGAGGCGAGCACGAAGTAGACCGCGGCGGGTACGACGCAGATCCCGAGCATCCACTGCCAGGCCTCCAGGCCGAGCAGGTGGCCGCGGGTCTCACCGCCGGCCGCGTCCGCCAGCACCCAGTTGACCAGCTGGGAGACGGCGATGCCGAGGACGATCGCCGCCTGCTGGAACGAGGCCAGCCGGCCGCGGTACTTCGTCGGCGCGACCTCGGCGATGTAGGTCGGGGCGATCACCGAGGCGATGCCGATGGCCGCTCCGCCCAGGACCCGCCAGAAGGCGAGGTCCCAGGCGGAGAACGGCAGCATCGAGCCGACGGCGCTGACCGCGAAGAGCAGCGCCCCCGCCTTCATCACGGTGATCCGGCCGTACCGGTCGGCGAACCGCCCGGCCAGCGCGGCGCCGACCGCCGAGCCCAGCAGCGCGGAGGAGACGATCAGCCCGGTCACGCCGTCACCGACGCCGAACTTCTCCTGGATCCCGGAGACGGCCCCGTTGATCACGGAGCTGTCGTAGCCGAACAGGAAGCCGCCGAGGGCCGCGGCGGCGGTGATGAAGACGACGAAGCCGAGCCGGCCGGACGACGGCCCGGTCTCGGCCTCCGAGGGCCCCGCGGGCTGCTGGGTGACGCTCACGATCTTGACTCCTGTACTCAACGCTGAGCTTGGTAGCCGAGATCGTAACCCCTCAATGTTCAAGTGTTGTACGTGGGATGCCCGCAGCTCCCTGGCCTGGATTAGTAAGGTGAACGATCAAATCGGAGGGGCCGGCAGGGCTCCACCGATCAGGCGGGCCGGGCCAGCGAGAGCCCGAACCGGCCCTCGTCGTCGGTCCACCACTCGGTGAGCCGCATGCCCGCCGCCGCCAGCTCCTCGGCCACCCGCTCCCGGCGGAACTTGGCCGACACCTCGGTGCGCAGCTCCTCGCCCTCGTCGAAGTGGACCGGCAGGTCCAGCTCCGGGATCTTCACGGTCTGGTCCCGCAGTGACCGCAGCCGCATCTCGATCCACTCCCGCTCCGGGTCCCAGAGCGCCACGTGCTCGAAGGCCTCCGGGTCGAAGTCGGCGGCCAGCTCCCGGTTGAGCACGTTCAGCACGTTCCGGTTGAACTCCGCCGTCACCCCGGCCGCGTCGTCGTAGGCGGCGACCAGGACCGCCGGGTCCTTGACCAGGTCGGTGCCGAGCAGCAGGAAGTCACCCGGGTCGAGGGCGGCGCGCAGCCCGCGCAGGAAGGCGGCGCGCTCCGCGGGCAGCAGGTTGCCGAGGGTGCCGCCGAGGAACGCGACCAGGCGGGGTCCGCCGTCCGGCGGCAGGCCGAGCCGGGCGGTGAAGTCGGCCAGCACGCCGTGCACCGCCAGCCCCGGGTACTCGGTGGCGAGCGCCGCGCCGGCCGCGCCCAGCGCGCTCTCGCTGACGTCCACCGGTACGTACGCGTCCAGCGTGCCCAGGTCGCGCAGGGCGTCCAGCAGCAGCCGGGTCTTCTCGGAGGAGCCCGAACCCAGCTCGACCAGGGTGCGGGCCCGGGTGACGGCGGCGATCTCGCCGGCCCGGGCGGTCAGGATGGCCCGCTCGGCACGGGTCGGGTAGTACTCGGGCAGCCGGGTGATCTCCTCGAACAGCTCGCTGCCCCGGGCGTCGTAGAACCACTTGGGCGGCAGCGACTTGGGCTCGGAGGTCAGGCCGTGCTGCACGTCGTGCCGCAGGGCGGTGCTGAAGTGGTCGGCGGGCAGCAGTCGGGTGAGATCGAAGGTGCTCATGGCGGATGGATCCTCTGTTCAGGAAGTGAAGAAAGGAGGAGATCTTCAGGAGAGACGGCTTCGGGAGGTAAGGACTCAGGAGGGCCGGGCGAGTGGGGTGACGGTGACCCCGGCCGGGCCGGCCAGCAGCAGCGACCGGTCCGGGACGGCCGTCCAGTCCGGGTGGTCGTCGGAGGGCTCGGAGGCCACCAGCACGCCGAGGCCGGGCACCGTCCGGTGGTGCAGGGTGTCGCCCCAGGCCGTCGCGGCGACGGCCCGTCCGTCGGTGAGCAGCAGGTTGAGCCGCCCTTCCGTGTGGGCGGTCACGTCCGCGACGGTGCCCGCCAGCGCCTCGCCCAGGCCCGCGCCCGCGCGCAACCGGTGCAGGGTCAGTGCCCAGAGCAGTGCCGAGTCGGTCCGCGCCACCAGCCCCAGCAGTTCGGCGGGCGGCAGCAGCGATGCCACCGCGCCCAGTCGCTCCGGCCAGCCGGCCACGGCGCCGTTGTGGCTGAACAGCCAGGGTCCGGCGGCGAACGGCGCGGCGGCCTCCTCGCCCGCCGCGCAGCCCTCGGTGGCCGAGCGGACGGCCGCCAGCAGCGCCCGGGTGCGCAGGACCCGGGCGAGATCGGCGAAGGAGGCGTCCGCCCAGACCGGCCCGGCCCGCCGGTAGCGGGCCGGGACCTCGTCGCCCTCCGCGTACCAGCCGAGGCCGAAGCCGTCCGCGTTGACCGTGCCGTACTGCTGGACGCGCGGTGCCCAGGACTGCCGGTAGAGCCCGAACGGCGGTGCCACCAGCAGCTCCCGGGGTGCCACCGGTTCTCCCAGGTAGGCGAGGTGTCGGCACATCAGCCGGAATCCACGTCGGCGGCGGTGCGGAACCCGGCGAAGATCTGGCGCCGGATCGGGTAGTCCCAGTTGCGGAAGGTGCCCCGGCAGGCGACCGGAGCCACGGCGAAGCAGCCGCCGCGCAGCACCTTGTGCTCCGGCCCGAAGAAGACCTCCGAGTACTCCCGGTACGGCCAGGCGCGGAAGCCCGGGTACGGCCGGAAGTCGCTGGACGTCCACTCCCAGACGTCACCCATCAGCTGCCGCACCCCGTACGGGGACTGCCCGGCGGGGTAGCTGCCGGCCGGGGCCGGGCGCAGGTGCCGCTGGCCCAGGTTGGCGTGCTGCGGGGCCGGTGACGCGTCGCCCCAGGGGTGGCGGCGCGAGCGGCCGGTGGCCGGGTCGTGCCGCGCGGCCTTCTCCCACTCGGCCTCGGTCGGCAGTCGCCGCCCGGCCCACCGTGCGTAGGCGTCCGCCTCGTACCAGCTGACGTGCAGCACCGGCTCGTCGTGCGGTACGGCCTCCAGCACGCCGAAGCGACGGCGCAGCCACTGGTCGCCGTCCCGGCGCCAGAACAGCGGGGCGGTGAGTCCGGCCTGCTGCCGGTGCTCCCAGCCCTCGGGCGTCCACCAGCGCGGTTCGTCGTAGCCGCCGTCGGCCAGGAACCGCAGGTAGGCGCCGTTGGTGACCGGCGTGGTGTCCAGCCGGAAGGCGGGCAGGTCGACCCGGTGGGCGGGGCGTTCGTTGTCCAGTGCCCACGGTTCGGTGTCGGTGCCCATGGTGAACGGCCCGGCCGGGACCAGCACGTCGGCGGGCAGCCCGGCCGCGTCCGCCGGGGCGGGCGGCGGCGGGGGAGCGGCCAGGGCCGGCTCGCCCCGGCGGAGCTGATGGGTGATCAGCATCGTCTCGTCGTGCTGCTGTTCGTGCTGGGCGATCATGCCGAAGGCGAAACCGGCGTCCAGCAGGGGTGCGCCCTCCAGCGGGCTGGCGGCGAGCAGGTCGAGCACCCGGCCGCGGACGTCGTGCGCGTACGCGCGGGCCTCCCCGGGCGGGAGCAGCGGCAGCCTGGGCCGCTCGGCCCGCGGGTGCTCGAACGCGTCGTAGAGCGGGTCGATCTCGGGGTGCATCGGGTCGCGGCCGCCGATGTTGCGCAGCAGCCAGAGCTCCTCCTGGTTCCCGATGTGCGCGAGGTCCCAGACCAGCGGGGACATCAGGGGGGAGTGCTGGGCGGTGAGGTCGTGCTCCCCGACGCAGTCGGTCAGTGCGGCGGTGCGGGCGCGGGCGGCCAGCAACTCGGAAGCGATCGTCTCGCGCAGGGTCTCCAACGGCAGCGCGTCCAACAGCAGCGCGTTCGTCGGCGGCGCGCCCGGCGGCAGGGGGGTCGGGGAGGGAGCGGTCGGCTGTCCCGGTGCGGGCGTGCCGGCCGGGCGGGCGTCGCGCACGGTCCGTGCCGCGTGCGCGTCAGCGGCGGTGCGGGCGTCGTCGGTCATGGTGCGGCCTCCTCCGGGGGAGTGCGTAGGCTGCCGGAGCGCAGGGCGTCCAGCTGGTCGTCGGCCGGGCAGCGGCCGCGCGCGGGGTAGCGCTCGGCGAACTCGGCGACGACGGCGCGCAGCCGTTCGGCCCCGGGCATCCGGCCCAGCGCGGCGTCGGCGGCGGCGAAGCAGGTCAGGGTGGCGCGGCGCAGCTCGGGGTCGGCCACGGCCAGGGTGGCGGCCCGGCGCCAGACGTCGCTGCGCGGCGGGCGCGGTCCGTCCGGGCACTCCAGCGGCTCCAGCGCGGCGAGCGCGGCGTCGGCGGCCACCGGGTCGTCCAGCAGGGCGGTGGCCAGGGCGGCGGGGACGATCCAGCCGTCGCCGGGCTGGGCGTCGATCATCCGCAGCTCCAGGTAGCCGTGCGGGCGGACCGGCGGGAAGAGCGTGGTGCGGTGGTAGTCGAGGTCGGCCAGGGTGGGCGGGCGCTCGCCGCGGCCGCGCAGCCAGTCGCGGAAGGTCAGCCCGGCCGGCGCGGTCCACGGGAGGCCGTCGTGACGGCGGACGCAGAGGACCTCGGCGTCCAGCACGTAGCGGGTCCAGGTCTCGCGCGGGTCGCCGTGGTCCGGTGACGGGGCGAGCGTGCGGCTGGGGTCCATCCGGGACCAGACGGTCTGGCGGGTGGACCGGTGGCCGGTGGGCCGGCCGTCCAGCAGCGGAGAGTTGGCGAAGGCGGCGACCAGGACGGGGCCGAGCCGGTGGGCGAGGCGCCATCGTCGGTCGAGCGAGTGCGGGCCGCTCTCCGCGCCGGAGTCCAGACAGACCTGGAGGGAGGCGGTGCCGGTCATCATGATGCGGCCCCAGGGGCCGGCCGAATTGAAGAACCGTTCCATCGCCACGTAGCGCGGGTGGTCCAGCACCATCTGGCGGGGTCGGGCCAGGGGGTCGGTGCCGGTACCGGTGAGCCGCAGGCCCTGCGCCGCGAAGGCGGCCCGCAGGGCGGCGAGGTCACGCCGGGTGTCGGCGACGCAGCCGGTGAGGCTGTCGGCGGGCGGGGAGCTGAGCTCTACCTGGCCGCCGGGTTCGAGGGTGAGACGGGAACCGGAGGGGAGTGAGGTCCCGTCGGGGCCGCCGAGCGGCAGTGCGTTCAGTGCGGCGTGCAGTCGTTCCGGAAGGACGGGGTGGGTCGGACATCGGTCGTCGTGGACGAACCACTCCAGCTCGACGCCGACCAGGCGGGGCGGCCCGATCTTGAAGCAGACGCCGGCCATGTGGCCGCGCGCCTCGGACTCGGTGAGCGGGGTCACCGTGGTGGGGCTCCCACCGGGGCGGAGTGCGCCTCCGGGGGGGCCGGCGGCGGACGGCCCGCCGCTCTGCCGGTCGGGCGGGCTGGTCGGTCGAACGGGTATCACCGGACTCACCATCCTCGGGATCACGATTGCGGCCCGGTCTACTCTGCCCAGTCTGCTACGGACCATGCGGAGTCGCCCCACAAACATCTGCTGCAGAGGATTCACCGCAGGTCAGAAGGGGTACAAGAGGGTGAATCAGGCCCAGTGCCGGGCCTTCGGCGGCTCCCCGAAGCAGCCGTTCCGCAGCCGTTCGGCCGCCGTTCGGCCGCCGTGCGTGGCCGTCCGCCGACCTCGGCCGCCGTGCCTCGCCGTCAGGCCCCGTCCGCCGGACCGGCCCCGAGGTGGGCGGCCAGGCCGCGCCGGCCGCGGTGCATCATCACGGCGTGGTTGGCCCGGAACAGCAGGTGGGCGGGGACGGCGAGGCGGCGCAGCAGGGCATTGGCCGGGCGGGCGTCCTCCTCGAAGAGGACCTCGGAGCCGCCGGCGCCGTCCGCCGTGACCGTCCAGCGCGACCAGCCGATCAGGTCGGCGTCCATGGCGGCCTCCAGCACGCCGGCCCCGTGGTCCCGTCGGGTCGTCGTGAGCCGGATCACCAGCCGGTACGGGAGCAGGGCGCGGACCAGCACCTCCCCGCTGTCCGGGCCGGTCTGCCGGACGTCACGGATGTCGGGCCACCAGCGGGGGTAGCCCGGTACGTCCTCCAGGGCCGCGTACACGGCGCCCGGCGGTGCGGCCAGGCGCCACGTCCCGCGGAACCGGTAGTGGTTGAGATCCACGGGCGCACTCTAGTCCGGGCGGGTCCCGGCCCGGCCCGGGTTCGGCAGGTTCGCCGGGTCCGGCGGGTCCGGCGCGAACTCGACCGGGAGGACCACGGCACTCCGCTTGCACGCATTCGGCGTGCGGAGGAGGATCTTTTGTGCTTGTAGTCTCATCAGTCACAGCCGCCCCTCCAGGCGGCCGGTTCACCGGAAGACGAAGCGAAGGAGTTCCGAGGATGCGGCGACCGAACTGGGTACCGGAAGGCACGGACCTGGACAAACCGAACGCCGCGCGGGTCTACGACTACTACCTCGGAGGCTCGCACAACTTCGAGGTCGACCGGGAGATGGCCCGCAAGGCGATCGCCCTCTGGCCCGAGCTGCCGCAGATCATGCGCTCCAACCGCGCCTTCCTGCGCCGCGCCGTGCAGTTCACCGCCGAACGCGGCATCACCCGCTTCCTGGACATCGGCTCCGGCATCCCCACCTTCGGCGCGGTCCACGAGATCGCCCGCGCGATCCGCCCCGAGGCCCAGGTGGTGTACGTGGACCGCGACCCGGTCGCCGTCGCGCACAGCCGCCTGCTCCTGGAGGGCGACGAGGGCTGCTCGGCCGTCCAGGCCGACGTCCGCGACATCGACGACCTGATGTCCCGCCCCGAGGTGACCGACCTGCTGGCGGCGGGGGAACCGGTGGCCGTCCTGCTGGTCGCGGTCATGCACTTCGTCGAGGACCAGGACAACCCCTGGAAGCTGATCGAGGTGATCCGCGACGCCCTCCCGCCGGGCAGCGCCCTCGTCCTCTCGCACGCCTCCCTGGAAGGCCGGCCCGACCAGGCCGAGGACCACCAGCGGCTGTACAAGATGACGCCCACTCCGCTCACCATGCGCACCCACGAACAGATCACCACCATGTTCACCGGCTTCGACCTGGTCGAGCCGGGCGTGGTCTACCTGCCGCAGTGGCGCCCCGAGCAGCCGGAGGCCGTCGGCCGCAACCCCGAGCGGATGACCGGAGTGGCAGGCGTGGGGTTCCGCCCGTGATCGGAGCACCGGAGCCGAGCAGCAGCGCCGAACGGTTCCACGCGGACTGGGCGCGCCTGCTCTCCGGTGACCACGGCACGGCGGTCCATCCCGGCCTGGTCGGCCGGCTCGTCTCCCGGACCGCCGCGCTGCTCCACCGTGCCCAGCTGGAGGAGCCGTTCGAGCCCCAGCTGGCCGCCGAGGCCGGGGCCCACCTGGTCGAGGCGCACTTCATTGACCCGGTGGTGCTGGCCCGGGCGGTGGAACTGCTCCAGCAGCAGCCGACCCCCGACGGCCGCGGACCCGCCCTCAGCGGTGCGTTCGCGGCCGGCTGGGCCGCCGCCCTGCGCGAGCGCACGCTGCGCGAGCAGGAGGCCATCCGCACCGCCGCCGACGTGGCCCGCAAGGAGGCCGAACGGGCCCTGCGGGCCTCCGAGGCCCGGTTCCGGGCGCTGTTCGAGAGCGCCGCGATCGGCATCGGCATCGGCGACACCGACGGCAACATCCTGGCCGTCAACAAGGCGCTCCAGGAGCTGTTCGGCGCGGGCCCGGAGGACATGACCGGCCGCCGCGTCGGCGACCTCGTCCACCCCGAGGACGCCCCGGGCGTCTGGGAGGCGTACGAGGACCTGATCAGCGGCAAGCGCGAGTACTTCCAGTTCGACAAGCCGTACTACCGGCAGGACGGCGAGGTGGTCTGGACCCACCTGACCGTCTCGCTGATCCGGGACGACGACGGCGTCCCGCAGTACCAGGTGGCGATGCTGGAGGACGTCACCGACCGCTACCGGCTCCAGGAGCGGCTGCGCCACCAGGCCACCCACGACCCGCTGACCGGCCTGCCCAACCGCGCCGCCTTCTTCGAACGGCTGGAGAAGCTCTTCGAGGACCCGGACCCGGGCGCCCGGTTCGGCCTCTGCTACGTCGACCTCGACGGCTTCAAGGTGGTCAACGACAGCCTCGGCCACGACACCGGCGACCAGCTGCTCGCCGCCGTCGCGGCCCGGCTGAAGGCCGCCCTCAGCCCGCTCGGCCACCTGGTCGCCCGGCTCGGCGGGGACGAGTTCGTCGTCCTGCTGGAGAACAGCCGGGGCGAGCAGGAGGCGGTGGCCGCCGCCAAGACCGTGCTCAAGGCGCTCGCCGGGCCGGTGCTGATCGGCGACCACAAGCTCGCCGTCGGTGCCAGCGTCGGCGTGCTGGAACGGAGGGTCTCCACCACCACCCCCGGCGCCGCCGTCCGCGCCGCCGACCTGACCCTCTACCGCGCCAAGGAGGCCGGCCGGGGCCGCTGGACCCTCTTCGACCCCAAGGAGAACGCCCGCGCCGTCTCCCGGTACGCGGTCTCGGTGCGGATGCCCGCGGCCCTCGACCGGGGCGAGTTCTTCATCGACTACCAGCCGCTGTACGCGCTCGCCGACGGCCGGCTGGCCGCCGTCGAGGCACTGGTCCGCTGGCGCCACCCGCAGCTCGGCGTGCTCGGCCCGGACGAGTTCGTCACCACCGCCGAGGAGACCGGGCTGATCATGCCGCTCGGCCGCTGGGTGCTGGAGCAGGCCTGCGGCCAGGCGGCCGAATGGATCAAGCGGTTCGGCGACGCCGCCCCGCAGCTCAACGTCAACCTGGCGGTCCGCCAGGCCCGCAGCGCGGCCCTGGTCACCGACCTCGGCCGGATCCTCGACACCACCGGCCTCGACCCGGCCCGGCTCCAGCTGGAGATCACCGAGTCCACCGTGGTCGGCCCGGAGGACGAGGCGCTGCGCACCCTGCACGGGCTGGTCGGCCTCGGCGTCTCGCTCGCCGTCGACGACTTCGGCACCGGCTGGTCGAACCTCGCCTACCTGCGCGACCTGCCCGTCTCCGGCCTGAAGATCGCCGGCTCCTTCGTCGGGGACCTGCACGACCCGGCCAAGGACGAGTCGACCGGCTGGCGGATCGTCAGCGGTCTGGTCTCGATGGCGCACGCCCTCGGGCTGACTGTCACCGCCGAGGGCGTGGAGACCCGGCGGGACGCCGAGCGGCTGCGCCGGATCGGCTGCGACTGGGCGCAGGGCTGGCACTTCGGCCGCCCGGTCCGCCCCGCCGAGATCGCCCGCCGCATCGTCGAGGAGCCGCAGGGCCGCCCGGTCCCGCCCGCCTGAGGCGGCGTCCGGCGCAGCTCCGGGCGTCGAGCTGCGGACGTCCCGTCCTGCCCGGCCCTGCCCGGCCCGGCCCGGCCGACTGTGCGAGGCCCGACCCCGCCCGGCTGCCCGGCCCCGTCGTGGTCCTCAGCCCACCAGGCGGGAGAGCTCGATCGAGTGTCCCGTCCGCTCCACCTTGGCCCGCAGGTAGCGGACGTCGGAGGGGGACAGGTGGACGCCGGTGGGCACCCGGTCGTGGACCGTGACGCCCAGGCGGGTCAGCTGGGCGGCCTTGTCCGGGTTGTTGCTCAGCAGGTCGATCCCGGTGACGCCCAGCGCGCCGAGCATCCGGGCGGCCGCGGTGTAGTCGCGGCCGTCCTCGGGCAGACCGAGCGCGGTGTTGGCGTCGTACGTGTCCAGGCCGGCATCCTGGGGTAGCGGTACACCTCTCCACCTTGTGCCCGACCTGCGTAAATGGGTTGAGGTAACCGCCTAGGTACCCGTCTCACCGGCCGTGGCCCGAGCCTTGCTCAAAGCTTCACGCCGGGCTTCGTTCGAGTAGGAGCGCAGTCGCGCCATGGTCAACTCGGCTTCAGCCAGCTCTTCAGTCGGCACGTAGACCACCCGGTTCTCTGGACCCTCCCCGACTATTTGGACTTCGAGCCCGATCAGGCCACGCTGCGGTGTCGGCATCATGCGGTGATCTTAGGCAGTGATCCACTTTGGGGTTCGGGGCGGCCTCGTGGACATCCGGGATTCGGGGTGCGCCGCAGCTGCTACTTCAGCAATAGGTGCGTGTCACGGGAACAGGCGGTAGGCGTCGAGGGCTCGTGCCTGGGTTTCCCGGCGGGTGCGCGCGGTGTGCTGGGCGGCCTGCTTCCGGGTGCGCAGGGGGACGTCCCAGGCTCGGAGGCGGCGTTTGACCCGGTCAGGGGTGACGCCGTAGTGCTGGGCCAGCGCCTGGGCGGACGTGCCTTCGTTGTAGAGCCGGACGGCCTCCTCGCGGTCCACCCGGGGGTCGCTGGTGGCGGGGCCTTTGGTGGCCCCCCAGGTCCGGAGCCACTTGGTCATGATGGCCGCGGCGTCCGGCGGCGTGGGGCCGGGCGGCCTCTCGGGCTGCTTCTCCGGGTCGTGGCCCATACTGATGACTCCTCACACTGCGGGGTTTCCGGTCACCGGCAGGTGCCGGGGTCCTTCGGTGTTGCGGAACCCGCTCCGGCCGGCCGCCTGCCAGGGATGACGGCCGGAGCAGGAATCTGGGTGGCCCACAAGGGCCGGTGCTGCACCCACCAGGGAACCGGCGGCGGCAGGCCGCCCCACGCCCGCCGCCGGCCCGCCCACAGGCCGCCGATGCCGAACACCGGAGCCGCGTAGGGGTCCATCAGCGCAGCCGGGGGTGGTTGGCCTCGCGCACCCGCGCCAGCAACCGGGCGCGGCGAACCCTGTCCCCCTCCGATAGGGGCGCCTCGCCGAACTCCTCCGGCGTGAGGACCGGCCGGGGCCCGGACGCCTTTCCCGCAGGCCACCGGTGGGCCTTCAGCCAGGCGAACGGATCCACCGGCCCCAACTCCTCGGCGGTGCTGTCCAGGGCCGCCTGAACCTCGTCCTGGTCACTCACCGGCCACCCCCGACGCCACGCACTCCCCGTCCTCGACGTGCCGGGCCCGGTTGCGCGCGAGCATTCGCCCGATCGTCGGGTGCTCGGCCTGCGGGTACTGCGCCTCGGCCCGGTCGAAGAACGCGCACCCCGGACACTCGTCGGCGTCCGGCGGTACGTCGTGCGGACGGGCCGCGACCTCACGAAGGCTCACGCCGCGCCCCTGTCCGGACACACGTCCCTGCCGCAGGTGCAGGGCGGCCACTCCCGCAGGATGGCGACCCTATCCGGGACGGAATCCGCGGTGACGCGGTCGGCTTCCGTCGGTTCCTGTAGATCCGTCGTCTGCGACATTCGCCGTGGCTCCCGTCTCCAGCCCTGATTCGTAGTCAGAACGGTAGGAAGTGCAGCCAGATCACGGCCACGAAGTTCTACGGGATTCCACGCGAACTGACGGGGATCACCCAAGTAGCGCAGCGGCTGATGTGATCAACTCCCGGGCGGCGGCACCATAGACCGCCAGCTCGGCCAGTTCGCCGAAGGTCTCGGCGTACAGCTTGATCTCACTGGGTTGGGTGATCGTGAGATACCCGGAGACCAGTTCAACATTGACCTGGGCGTTGTCGAAGATCCAGAAACCCTCGGCCGGCCAGCGCATCCGGTCCGGCCGCATTGGCACAACTCCCAGACTGGCGTTGGGAAGTGAGCCGACCGTGGTCAGGTGGTGCAACTGGTCGCGCATCACGCCACTGCCGCCGATGCCGCAGCGCAGAACCGACTCCTCAACCAGGAAAGCGAATCGGCGATCACCCGCGTACAGCACCTGCTGGCGCTCCATACGGGCCGCAACAGCTGCCTGTACATCGTCGACCAGCCCTCGGCGCTGCCGGATCGCCTGGAGCACCGCCGTTGTGTATCCCGGAGTTTGAATCAGTCCGGGCACCAGCCACGATGAGTAGGACCGGAACCGATGGGTGCGCTCGTACAGGGGCAGCCGGGCTTCCTGTGCGGCCTTGAGACCCGCGCGCTCCAAGCGCCGCCACTCGATGAACATGCCTTCAACGGCCCGCAGAGACGCCACCAAGTCCGCTGCACGCTCATCCGCGCCACAGGCCCGGCACCACTCCCGGATGTCATCCTCTGATGGCGGCGTGTGGGCGTTCAGCAGTCGGGAGACCTTGGACGGGTACCACCCGCACGCCGACGCCAACTCTCGCCCTGTTAGCCCAGCGTCCCGCTGAATCTCGCCGAGCCTGTCAGCGAGATTCTGGCGGGCGCGCTGGACGCTTGAAGATGCGGAGACAGCCATGAACAGCTACCGATCAGGCGGGACGGTACTCCGCATGGGGAGTCGCCCGTTCCCAAGCTGCTTCGTAGGCCGTCAGGTACCGCTTAGCCAGCTCCGGATCGGTCCGGACCTCCATCTTGCCCTCGGCCCACTGTCCGTTGCCCGTGAAGTGGTGCAGGATCACCACCTCGTCGTCCATCACCCAGCCGTCCAGGCCGGGCAGCAGAAGGTCACCAGCGCGGGAGCGTGGCAGCCACCGCACATCCTCGCCCGCCGCGACATTCGGGAACGTCACGTCGTACTCGTATCGGATGTAGTCGGTGACCGGCTCGGAGACCACGCGCAGCCGCCGCATCACGACTCCTCGGCCGGTCGCCTCAGCAACGACGTCCAGCCAGGACCGCCACCAGGATGCGCGGTCGGCGGGGTCAAGACGCTTGCCGTCCTGCCAGGCGATGAACTCCGGGTCGTCGAGCATGTAGCTGTCCCGCATCTCCAGATGAACCGCAGAGCGCTGGGCCTTCGCCAACTGCTCACGAACCGCTGTTGCCACCGCTGTTGTCCTCGTCCTCGGGCCGGGGGATGAACTGGATCATGTTGGCGGGCAGCCGGATCATGAACTCGTGGTCCGGGATGTCCGTGGTGTGACCGGGGACCGAGCCGACCTCCTGCGCGGCCCTGATGTCGTCCTCGCTGGCCTTGTACGACTGGATGAGCAGATCCCCGGTCTCCGTCTCCCGCCAGATGGTCGGGGAGCCGTCGTCCGGAGTGTTCGGGTGGATCCCCAGGAACTCTAGAGCCATGACTGCCTCCGATGTCGATCAGGTTCTACGTAGTTCCAAGGGTGCCGGCCCGGCGTGCTCCCGTCAGGCGAATGTCCCAGTCCTCAAGGTGTTGGCCGGATCATCGAACACTCGGGCGGTCAGATGCGGTTGCCCCAGCGGTGGGCGGCGAGGCTGCGGGCGGCGTTGGAGCGGCCCGCCGGGGGCTCTTCGGCGGGGAGGCGGACGCGGGCGATCAGGCGGCCCGCTTCGGCGCGGAGCTGGCGGGCCTCGGCGATCAGGGGGTGGGCGACCATGACGCCGTGGCGGGTGCCTCCGGCGATCGGGCGACCGTTCGCGCGGACCTGGTCGTCGCAGTGCGCGGCGTCGCGTAGGTGGTGTTCGGCGAGGCGGAGCGCGGCGTCCTCTTGGGGGTCTAACTCGATCTCCAGGGCGGCGAATCCGGCGCGCAGGTCGGTGATGATCTCGTTCACGGGAAGACTCCTTTCGCTACTGTGGGTGGATGGGCGTGACGCTGTGCACATGAGGGTTGGTCCATGCCCATGCGCATCGGTGCTGAGCTGCTATGACGCCCCGGAGAAGAAAGAAGCGCGCCTCACCGCTCATGAAGTACTGGTCCCCCGCGCGACGCAGGCGCAGCAGGGTGGAGAGGAACAGGAACTCGGCGTCCGGGTTGGCCTCCCATGCTTCGTGGTTGACCACGTCGCGGTAGGTCAGCCCGAGGGCGTTGCACCACGTGAGGTAGCGCGCGGGGGTAGGGGTCTTGTCCTCGGCCTCCCAGGCGTCGACGGTGGCGAGGTGGACGCCGACGCGGTCGGCGACCTCGGCGACCGTCAGGTCCAGGGCCTTGCGGCGGGCGTTGAGGGTGATCGGGTGGGCCGGGCGACGCCGGGCTTGTACGCGGACAGGTTCTCCCGGAAGATCCGGCCGACCGCGAGACGGTTGCGGCGGGCCCATTCCCGGCCCTTCGTCTCCTGCGCCTTGAGAGACAGGATGTCGTGCTTGGCCACCCCGCGGACCACCTGCGATTTCCGCAGCAGCAGGTTCACCGTGGGAAGGCTCTTGGCCTCGCGCGCCATGCGATCACTCTCCAGTCAGCGGCGCGCACCCGCACCTGGAGAGGTGCCGGGCTGATTACGCGCTCCGCAGGGCGTACGCGTCGAGCTTGTTGTACAGCCCGATGCCCCGGCCCTCCTGCCGCAGGTAGAGCAGGTACCCGCCGGCCGTCGTGATCCGCTCCACCGACTCGCGCAACTGCGGGCCGCAGTCGCAGAGGTCCGAGCCGAACACGTCCCCGGTGAGGCACTCCGAGTGCAGCCGCACGAGCGGTGTGCCGCCCGCCGGCACCTCGCCGAGGGCCAGGGCGAGGTGCTCCGCGCCGTCCGCCGGCCCGTGGAAGGTGGACACCTCCGCGTCGGCCCGGTACCCGTCCGGGAACGTCAGCGGGATCCGGACGCGGGACCGCACGGTGGCGGCACCGGTCTGCGGCGGACGGGTTCCCGCGGGTCGTGAGTTCCACTCCGGTCTCGGACGGAATCGTTTGTGCGCGGCCATTTCCCGCCGTGCGTGCGTGCGGAATGTGACGAGATTTCGTTCGTGCCCGAGGAGAACCGCTTCGGGATATCTTCGGCGGGCGGTGACGGTGCTCCCGGCCCGGGCCCGGGTGAATTCCTTTCGGGAGAATCCCGGGCGCCGGTCGAAGGCCCGGTCACGGCGGTGGGGGCGGACGGGTCGGTGCTTCGTGTGGTTCCGGTGCGTCTGCGACCGGTCGACCGGGTTGCCCGGAATGCGGAAGGCGGCGGACAAATGCGGCCGACGGTGGGAGACTGACCCCCGTGTGAGCGGTCCGAGCTTGCCGCACCGGTGCATGTCGCACCGTGACGCCCTCAATGGCGAGGGGGACCGCCGGCGCTTCCCCGGAGCGGGAGCGCCCTGTCTGTCGACCACGGAAGGTCCTGAGAGATGCCGGCTACCCCTGTGTCCGTGGCGTCGCATGACGCCGGGAACCCTGTCATCGAGTCGCTCTACGCCGAGGTACTGCGGCGGAACCCGGGAGAGCCGGAGTTCCACCAGGCGGTGCGGGAGGTGGTCGAGACCCTCGGACCGGTGCTGGAGCGGAGGCCCGAGCTGGTCGACGCCCGGATCGTCGAGCGGATCGTGGAGCCGGAGCGGCAGCTGATGTTCCGGGTGCCGTGGACGGACGACCAGGGGCGGATCCACGTCAACCGCGGGTTCCGGGTGGAGTTCAACAGCGCGCTCGGGCCGTACAAGGGCGGGCTGCGGTTCCACCCGTCGGTCAACCTCGGGATCGTCAAGTTCCTCGGCTTCGAGCAGATCTTCAAGAACGCGCTCACCGGGCTGGGCATCGGCGGCGGCAAGGGCGGTTCGGACTTCGACCCCAAGGGGCGGTCCGACGCGGAGATCATGCGGTTCTGTCAGTCCTTCATGACCGAGCTGTACCGGCACCTGGGCGAGCACACCGACGTCCCGGCCGGGGACATCGGCGTCGGCGGCCGGGAGATCGGCTACCTGTTCGGGCAGTACAAGCGGATCACCAACCGCTACGAGTCGGGCGTGCTGACCGGCAAGGGCATCGGCTGGGGCGGTTCGCAGGCGCGCACGGAGGCGACCGGCTACGGGTGCGTGCTGTTCACCGCCGAGATGCTGCGGGCCCGGGGCGAGGACCTGGACGGCCTGCGGGTGGCGGTCTCCGGCTCCGGGAACGTCGCCGTGTACGCGGTCGAGAAGGCCCAGCAGCTCGGGGCCACGGTGGTCACGGTCTCGGACTCCGCCGGCTACGTGGTGGACGAGAAGGGCATCGACCTCGCGCTGCTCAAGGAGGTCAAGGAGGTCCGCCGAGGTCGGCTCACCGAGTACGCGGAGCTGCGCGGCAGCCACGTCCGGTACGCCGAGGGCACCGGTGTGTGGAGCGTGCCGGTGGACGTGGCACTGCCGTGCGCGACGCAGAACGAGCTGACCGGTGCGGACGCGCTGGCGCTGGTCCGCAACGGGGTGCGGGCGGTCGCCGAGGGGGCCAACATGCCGACCACGCCCGAGGCGGTCCGGGTGTTCCAGGACGCCGGGGTGGCCTTCGGCCCGGGCAAGGCGGCCAACGCGGGCGGGGTCGCCACCAGCGCGCTGGAGATGCAGCAGAACGCCTCGCGCGACTCCTGGTCCTTCGCGCGGACGGAGGAGCAGCTGGCCGGGATCATGCGGCACATCCACGACTCCTGCCACACCACGGCCGAGACGTACGGCCGACCCGGCGACTACGTGCTGGGCGCCAACATCGCCGGCTTCGAGCTGGTGGCGGACGCGATGCTGGCGCAGGGCCTGATCTGACGCGTCGCCGTAGCCGTATCCGCACCTCCCCGACCGGTCCCCGCGGCCGGTCGGGGAGGTGTTCGTCGTCGTGTCGCCGTGTCGCCGTTCCCGGGCCGCGGTGACGCGGCGGCCGACCCGACCGGAGCGGGCACAGGATGTCGGGTGCGGCCCGCGGGCGCTGCCTACGGTGGAACGCAGTAGGGGAAGGACGGGGCGCGGATGCTGGAACGGCTGAACCAGGCCATGGAGTACATCGAGGAACACCTCGACGGGACGGTCGAGGTGGCGGAGCTGGCGCGGATCGCGACGACCTCGGAGTACCACTTCCGGCGGCTGTTCTCGGCGCTGGCCGGGATGCCGCTGTCGGAGTACCTCCGGCGCCGACGGCTCACCCTCGCCGGGGCCGAAGTGCTCTCCGGCGAGCGGACGTTGCTCGATGTCGCGGTCCGGTACGGCTACACCTCCGGCGAGGCGTTCGCCCGGGCGTTCCGTGCGATGCACGGGGTCGGCCCGGGGGAGGCGCGGCGCGGCGGTGCGGTGCTCGTCTCGCAGCCCCGGATGTCCTTCCGGCTCGTCATCGAAGGGAGCAGCAGCATGCAGTACCGCATCGTGGAGAAGCCGGCGTTCCGGGTGGTCGGCAGGCGGGCCCGGGTCCCGCTGGTCCACGTGGGGGTCAACCCGGCCATCGCCTCGTTCATCAGGGGGCTCGGCCGGGAGACCGTCGACCGGATCGCGGCCCTCTCGGACCAGGAGCCGGACGGCGTCGTCTCGGTCACCGAGTTCTTCTCGGACAGCCGGGAGGAGGGCGTCGAACTCGACTACTACCACGCGGTGGTGGCCGGTGCGGAGGTCGAGGTGCCGGAGGACCTGGACGTGCGCGAGGTCCCGGCCGGCACCTGGGCCGTCTTCTCCAACACCGGGACGTTCCCGCAGGCGTTGCAGGAGATGTGGCGGGACGTCTACACCCAGTGGTTCCCGTCCAACCCGTACGAGTCGCGGCCCGGCCCGGACATCCTTCGCACCCGTTTCCCCGTGGAGGCGGGGCAGGCCGAGGCGGAGATCTGGGTCCCGGTGGCCCGCGCGGGGCGGTGACGGACGACGGCTGACGGTGCCCGGCGGGCAGCGGGCAGCGGGCGCCGTCCGTCCGCGCCCGTCCGCCGGCCCGGCCCTCCGCCCGTTCGGCCCAGCACCACCGGCCCGCCCGACGCCCCGCCCGCATGCTGGGCGGGGAAGTACCGAGGCGGCCGGGGGCCGGCGAGCGAGGAGTGGATCGAGGATGGCCGAGGCGTTCGGGTTCGTCGACTACGGCGGGCCGGAGAAGCAGGAGTTCCTGGACCGGCCCGTGCTGGAGCCGGGACCGGGACAGCTCGGGATCGCGGTGCGGGCGGCCGGGGTGAACCCCGTGGACTGGAAGGTCCGCCGGGGTCTGCTCGGCCGGGACCGGGAGCTGCCGGCCGTCATGGGCCAGGAGGCGGCGGGCGTGGTGGAGCGGGTCGGGCCCGGGGTGACCGGCTTCACGCCTGGCGACGAGGTGTTCGGGATCGCGGCGGCCGGGGCGTTCGCGGCCCAGACGCTGCTGCTCGCGCGGATGAGCGCGCCGAAGCCGGCGGAGGTCGGCTTCGACCAGGCCGCCACCCTGCCGGTGGCGGCGGCGACGGCCGACGACGCGGTCCGGGACGTCGGGGTGGGCGCCGGGCAGACGCTGCTGATCCTCGGTGTCTCCGGCGGTGTGGGCAGCGCGGCCGCCCAGATCGCCCGCAGCCGGGGCATCCGCGTCATCGGCACGGCGAGCGACGCCAACCGCGGCTACGTGGAGTCCCTGGGGGCGGTGCAGGTCCGGTACGGCGCCGGGGTCGCCGAGCGGATCCGGGCGGTGGCCCCGGACGGGGTCGACGGGATCCTCGACCTGGTCGGCGGCGACGACGTGCGGGCCGCCGCGACCACGCTGGCGGACCGTTCCCGGTTGGTCGCCACCTCCGACCCGGCCGCCGCGGCCGAACTCGGCGGCCGGTTCGTCACCCGCTCCACCACGCCGGAGACGCTCGCCGCGCTGGCCGGGCTGGTGGCCGCAGGCGAGCTGGACCCGCAGATCAGCGCCCGCTACCCGCTGGCCCGCGCCGCCGAGGCGCTCGCCCTGGTCGAGTCGGGCCACGCGCGCGGGAAGCTCGTCCTCGAAGTCGCCTGAGCGGCGTCCCCGGCCACCGATCCATCCCGGTCCGCCCGGACCGCCGAACACCCCTGAGGAACGCGGATGAAGATCGACGAGGTAGCGGTCGGCGGCCCCTGCTGGGTGGAGCACGGCAGCACCGACCCCGTGGCGGCCCAACGGTTCTACGGCGAGCTGTTCGGCTGGCGGCACGAGACGGACGAGCGGCCCGAGGCCGGCGGGTACACCTTCATGAGGCTGGACCGCGCGATCGCCGCCTCCGTCTCCCCGCTGTACGGCGAGGGGCAGCCCACCGCGTGGACCGTCTCGTTCCTGGTGGCCGACGCCGACGACGCCGCCGCCCGGATCACCGGGGCGGGCGGCAGCGTCGTCGTCCAACCGATGGACGCACTCGACTTCGGCCGGTTCGCGATCGCCGCCGACCCGTCCGGCGCGGTGTTCGGGCTCTGGCAGGCGGGACGCCTGGTCGGCGCCGAGGTGCTCAACGCCCCCGGCGCGCTCGGCTGGGTGGAGCTGCTCACCCGGGACCGGGAGGGCGCCGCGGCGTTCTACCCGGCGGTGTTCGGCTGGACGGTCGGCCCGTCCGAGCGGTACACCCAGTGGGGTCTGGCCGGCGACGACTTCGGCGGCATGCTGGTGATGGGTGAGAACTTCCCGCCGCAGGTGCCGCCGCACTGGCTGCCGTACTTCGCGGTCGCGGACGTGGACGTGTCGGCGTTCCGGGCCGGCAACCTCGGCGCGGACGTGCTGATGGCCCCGGCCACGGTGCCGGACGGCCCGCGGATTGCCGTCCTGCGCGATCCGCAGGGCGCGGCGTTCGGCATCTACCTGGCGGGCTCCGAGGGCTGACCGTCCGCCGCCGAGGCCGGCCGGCCCTGCGCGGACCGGCCCGTACCGCGTCCGCGCAGGGCGCCGACCGCGGCGCCCGCCGTCACCAGCAGGGCCGCCGGCGGCACCACGTCCCCGACCCGGTCGTACCAGGTGAGCGCGGACGGCGCGGTCAGCGGCAGCCGGACGACCAGCGTGCCCGTCCCGTCCGTGCCGAGCCGGGCGAGCTCGCGCCCCTGCGCGTCGAAGGCGGCCGACACCCCCGTGAGCGAGGTCTGGACGGCCGGCCGGCCGGTCTCGGCGGCCCGGATCGCGGCCAGCGACACGTGCTGCTCGGGCGCCCAGGTGCGTTGGAACGTCGAGGTCGAGGACTGGTAGACGAGCACCCGTGCACCCGCCCGTGCGGCCGTCCGGGAGAGGTCGGGGAACGCCGACTCGAAGCAGATCAGCGCGCCGACCGGCAGCGCGCCGCCCGCGCGGTCGACGGCCGGCAGGAGGTGGAAGGCGCTGCCGGGGGCCCGGTTCTCGCCGGCCGCCCGGCTGACCCCGGCCACCCAGCCGAGCACCGGCCGCAGCGGTACGTACTCGCCGAACGGCACCAGCCGGATCTTGCGGTACCGGTCGACGATCCCGTCCGGCGAGATCAGCACCGCGTCCTTGGAGATCCGTCCGTCGGCCTTGCGCGCGTCCTCGCCGGCCAGCACCCGGGCGCCGGTCGTGGCGGCCAGCCCGCGCAGCCGGTCGAGCGCCGCCGGGTCACGGTCGAGGTCGGCGGTGGTGCTGGACTCGCCCCAGACGACCAGGTCGACGAGCCGTCCGCCGAGGGTCTCGGTGGCGCGGACACCCGCCTCGAAGCGGGCCTGCGGTTCGTCGACGATGCCGGGCTGGACCAGGGCGAGGGTGATCGCGCCACCGGCCCCGCCCGCCCCGGTCCCGCCCGCCCCGGCCGGTTCGGGCGCGGGTTGCAGGGCGAAGAGCAGCGGCCCGGCGGCGAGCAGACCGGCCACCACGAGGGCGGCCACCGTCCGGGGCCGCCGCTCGGCGGCGGTCAGCACCACCAGGACGGCGGTGTTGACCGCGACCACGGCCGCGCTGACCAGCCAGATCCCGCCGATCGAGGCCAGCGCGAGGACGGTCGGGTGCTGCCACTGGGTGGCGCCGATCAGGGCCCACGGCCCGCCGAGGGCGTGCCAGGACCGCGCGTACTCGGTGGTCAGCCAGACCGCGGCGACGACCACCGGTGCGAGCAGCGCCCGCCGGGTGGTCGGCGGCGGGTGCAGCAGCCCCCACACCGCCGCGCCGACCCCGGCCTGGAGCGCGCCGAACAGCACGGCGAGAAGCGGCAGCGCGGGCCCGACGGACGGCACCAGCCAGTACATGCCGGTGAGGATGAAGCCGGCGCCGAACCACCACCCCCGCACCGCCGCCTCGCGCATCCCGGGTGCCCGCTGCATCAGCAGCAGCCCGGGGACGAGCGCGACCCACGCCAGCGTGGCCAGCCCGGGCGCCGGGAAGGCGAACACCGGCACCGCCCCGGCGGCCAGCGCGGCCAGCCGTGGCCGGTACCGGGCGGCCCGGTCCGGGCGACCGGGAGCGGCGACGGCCGCGGGACCGGCGGGACCGGCGGGACCGGTGAGCAGGGAGCGTCGCGACATGCCCCGTATTGTCCGCTCGGCGCGGCCCGGTCACCAGCCCTGTGATCACCCGAACGGGTCCGGCGTGTCGCGGGACGGCCGTGCGGGTCCGTACGGACCCGCACGATCCCGGAAGGGGCGTGCGAACGCCGTGCGCCGCCCGCGAGGGATCGCGGGCGGCGCACGGGGGACACCACCGGACGGTGGGGCGACGGGCGGGAACCGCCCGGGGCGGATCAGCCCTCCTCGCCCTCCAGGTCACCCTCGGTCTCCAGGAACGCCGCCTGCAGCTGCTCGATCAGCTCCGGGTCCGGCTTCTCCCAGAGCCCGCGGCTCGCCGCCTCCAGCAGGCGCTCGCTGATGCCGTGCAGCGCCCACGGGTTGGCGTCCGCCAGGAACTCCCGGTTGACCGGGTCCAGCACGTACTCCTGGGTGAGCTTCTCGTACATCCAGTCCGCGACCACACCGGTCGTGGCGTCGTACCCGAACAGGTAGTCGACGGTGGCCGCCATCTCGAAGGCGCCCTTGTAGCCGTGGCGGCGCATCGCCTCGATCCAGCGCGGGTTGACCACCCGGGCGCGGAACACCCGGGCCGCCTCCTCGGTGAGGGTGCGGGTGCGGACCGTCTCCGGCCGGGTCGAGTCGCCGATGTACGCGGTCGGCGCCTTGCCGGTGAGGGCGCGCACGGTGGCCACCATGCCGCCGTGGTACTGGAAGTAGTCGTCCGAGTCGGCGATGTCGTGCTCGCGGGTGTCGGTGTTCTTGGCGGCGACGGTGATCCGCTTGTACGCGGTCTCCATCTCCTCGCGGGCCGGCCGCCCGTCCAGCCCGCGCCCGTAGGCGTAGCCGCCCCAGACCGTGTACACCTCGGCGAGGTCGGCGTCGGTGCGCCAGTCGCGGCTGTCGATCAGCTGGAGCAGGCCCGCGCCGTACGTCCCCGGACGGGAGCCGAAGACGCGGACGGTGGCCTTGCGCTCGTCGCCGTGGACGGCGAGGTCGGCCTGGACGTGCGCGCGGACGTAGTTGTCGGCCTCCGCCTCCTCCTGGGCGGCGGCGAGCCGGACGGCGTCGTCCAGCAGGGCGACCACGTGCGGGAAGGCGTCCCGGAAGAAGCCGGAGATGCGCAGCGTGACGTCGATGCGCGGGCGGCCCAGCTCCTCCAGGGAGATCGGCTCCAGGCCGGTGACCCGGCGCGAGGCGTCGTCCCAGACGGGGCGGACGCCGAGGAGCGCGAAGGCCTCGGCGATGTCGTCGCCGGCGGTGCGCATCGCGCTGGTGCCCCAGAGCGAGAGCCCGACCGACGGCGGGCAGGCGCCGTCGTTGTCGGCCCGGTAGCGCTCGACCAGCGAGGCGGCCAGGGCCTGCCCGGTCTCCCAGGCGAGCTTGCTGGGCACGGCCTTCGGGTCGACGGAGTAGAAGTTGCGGCCGGTCGGCAGCACGTTGACCAGCCCGCGCAGCGGCGAGCCGGACGGCCCGGCCGGGACGAAGCCGCCGCGCAGCGCGTGCAGCACGGCGTCCAGCTCGCCGGTGGTGGCGGCCAGCCGCGGCACCACCTGGGCGGCCGCGAAGTCCAGCACCTCGCGGACCGCCGTACGGACCTGCTCCGGCAGCTCGGCGGTGACCTTCTCGACCGCCTCCGGGGCCCAGTCCTCGGCCTCCATCGCCTCGACCAGCTCGCGCGCCGCGGCCTCGGCCGCGTCGGTGGCACCGAGGGTGAGCGCGGACTCGTCCAGGCCGAGCGCCTCGCGCAGGCCGGGCAGGGCGTTGACGCCGCCCCAGATCTGCCGGGCGCGCAGGATGGCGAGCACGATGTTGACCCGGTCGGTGCCGGCCGGGGCCTGGCCCAGGACGTGCAGGCCGTCCCGGATCTGGGCGTCCTTGATCTCGCAGAGCCAGCCGTCGACGTGCAGCAGGAAGTCGTCGAAGCCGTCGTCCTCGGGGCGCTCGTCCAGGCCGAGGTCGTGGTCGAGCTTGGCGGCCTGGATCAGCGTCCAGATCTGGGCGCGGATCGCGGGCAGCTTGGCCGGGTCCATCGCGGCGATGTTGGCGTGCTCGTCGAGCAGCTGCTCCAGGCGCGCGATGTCGCCGTAGGAGTCGGCGCGGGCCATGGGCGGGACGAGGTGGTCGACCAGGGTGGCGTGGGCGCGGCGCTTGGCCTGGGTGCCCTCGCCCGGGTCGTTGACCAGGAAGGGGTAGACCAGCGGCAGGTCGCCGAGGGCGGCGTCGGGGCCGCACTCGGCGGAGAGCGCGGCGGTCTTGCCGGGCAGCCACTCCAGGTTGCCGTGCTTGCCGAGGTGGACCACCGCGTGGGCGCCGAAGCCGCCGTCGGCCTGCTCGGCCGCGATCCAGCGGTAGGCGGCCAGGTAGTGGTGGGACGGCGGGAGGTCCGGGTCGTGGTAGATCGCGACCGGGTTCTCGCCGAACCCGCGCGGGGGCTGGATGAGGACGAGCAGGTTGCCGGAGCGGACGGCGGCGAGCACGATGTCGCCGTCCGGGTTCTGCGAGCGGTCGACGTACAGCTCGCCGGGGGCCGGGCCCCAGTGCTCCTCGACCCGGGTGCGCAGCGCCTCGGGCAGGCCCGCGTACCAGCGGCGGTAGTCGGCGGCCGGGATACGGACGGGGTTGCGGGCCAGCTGGTCCTCGGTGAGCCAGTCCTGGTCGTAACCGCCGGCGGCGATCAGCGCGTGGATGAGGGCGTCGCCCTCGTGCTGGCCCTCGGCCGACTCGTCGAGCCCGGGCAGGCCGGTGCCCAGGTCCATGCCCTCCTCACGCAGCGCGGTCAGCAGCCGCACCGCGCTGGCCGGGGTGTCCAGGCCGACCGCGTTGCCGACCCGGGCGTGCTTGGTCGGGTAGGCGGAGAGGACGAGCGCGAGCCGGCGCTCGGCGGCCGGGATGTGCCGCAGGCGGGCGTGGGAGACGGCGATGCCGGCGACCCGGGCGGCGCGCTCGGGGTCGGCGGCGTAGACGGTGAGGCCGTCCTCGTCCAGCTCCTTGAAGGAGAACGGGACGGTGATCAGGCGGCCGTCGAACTCGGGCACGGCGATCTGGGTGGCGGTGTCCAGCGGCGAGAGGCCGTCGTCGCTGGCCTCCCACTGGGCGCGCGACCAGGTCAGGCAGAGCGCCTGGAGGATCGGCCGGTCCAGCGCGGCGAGCGCGCCGGCGTCCCAGGCCTCCTCGTCGCCGCCGGCCTGCGCGTCGGCCGGGCGGGTGCCGCCGGCGGCCAGCACGGTGGTGACGAGGGCGTCGGCCTCGCCGAGGGCGGCCAGCAGGTCGTCCTCGGCGCCGCGCAGCGAGGCGCAGTAGTACGCCCGGGCCTGCGCGCCCCGGTCCTCGATCGCCCGGCAGAGGGTCTCGACGAAGGCGGTGTTCCCGCTCATGTGGTGGGCGCGGTAGTAGAGCACGGCGATGACCGGGCCGCCGTCGGTGCGGGCGGTGCGCTCCAGCGGTCCCCAGGCGGGGGCGGAGGCGGGCGGCGCGAAGCCGTGGCCGGTGAGCAGCACGGTGTCGGAGAGGAAGGCGGCCAGCTCGGCGAGGTTGGCCGCGCCGCCGTGCGCCAGGTAGGCGTGGGCCTCGGCGGCGATGCCGGCCGGCACGGTGGACAGCTCCATCAGCTGGGCGTCGGGCGCCTGTTCGCCGGTCAGGACGACGACGGGGCGGGGGCCGGCCAGCAGCGCGTCCAGACCCTCCTGCCAGGCACGGCGTCCGCCGAGCAGGCGGACCACGACCAGGTCGGTGCCGTCGACCAGGGCGGGCAGGTCCTCGGGCGTGAGCCGGGCCGGGTTGCCGAGCCGGTAGCGCACCGGTCCCTCGGCGGAGCGGGCGCTGAGCAGGTCGGTGTCGGACGTCGACAGCAGCAGGATCATGCGAAGGCCCTCCCGGCCTCGGAGGCGCCCCGAGCCGAAGGGCACGCCGGCGTGGAATGTGACGAGTGACGAGCGACTGGCGAAGGACGGCGGAACACCGGAGCGGGGGCCCCTCCGGCCCGGCGGCGGGCAGGGAGGGCGTGCGTCAACGGCGGGTCCGGGAGCCCGACGGATCCCTCCGGCCTGCCTGGGGCAGGGAGGGGGAGCGGCCGAGTCACGGTGGACCGGACCGCGGGAGCGGGCATGCGGCGGCGCATGGCTTTTCGAGCCTTCCTCGGGGTCCGCGCCCCGGGCCGGTGGAGGACGGCAGGAGTTCCTGGCTCCCGCGGTCTCCCGGCGTTCCGGTGGACCGCGGTCACAGTGGCGGGACCGCACCGGGCTCGCACCGGTTTCCTCCCCTGCGCCGTCGCTGGCGTGTGGGCGGCCTGCGGGGACCGCCCGCCAGCATCGTACGGGGTGTGGCTGACCTGGGGGAGTGCCCTTCGGCAAGGCGCTCTTCCGGCACCGGGTCCGGCTCGGTGCTGTGACCTTCGGTACGGCGGCATCCGATCGGATCATCGGTATGCTCGCCGCCATGCCACCGACATCCGACGCCGTCACGCCGGGCGCCGCCGTGCCCGACCGGGGGCGTGCGGACGTCTGTCCGGGGGCGCTTCGTCTGCACACCGCCGACGACGGCGCCCTGGCCAGGGTCCGCCTGCCGGGCGGACTTCTGACGGTCCGTCAGGCCGCGGCGCTGGCCGACGCCGCGGAGGCGCTCGGCGACGGCGCGCTGGAGACCACCTCGCGCGGCAACGTCCAGCTGCGCGGACTGGCTCCGGACTGCGGCGGCGAACTCGGCGAACGGCTGCGCGCCGCCGGCCTGTTGCCCTCGGACACCCACGAGCGGGTGCGCAACATCGTGGCCTCGCCCGGCCCGTCGGACGGCGGTCGCACCGGCGCCGACGTGCACGCCTGGGCCCGCGCGCTGGACGCCGGCCTCTGCGCGAGCCCGTGGGCGACCGGCCTCTCCGGCAAGTTCCTGTTCGCGCTGGACGACGGCCGCGGCGACGTCGCCGCACTGGACGCCGATGTGACATTGATCGCAGGCCGGGACGGGACCGCCCTGCTGCGCCTCGGCAGGGCCGCCACCGCGCGCGCCGTCCCCGCCGCCCGGGCGGTGGAGGCGGCGCTGGACGCCGCCCGTTCCTTCCTGGAGGCCCTGCGCGTCTCCGGGGCAGGGGCCTGGCACCTGCGCGAGGTCCCCGGCCTGCTGCCGCCCGGCGACGTCCCGCTGCCCGACCTGCCCGGACTGCCGGTGCCGCTCGGCGCGCTGCCCGGCGGGCTCTCCGTCGGGCTCCGGTTCGGCCGGGCCACCGCCGCGCAGTGGCGCGTCCTGGCCGCCGCCGCCGAGGGGGAGCTCCGGCTCACCCCGTGGCGCGGTGCCGTCCTGCCGGGTGCCCCGGCCGACCGGCTGCCCGCCCTGACGGCGGCCGGGTACCGTACCGAGCCGGGCTCGGCCTGGGACCGGGCCACGGCCTGCACCGGGCTGCCGGGCTGCGCCAAGTCGCTCGCGGACGTCCGGACGGACGCGGCGCGGGCGCTGGACGCGACGGCGGCTCCGGTCGTCGTGGTGCCGGGCCCCGTGGCGGCGGGCCCCGTGGCGCCGGCCGCCCCGGCCGGTACCGGCGTCCTACCGGTGCACTGGTCCGGCTGCGAGCGGCGTTGCGGCCACCCGGCGGGACGCTGGGTGGACGTGCTGGCGACCGGGCGGGGCTACCGGGTGAGGGTGTCCGGCCCCGCTCCGGAACCGCCCGGCGGTCCCGCGGGCAGCCCTGCGAGCAGTCCCACGAACGACCCGGTGAACAACCCGGTGAACGATCTGACGAACGAGGAGACGGCCGTGGCGGTCGCCGCGGCCAGGAGGACCACCAAGTGATCGAGTACGAGAAGGACGGCGCGTCCATCTACCGCCAGTCCTTTGCCACCATCCGGGCCGAGGCCGACCTCGCCGCGCTCCCCGCGGACGTCTCCCAGGTCGCCGTGCGGATGATCCACGCCTGCGGCATGGTCGACCTGGTCGAGGACCTGGTGTACTCGCCCGGCGTGGTCGCCTCCGCCCGTGCCGCCCTGCGCGCCGGCGCGCCGATCCTCTGCGACGTCAACATGGTCGCCAGCGGTGTCACCCGCAAGCGGCTGCCCGCCGACAACGAGGTGGTCTGCACCCTCACCGACCCGTCCGTGCCCGAGCTGGCACGGGCGATGGGCAACACCCGCAGCGCCGCCGCGATGGAGCTGTGGCTGCCCCGGCTGGAGGGTGCGGTGGTCGCCGTCGGCAACGCGCCGACCTCGCTCTTCCGCCTGCTGGAGATGATCGAGGCCGGCGCCCCGCGCCCGGCGGCGGTGATCGGTGTGCCGGTCGGATTCATCGGCGCGGCCGAGTCCAAGGAGGCCCTGGCCGTGCACCCCGCCGGCCTGGAGCACCTGGTGGTGCGCGGCCGGCGCGGCGGCAGCGCGATGGCCGCCGCTGCGATCAACGCGATTGCGAGCGAAGAAGAGTGACGAACCATCAGGACGACAGTGTGACGACCGGCCGGCTCTACGGGGTCGGCCTGGGCCCCGGTGACCCGTCGCTGGTGACCGTCCGCGCCGCCGAACTCATCGGCAAGGCCGACGTCGTGGCCTACCACAGCGCGCGGCACGGCCGTTCGATCGCCCGGTCCATCGCCGAGCGGTACCTGACGACAGGTCAGATCGAGGAGAAGCTGGTCTACCCGCTCACGGTGGAGACCACCGACCACCCCGGCGGCTACCGGGGTGCGCTGGACGACTTCTACACGGAGGCCGCCGACCGGCTGGCCGCCCACCTGGACGCCGGCCGTGACGTCGTGGTGCTGGCCGAGGGGGACCCGTTCTTCTACGGCTCCTACCAGCACATGCACAAGCGCCTCGCGGACCGCTACCCGACCGAGGTGGTGCCCGGCGTGACGTCGGTCAGCGCCGCGGCCGCCCGGCTGGGCATGCCGCTCACCGAGGCCGACGAGACGCTCACCGTCATCCCGGGCACGCTGCCCGAGGAGGAGCTGACCGCGCGGATCGCCGCCGCCGACTCCGCCGTCGTCATGAAGCTCGGCCGCACCTTCCCGGCCGTGCGCCGCGCCCTGGAGCGGGCCGGCCGCCTCGGCGACGCCCAGTACGTCGAGCGCGCCTTCATGGAGGGCGAGCGGACCGCCCCGCTGGCCTCGGTCGACGCCGAGACCGTCCCCTACTTCGCGGTCGCCGTGCTGCCCAGCAGGGTCGCGCCGCTGGAGCCCCCGGCGCCGGCCCTGGAGGGCCCGGGCAGTGTGACCGTGATCGGCACCGGCCCGGCCGGCCCGCTCTGGCTCACCCCCGAGGCGCGCGGCGCCCTGTCGGCCGCCACCGATCTGGTCGGCTACACCACCTACCTGGACCGGGTGCCGGTGCGCCCCGGTCAGGCGCGGCACGGCTCCGACAACAAGGTGGAGTCCGAGCGCGCCGAGTTCGCCCTCGACCTGGCCCGCCGCGGCCACCGGGTCGCGGTCGTCTCCTCCGGCGACCCGGGCGTCTTCGCGATGGCCACCGCCGTCCTGGAGGTCGCCTGCGAGGAGGCCTACCGCGAGGTGCCGGTCCGGATCGTCCCCGGCATGACCGCCGCGCACGCCGCCGCCTCCCGGGCGGGCGCCCCGCTCGGCCACGACTACGCGGTGGTCTCCCTCTCCGACCGCCTCAAGCCCTGGGACGTCGTCGCCCGTCGTCTGCGGGCCGCCGCCGAGGCCGATCTCGTCCTCGCGCTCTACAACCCCGGCTCGCAGTCCCGCACCACCCAGGTCGGCCGTGCCCGCGACCTCCTGCTGGAGTACCGGGCCCCGGAGACCCCGGTGGTCATGGCCCGCGACGTCGGCGGCCCCACCGAGCGCGTCCGCACCGTACGCCTCGCCGACCTGGACCCGGCCGAGGTCGACATGCGCACCGTCCTCCTCGTCGGTTCCTCCCAGACCCGGCACGTCACCCGGTCCCCCCACCCCGACGTCACCTGGACCCCCCGCCGCTACCCCGAGGCCTGACCTCCCGGCCGCGGCCCCTCGGGGTCCGACCACCGGGCACCCCGCTCCGGCGGGGTGCCCGGTGGTCGCGGTAGATCTCGGAACGGTGGCCGACCCTGACCGCGAGGACGAGTAGCAGGCCACCGTCGACGGTGGAGATCACCCTCGTCCCGGTGCTCCTCGACGAGGCGCGTCAGCTCGCGCTCCTCCCACTGCCGGTACTCGCGCAGGAGCTCTGTCGGGACGACGGCGGCCACTTCCGGCCCGCGGCGGCCACCGACCGGCGCGCGTTCCCGAATTCCGCGCTGATCGCGTCGGTGCGGGAGCGGCGGTCCGGTTCCACGGTGCGGGTCCGGGGTCGAGCCGGGTCGCGCCGCCGTCGGCGATGCCGTCGGGTCTGCTGACGGCTCCTTCTGTCTCGGTCGTGTCATAAGAACTTCGCTGTGATGTGAAGATCTGACGCCCATACGGGGAGGGAAACGGACAAATGTCGCGTCACATGGGAGGCCGATCCTGGCGCTATCTCAGTCATGAGATATGGTCTGGCAGGTGACAGGCGACTATCTCACCCGTATCGGCACCCTCATCCGCACCGCGCGTCAGCACCGCGGTTGGTCCCAGGCTCAGCTCGGCGAGGCCCTCGGCACCAGCCAGAGCGCGGTCAACCGCATCGAACAGGGCAAGCAGAACGTCAGCCTTGAGATGATCGCCCGCATCGGCGAAGCGCTCGACAGCGAGATCGTCTCCCTCGGCTACGCAGGCCCGATGCACCTGCGGGTCGCCGGCGGCACCCGGCTCTCCGGCGCGATCGACGTCCGCAGCAGCAAGAACGCCTGCGTGGCCATCCTCTGCGCCTCGCTGCTCACCACCGGCCGCACCACCCTGCGCAGCGTCGCCCGCATCGAGGAGGTCTACCGCATCCTCGAAGTGCTCAACAGCATCGGCGTCAAGAGCCGCTGGACCAACGACGGCCGCGACCTCGAACTCACCCCGCCCGCCGAGCTCGACCTCGACGGCATGGACGTCGAGGCCGCCCGCCGCACCCGCAGCGTGCTGATGTTCCTCGGCCCGCTGATGCACCGCGCCGACCGGTTCGCCATCCCCTACGCCGGCGGCTGCGACCTCGGCACCCGCACCGTCCAGCCCCACCTGACCGCGCTGCGCCGCTTCGGCCTGGAGGTCGCCACCACCGGCGGCGCCTACCACGCCTCCGTCCAGCCCGGCACTCCGCTGGACCGGCCGATCGTGCTGACCGAGCGCGGGGACACGGTCACCGAGAACGCCCTGCTCGCCGCCGCCCGCCACGACGGCGTCAGCGTCATCCGCAACGCCTCGCCCAACTACATGGTCCAGGACCTCTGTTTCTTCCTGGAGAAGCTGGGCGTCAGGATCGACGGCGTCGGCACCACCACCCTCACCGTCCACGGGGTCCCCGAGATCACCTGCGACGTCGACTACACCCCCGCCGAGGACCCGGTGGAGGCGATGAGCCTGCTGGCCGCCGCCGTCGTGACCGGCTCCGAGCTGACCATCCGCCGGGTGCCGATCGAGTTCCTGGAGATCGAGCTCGCGGTGCTGGAGGGCATGGGCCTCGACTACGATCGCACCGCCGAGTACCCCGCCCACAACGGCCGTACCCGGCTGGTCGACCTCACCGTCCGCCCGTCCAAGCTGACCGCGCCGGTCGACACCATCCACCCGATGCCGTTCCCCGGCATCAACATCGACAACGTGCCGTTCTTCGCCGCGATCGCCGCGGCCGCCCACGGCACCACGATGATCCACGACTGGGTCTACGACAACCGCGCCATCTACCTCACCGAACTCACCCGTCTCGGTGCGGACATCAAGCTGCTCGACCCGCACCGCGTCCTCGTCCAGGGCCCGACCCGCTGGCGCGCCGCCGAGATGGTCTGCCCGCCGGCCCTGCGCCCCGCGGTCGTCATCCTGCTGGCGATGCTCGCCGCCAAGGGCACCTCGGTGCTGCGCAACGTCTACGTCATCAACCGCGGCTACGAGGACCTCGCCGAGCGCCTCAACTCCATCGGCGCGCAGATCGAGACCTTCCGCGACATCTGACGGAGCGGGTCCGTCGGCACGTCGGTTCGGTGCCCGGCCCGGGATCGGAGGATCCCGGGCCGGGCACCGGCGTGTTCACTCGCCGGTGCGGCCGTCGAGGTGTTCGCGGAGGAGGTCGGCGTGGCCGTTGTGGCGGGCGTACTCCTCGATCATGTGGGTGAGGATCCAGCGGAGCGAGTAGGCGTCGTCGCCGTCGGCCCCGGCGCTCCCCCGGTAGTGCCCGACGAAGTCCAACGACTCGGTGGCGGAGACGAGTTGCCGGGCGTGCTCGCACTCGCCGCGCCAGACGGCGAAGGCCTCCTCCGGATCGGCGTCCTCGACGTCGAACTCGCTGAAGCTCCCGTCGGGGCGCTTCCAGTAGCCGGGCACGGCCTCGTCGGCGAGGACGTTGCGGAACCAGCCGCGCTCGACCTCGGCGAGGTGGCGGGCCAGGCCGAGCAGCGAGAGGTCGGAGGGCGCGAGGGGGCGGGCGCGGAGCTGTTCGGTGGTCAGTCCGGCGCACTTCATCACGAACGTGGCCCGCTGGTGGTCCAAGAAGGTGACCAGGGTGGCACGCTCGTCGGCGGTGCGGAGGGGTTCGGTCCGCGCGGCGTCGGCGCGATCGTAGGCGTCCATCGGATCATGCTCGCAGGGCGGTCGGCCCACGGCACCGGGTTTTCGAGGGGCGGACGCGGGCCTAGGCCCTCGGGTCGAGCCCGGCGATCCACTCCTGCGCGGCTCCGACGGTCTCCACGACCGGGACGCCGGCCGGGAGCGGCGGACGCTCCACGACCACCACGGGCAGGGCCAGTTCACGGGCGGCCGTGAGCTTGGGGGCGGTGGCCGCGCCGCCGCTGTCCTTGGTGACCACGACGTCGACGCGGTGCTCGCGGAGCAGCGCGCGTTCGCCCTCCAGCGTGAACGGGCCGCGGTCCAGCAGGACGTGGAGCGAAGCGGGCATCGGCGGCTCGGGCGGATCGACCGACCGGGCCGTGAAGTGCAGACCGCCGAGGTGGGCGAACGCGCCGATGCCCTGCCGTCCGGTGGTGAGCAGGATCCGCCGGCCGAGCGGGGGAAGCAGCTCCGCCGCGGCGGCGAGGGAGGCGGCCGGGTGCCAGCGGTCGCCCTCCACCGGCGTCCAGCCGGGGCGGCGCAGTGCGAGCAGCGGCACGCCGGTCGCGGCGGTGGCCTCGGCGGCGTTGCGGGACATGACGGCGGCGAACGGGTGGGTGGCGTCGACCACGGCGTCCACCCGTTCGGCGCGCAGCCACGCGGCGAGGCCGTCCGGGCCGCCGAAGCCGCCGATCCGGACCTCGCCGACGGGTAGCCGCGGGTCCGCGACCCGCCCGGCGAGGGAGCTGGTGACCCTGAGCGGCGAGCCGACCAGGGCGGCGGCGAGCGTCCGCGCCTCGGTCGTCCCGCCGAGGACGAGCAGGTGGGGCGCCACTACGACCCGCAGGGCTCGTGCGGGCGCTCGCGGTCCGCCGAGTAGAGGTGGCTGTCGCGGAACTGCTCGGCGGCGAGGGTCCGGCCGACGATGATCACCGCGGTGCGGACCACGCCCGTCTCCTTCAGCTGTCCGGCGATCGAGCCGACGGTGCCGCGCAGCACCAGCTCGTCCGGCCGGCTGGCCATCGCGACGACGGCGGCCGGGCAGTCGGCGCCGTAGTGCGGCAGCAGCTGCTCCACCACGTCGTCGACGTACCCGGCGGCCAGGTGCAGGACGAGCAGGGCGCCGCTGCGGCCGAGGGTGGCGAGGTCCTCGCCCTCCGGCATGGGGGTGGCGCGCTTGGCGATCCGGGTGAGGATGACGGTCTGGCCGACGGTCGGCACCGTCAGCTCGCGCTTGAGGGCGGCGGCGGCGGCGGCGAAGGCCGGCACGCCGGGTACGACCTCGTACGGGACGCCGGCCGCGTCGAGCCGGCGCATCTGCTCGGCGACGGCGCTGAACACGGACGGGTCGCCGGAGTGCAGGCGGGCCACGTCCTGTCCGGCCCGGTGGGCGCGGACCAGCTCCTCGACGATCTGGTCGAGGTTGAGGTTGGCGGTGTCGACCAGGCGGGCGCCCGGCGGGCACTCGTCCAGCAGCTCGCGAGGCACCAGACTGCCCGCGTAGAGGCAGACCTCGGCGCGGGCCAGGATCCGCTGGCCGCGCAGGGTGATCAGGTCGGCGGCGCCGGGGCCGGCCCCGATGAAGTGGACGGTCACGAGGCGTTCTCCCGGGGGGTGAGGGGCTGGGCGGCAGGCTTGGCGGCGGACCACTGGGTGACCGGCATGGCCTGGCGCCAGCCGGTGAAGCCGCCGACCGGGACGGCGTGGGCGACGGCGAGCCGCAGCAGCTCGCCGCCGTGCCGCCGGTACCACTCGGTGAGCAGTGACTCCGACTCCAGGGTCACGGTGTTGGCGACCAGCCGCCCGCCCGGCGCCAGCGCGGTCCAGCAGGCGTCCAGCAGGCCGGGCGCGGTGAGCCCGCCGCCGACGAACACCGCGTCGGGGGCGGGGAGCCCGGCGAGCGCGGCGGGTGCGGCGCCGGTGACGACGCGCAGCCGGGGGACACCGAGCGCGGCGGCGTTGCGGGCGATCCGCTCGGCCCGGACGGGGTCGCGTTCGACGGTGACGGCCCGGTTGTCGCGGTGCGCGCGCAGCCACTCGATCGCGATCGACCCGGAGCCGCCGCCGACGTCCCAGAGCAGTTCGCCGGGGACGGGCGCGAGGGTGGCCAGGGTGGCGGCACGGACGTGGCGTTTGGTCAGCTGGCCGTCGTTCTCGTACGAGCCGTCGGGCAGGCCGGGGACGACCGGGGTGCGGGGGCCGGTGCCGCCGAGGTCGACCGCGATCAGGTTGAGCCGGTCGCCGGGCGGGTGCGGCCAGCCGTCGGCGGGGCCGTCGAGCTGCCGTTCGGCGGGGCCGCCGAGCTGTTCCAGCACCCGCAGCCGGGCGGCGCCGAAGCCGCTCGCGGTGAGCAGCGCGGCGACGGCACCGGGCCCGTCGGCGTCGGCGCTGAGGACGAGCAGGCGGCGCCCGGGGTTGAGGGCGAGGCGCAGGGCGTCCAGGGGGCGGCCGACCAGGCTGACGACCTCGGTGGACTCCAGCGGCCAACCGAGCCGGGCACAGGCGTACGTCACGGAGGAGGGGTGCGGCAGGACGCGCAGCCGGTCGGGGCCGGCGATCTCCGCGAGGGTGCGGCCGATGCCGTAGAACATCGGGTCGCCGCTGGCCAGGACGGCGACGCGGCGGTCCGCGTACCGGGCGAGCAGCCCCGGGACGGCCGGGCGCAGCGGGGTCGGCCACGGCACCCGTTCGGCGGAGACCTCGTCCGCGGGGAGGAGGTCGAGCTGCCGGGGGCCGCCGATCACCACCTCGGCCGTCCGCAGCGAGGCCCGCGCGGTGCCGGCGAGGCCGGGCCAGCCGTCCGCCCCGATCCCGACGACGGTGAGCGGGGGTGGCTGCTGGGGCACCGGGGGGCTCCTTGTGGATCTGCGGGGGTGGCTCGGGGCCCGCCGGCCGGGTTTGCGGTTTCGGCCCCGGGGCAGCCTACCTGGCGCTGTCCGTCCGGGGGGTGGCCAGGGTGCATGCCCTGCCGGGCGGGGTTAGCGTCGACCGGGGGGACCTCAGCACGCAACGGAGGGCACCATGTCCGAGTCAGCGGTCCCGTACACCACCAACAACGCCGGGATCCCGGTGCCGAGCGACGACAACTCGCTCACGGTGGGGAGGGACGGCCCGATCCTGCTCCACGACCACTACCTGATCGAGAAGATGGCCCAGTTCAACCGCGAACGGGTGCCGGAGCGGGTGGTGCACGCGAAGGGGTCCGGGGCGTACGGCGTCTTCGAGACGACGGAGGACGTCAGCCGCTACACGAAGGCGACGTTGTTCCAGCCGGGCAAGCGGACGGAGATGCTGGCCCGGTTCTCGACCGTCGCCGGTGAGCAGGGCAGCCCGGACACCTGGCGCGACCCGCGCGGCTTCGCGCTGAAGTTCTACACCGAGGACGGCAACTACGACCTGGTCGGCAACAACACACCGGTCTTCTTCGTCCGCGACACGATCAAGTTCCAGGACTTCATCCGCTCGCAGAAGCGGCGCACGGACAACGGCCTGCGCGACCACGACATGCAGTGGGACTTCTGGACGCTCTCGCCGGAGTCCGCCCACATGGTCACCTGGCTGATGGGGGACCGCGGCCTTCCGAAGTCGTACCGGCACATGAACGGGTACGGCTCGCACACCTACATGTGGATCAACTCCGGTGGCGAGCGGTTCTGGGTGAAGTACCACTTCAAGACCGACCAGGGCGTCGAGTTCCTCACCCAGGCCGATGCCGACCGGCTGGCCGGCTCCGACCCGGACCTGCACCGCGAGGACCTCTGGCAGGCGATCGACGGGGGCAACCCGCCGTCCTGGACGCTGTACGTGCAGGTGATGCCGTTCGACGAGGCGCCCGGTTACCGGTTCAACCCCTTCGACCTCACCAAGGTCTGGCCGCACGGCGACTACCCCCTGATCAAGGTCGGCACGATGACCCTGAACCGCAACCCCGAGGACTACTTCGTCCACATCGAGCAGTCCGCCTTCGAACCGGCCAACCTGGTGCCCGGGATCAGCGTCTCGCCGGACAAGATGCTGCTCGGCCGGATCTTCTCCTACCCCGACACCCACCGGTACCGGATCGGTCCCAACTACGCGCAGCTGCCGCCGAACCGGCCGCACGTCCCGGTGCACTCGTACGCCAAGGACGGCCCGATGCGGTTCGACCCGGCCCGTACCGCGGCGCCGTACGCGCCCAACTCCAAGGGCGGGCCGGCCGCGGACCCGAAGGTGTACGACGATCCGTCCGCCGGCTGGCAGACCTCCGGCGACATGGTGCGCGAGGCCTACTCGCTGCACGCCGAGGACGACGACTGGGGTCAGGCGGGCACGATGGTCCGCAAGGTGCTGGACGACGCGGAGCGCGACCGGCTGGTCTCCAACATCGTCGGGCACCTCAAGGGCGGGGTGAGCGATCCGGTGCTGGACCGGGCGGTGCAGTACTGGCGCAACGTCGACAAGGCGCTCGGCGACCGGGTCGCCTCGGGCGTGGGCAAGGACTGACGCCCGAGGTGCGAGGGTGAGACGACCTGAGCGCGTGACGACCTGAGCGCGTGACGGCGAGGGAGGGCGCGGGCCGAGGACGGGGCCCGCGCCCTCAGTGTGCCCGCAGCCAGTCCCCGGACGCGATCAGCGCGGGGTGCGCGCGCAGCCGGGCGGCGACGTCCGGGCCGGCCAGGTACACCCACGCCTCCGCCGTGCCGCCGTCGGCGGTCCGGACGGCCAGCCGCTCCCGGACGTACTCCCCGGTGCCGTCCGTCCGGCAGCCCTCCAGACGGTCCAGGGCGGTGAGCGCCTCCGGGTACGCGCCCCGGCGGACCGTGACGAGTTCGCCGACGATCCGCCGCCCGGGCGCGGCGTCCGGTACCGCGTAGGGGAACCCCGGTCCCTCGTGCAGGGCCGCTCCTTCCAGGACCGCGCCGCGGACCTCGGCGCACCGGCCCGCCAGGTACACGGCGTGGTTGCGCCCGCCGGGGCGGAGCGTGCCGTAGACGAAGAAGGGGAGGTCGGGGGCGGGCGGGGCGGTGGGCATGGGGCTCTCCTGCGGGACCGGGCGGCCGACGGACGGCATCGGCGGGTGACAGATTCCAGCACTCGTCGTCCGCCGGGCGCCACCCCCCGGTCGTCGTTCGTGGTCCGGAGTCCGCGCGCCACCCGTCGGCCTCCGTCCGCTGCCTCGTCCGCTGCCTCGTCCGCTGCTCTGCCGTCACCCCGCCGCCGGCTGCCGTCCGGTGCCGGGTTTGTCCGGATGGGGCTGCTTTCGGTGCCCGGTGGCCGATCGTCCGGTGATACCCACTGGCGTCCAGGTCGGCTGATGCGGTGTCATGGCGGGTGAACGCCAGTACCGTCTTAGGGGGACACCCATGACAGCACCCGTCGCAGGCAAACCGGGCGCGGCCTCCGCCGCCGCACCCGCCGCCGAACCCGCCGATGCCCGTCCCGCCGGCGCGGGCCCCGCCGACGCGGGCCCCGCCGGTGCCGGTCCCGCGGCGGCGCGGTTGGGAGGGCAGGTGTGGGTGGCCCTCGGGATCGTGTACGTGGTGTGGGGGTCGACGTACCTGGCGATCCGGATCGCGCTGGAGACGATGCCGTCCTTCCTCTCCGCCGCGGCACGGTTCCTGACCGCCGGCCTGCTGCTCGCCGGGTTCGTCGCGCTCCGCCACGGGCGCGAGGGGCTCCGGGTGGACCTGCGGCAGCTGGGGTCCTCCGCGCTGGTCGGCGGGCTGCTGCTGACCGGCGGGAACGGCCTGGTGGTGCTCGGCGAGAACTCGATCCCGTCCGGTCTGGCCGCGCTGGTGGTGGCCGTGGTGCCGCTGTGGATGGTCCTGTTGACGGCGGCGGACGGCCACCGGCCCAAGCCGGTGGAACTGGCCGGCGTCCTGTTCGGACTGGTCGGGCTGGGGGTGCTCTCGGCGCCCGCGATCGGCGGCGACATCGCGATCGGCGGCGTGATCGCGGTGGTCTGCGGCACGGTCACCTGGGCGTTCGGGTCGTTCGCCGCGAAGCGGATCCGGATGCCCGGCAACGTCTTCGCCGCGAGTGCCTACCAGATGCTCGCCGGCGGGCTCGGCAACCTGCTGATAGGACTGGTGCGCGGTGAGCAGCACGGGCTCGACCTCGGCGAGGTCTCCGGGCGGTCCTGGCTGGCACTCGGGTTCCTGGTCGTGTTCGGCTCGCTGGTCGCCTACACCGCGTACGCGTGGCTGTTGCGCTCGGCGCCGCTGACCCTGGTCGCCACCTACGCCTACGTGAACCCGGTGGTGGCGGTGCTGCTCGGCTGGCTGGTGCTGGCCGAGCCACTGACCGGCCCCACCCTGCTGGGTGGGGCGATCGTGGTCGTGGGTGTCTGCCTGGTGGTGAGCGTCAGTCGGACTTCGCGTAAGTGAGGACGGCGACCCCGTTGTCGAAGGTGCGGGACGCTTCGAGTCGGAAGGTGTGCGGCGCGAAGCCCGCGCGGAACATCGGAATGCCCGAGCCGGTCACGACCGGGTACTGCTTGACGATCAACTCGTCGATCTCGGGGAGGAGTTGTCCGGCCAAATCGGCGCCCCCGCACAGCCAGATGCCGAGGCCGTCCTCCTGCTTGAGTGCGCGGACCCGGGTCAGCGGGTCGGCGGCCGTGACCTCGACCGCGGGGTCGGGGCTCTGCGTCAGGGAGCGGGAGAAGACCAGCTGTCGCAGGTGGGCGTAGGGGTTGGCGAGCCCGAGGGGCAGCCCCGGTTCGTACGTGCCGCGACCCATGAGCACGGTGTCGAAGCGCCTGTTGGGAGCGTCCGCCGCGCCCAGTGCGGTGCGGCCCGGCGTGGGCAGGGTCTCGGGGAACTCGCCGACCATGAAGGAGAGGAAGTCGCCGGAGACGTACCGCATGAGGACCTCGAAGTCGCCGTCCGGCGCGGCGATGAAGCCGTCGAGGGTGGCGCCGACGTAGTAGGTGAGCTTACGCATGCACGTCCTTGGGTTTCGGTGAGGGCCTCGCGCCCTGACCACGACAGTTATAGTACTCCGATCGTAGTGGTTGCAAGGGGGGCGGGAGGAGCTGATCTCCGATCCGTGACCGGACCGCGTCCGCCGTCCCGTGGCTCGCCCTCACCGGTGCGGCGCGGTGCGCGCGAGGACCGCCTCGATCAGGTCCGCCCGCTCGGCCACCCCGGCTGCCGGGACGTCGATCAGCCGGTAGCCGTGCGCCCGGTAGGCCCGCTCGTGCAGCCGCTCGAAGGTCAGCGCGTCCTCGAAGGAGATCCGCCGGGCGTCCGTCGGCTCGACGAAGCCGAGGTTGCGGACGAAGAACACCTCGCTCCGGTAGACGTGTTCGTCGCCGATGCGCCGCAGCTCGGCGGTGAGCGCGGGGGACGCGGGGCGGCCGAGGAAGGTGCGCAAGGCCTCGGTGCAGACCGGGGACCGGTCGTGGAACCGGACCTCCCCGGGCGCCGTCGCCGTCGCCGCCCGCTCGCGCTGCAGGGTGACGACCTCGTCGACGAAACCGGCCCGCGTCCACGGCTCCGGATCCCCGGCGGCCTGCCGGCGGGCGATCACGTCGGTGGCGGCCTCCGCCGTGACGGAGTAGCCGCGGCGGGCCAACTCTGCCAGCAGGGTGGTCTTTCCGGCGCCCGGTGTACCGGTGAGGATGTAGCGACGCACGTCTTCCCCCGTCTTTCCTTCTCTTCCCTTGTCCGCTCCGTCCGTGCCGCCGGTGTCGTCCGTGGGGCTCGTGCCGCCGGTCGACCGGTCGCCGCTGCCGGGCCGCCGTCCGCTCAGACGAACCGGATGTGCCGGACCCCGACCAGGGCCCGTCGAAGGCGCCCGCGCAGCGGGCCGTCGGTGTTCGGCGTGAGTGTCAACCCGGTTGCCGCGGCGAGGTGTTCGGCCACCTGGGGTACGGTGAGGCGGTCGGTCCGGACGTGTTCGCCGAACTCGTCGCGGCTGAGGCGGTCCAGGCAGTGGTCGAGCCTCGACACCGCGAAGCTCTCCCGGCGCAGTGGCGCGTCCTTCCCGGCGACCAGCCGGACGGCGTGCCCGGCCCCGCGTTCGCGCAGCCGTCGCAGCACCTCCTCCCGTTCGGCCAGGAGGGCGAAGTGCCGGACGTCGTGGCCTCGTTCGCGCAGCCGGCCCACGGTCTCGGCGAGGTACGCGGGCTCGGTGACCGTCATCGGCGCGATCACCGTGCCCCGGTGGTGGCCGAGCGTGCGGTCGAGCACCTCGTACACGCCCTGGCGCCAGGCGGGCAGGTCCTGGAAGTCTCCCCGCAGTGGCCGGGGGGTCATCCGGTGCAGCCCGAAGCCGACCTCCTCGGGGTCGCAGACCACGCTGCCGGGCAGCCGTCGCCGCAGTTCGTGCGACACCTGGGTCTTGCCGCCGCCGAACGGGCCGTTGATCCACAGGAGCATGCCGGCCAGCCTACGCCGGGACGCCCGCGCCCCCGGCCGACCCGCCCGGGTCGGTCAGAACAGTGCGGACGGCTTGCCGGCCCACCAGTTGCCGGGCGCGTCGGGGTCGCGACTGGTCCAGAACTCGACGATGCCGGAGACGAATTCGGCGGCGGAGAGCCGCCCGTCACCGTCCAGGTCGAGCCGGCGGAACGCCTCGTCCGCGTCGTCGCGGGAGAGCGCGGAGAAGTGGCCCCGCTGGAAGACGAAGAACTCGCCGGCGTCGACGGTCCCGCTGCCGTCCACGTCGGCGACGGCCAGGAACGCCTCGGCCAGCGTCCCGAAGACGGCCCGTGCGGCGGCCGGGTCGTCGGCGACCGAGAGGGTCGAGGCGGTGAACTGCTCCCGGGTGACCGCGGTGGTGCCCTCCGGTAGGTGGGCGAGGTGCAGGTCGCGCCAGATGGCCAGGTAGGCGCCGACGATCCGTTCCTCCGTCGCCGACCCCTCGGCGTGGCCGAGCGAGCGGGCCACCGCATGCCCCATCAGGACGTGGTCGCGCTCGGTCAGCAGGCCGTCCCCGTCGGCGTCCAGATGGTCGAAGCCGTGGTTGATCTTGGCGACCAGCAGTTCCTCCGACACGGTGCCCCCTCGGTTGGTGATCGCTCCGAAGTCTGCACGCTAACCCGCCGCCGCGCCGTCGCGCAGCCGAAGCCGGCAACCGCCTCCCGCCCCCCGTCCCGGCCGCCCCTGCCGGACCCGCCGCCCCTGCCGGCCCGGTGGCGGCCGTCGGCGGCGAGCGGCGCGACACGAGTGTGCCGCACGCTCCTCGCCGCCGACCGTCCCGGGCGGGAGAGCGTCCTCAGCTCGCGCTCCGGAGCGCCGCGTCCGCCAGTCGTTCCGCCAGGTCGCCGAAGGCGGAGCCGAGTTCCTCGTCGGCGACGCCCCCGGCGTAGGCCTGGAAGGCCAGCGCGGCCTGGGCCTGGACGGCCGGGGTGGCGTACACGGGGTCGATCGGGTAGGGCTCCCCGGGCGGCCAGGGCAGCGGCCAGTGCTTCGGCCACGGGATCCTGCCGTGCGGGGTGCCGCACCAGTCGTCGCCGACCTCGGTGAGGATGTTCCGCACGTTGCCACCGGAGAGGCGGGCGGTGATGGCGGCGTTGGCCACCGCGTTGACGGTGCCGGAGACGGCGAGCCGCAGCTCGGCGGCGCCCGGCGGGATCGGTTGCGGGTCGAGGGTCACGGGCCTGCCGCCGCTGTTGGCGAGGTGCACGTGCCGGGTGGGGCCCAGGACGGGCAGGTGCGGGGCGATGCCGTCGATCGCCTCCGGATGGAGGCGGCCCAACAGGTAGAGGAGGGTGGCGGATTGGCGGACTAGGCTCATCGGAACCCCTTCTTGGGGACGCGCGGGTCACTGCCGGTGATCGATCGTAGACGGAGCGGTACCGGGGTGCCGGAACCGACACGGCGGGAAGGGGCGCCGGCCGGGCCTCAGTGCGCGGCTGCCAGCAGCTCCCGGGTGTACTCGGTGTGCGGGGCGGCGAACAGCTGGTCCCGGTCGGTGGACTCGACCAGCCGGCCCCGGTGCATCACGGCCACCCGGTCGCAGAAGTGCCGGACCACCGCGAGGTCGTGGGAGACGAACAGGAAGGCGACGTCGAGCCGTTCGCGCAGCTCCATCAGCAGGTTGAGCACCTGGGCCTGGACCGAGACGTCCAGTGCGGAGACCGGTTCGTCGGCGATGATCAGCCGGGGTTCGGGGGCGAGCGCGCGGGCGATGCCGATCCGCTGGCGCTGGCCGCCGGAGAACTCGTGCGGGTAGCGGTCCAGGTGCGAGGACGGCAGGCCGACCTGTTCGAGAAGTTCGGCGGACCGGTCGCGGCGTTCCGCCGGGGTCAGCGCGGTGTGCAGGCTCAGCGGGGTGTCCAGGGTCTGGGCGATCGTACGGCGCGGGTTGAGCGAGGCGTACGGATCCTGGAAGACCAGCTGGATCTCCTTGCTGAGGCGCCGCCGGAGTGCCCGGTCCGGGGCGGTGGCGTCCACGCCGTCGTACCGCACGGTCCCGCCGGTGACGGGCTGGAGGCCGGCCAGGACGCGGGAGGTGGTGGACTTGCCGGAGCCGGACTCGCCGACCAGGCCGAGGGTCTCGCCGGGGGCTATCCGCAGGCTGACCCCCTCGACCGCCCGGACGGGTTCGGCCCGGCGGCCGGGGAAGCGGCGGCGGCCGGGGAAGTGCACGGCGAGGTCCTCGACCTCGACCAGCCATCGACCGTCCCGCGCGGCCCCGCCGGGTGAACCGCCGGGAGCGTCCTGGCGAGCACCGGCTCCGGCACCGCCACCGGCGCCGGAGCCGTCGCGCCCGGCGAAGGAGAACGAGGGCGACGGGTCGTCGACCGTCGGCAGCGGCGTGCCCGGCACCGTGTCCAGCGTGAGCGCGGCGCCCACCAGGGCCCGGGTGTAGGGCTGCCGGGGGGAGGCGAGCAGCGACGCGGTCGGCGCGGTCTCCACCTGCTCGCCCCCGCGCAGCACCAGGGTCCGGTCCGTCGTGCCCGCGACCACACCCAGGTCGTGGCTGACCAGCAGCACCGCCGTGCCGTGTTCGCGCTGCAACTCCCCGAGCAGGTCGAGGACCTGGCGCTGAACGCGGGCGTCGAGGGCGGTGGTCGGCTCGTCGGCGATCAGCACGTCGGGGTCGTTCATCAGCGCCATCGCGATCATCACGCGCTGTCGCATGCCGCCCGAGAACTGGTGCGGGTAGTCGCGGACCCGGGTGCCCGGGATGCCGACCCGGTCCAGCATCTCGGCCGCCCGCCGCCCGGACTCGGCGCGCCCGGCACCGGGGTGGTGCAGCCGGTACATCTCGGCGAGCTGCGCGCCGACCCCGTGGAACGGGCTGAGCGAGGTGAGCGCGTCCTGGAAGACGAGCGCCACCCGGCTGCCGCGCACCTCGCGCAGCACGGACTCCTCGGCGCCCACCAGCTCCTGCCCGCCCAGCCGGATCGAGCCGGTGACGGTGGTGGTGCGCGGGTCGTGCAGGCCGAGCACGGCGAGTCCGGTCACAGACTTGCCGGAGCCCGACTCGCCCACCAGACCGAGCACTTCGCCCCGGGCGAGGTCGAAGGAGAGGCCGCGTACGGCGGCCACGGGGGCGCCGCCGCGCGGGTCGGCGAAGGAGACGGACAGGTCGCGGACGCGGAGCACGGGCTCCTCGGCGGGGGCGGATGCCGACGCGGACGCGGCCGCGGCGGCGGGGTCCGGGGTGGTGGCGGGCTCGGTCATCAGGACAGGCTCCAGGAACGGCGGGGAGGGGTCAGCTGAGGCGGATGCGCGGGTCGAGCCAGGCCACCACGAGGTCGGCCAGCGCGACGAAGAGCACGACGAAGCAGGCGGCCAGCAGCACCGCGCCGACCACGGCCGGCAGGTCCTGCCCCTCGACGGCCTCGATGGCGAACCGGCCGATGCCGTTCAGCCCGAACACCGTCTCGGTGATCACCGCACCGCCGAGCAGCGCGCCCGCCTCCAGGCCGAGCAGCTGCACCAGCGGTCCGGCGGCGCCGCGCGAGGTGTACTTGAGGTGGGCGCGGAGCCGGCCGAGGCCCTTGCCGCGCGCCGTCCGGACGTACTCCTCGTTCATCGTCTCCAGCAGCTGGGAGCGCGAGAGCCGGGCGAACACGGCCGAGTTGACGAAGCCGAGGACGAGCCAGGGGAGCAGCATCCCGCCGGCCCAGGCCGCCGGGTCGGTGGCCGGCGGGGTGTAGGAGGGCAGCGGCAGCAGTCCGCTGGTGTAGACCAGCCCCCACTGTGCGACGTACCCGAGGAAGTAGATCTGCACGCTGGCGCCGACCAGGGTGAAGCCGGAGAGGAGCTTGTCCGTCCGGGTGCCGTGGCGCAGGGCGGCGACGAAGCCGGTGCCGAGCCCGAACAGCAGCAGGAACGCGAAGGCGCCGACGGCCAGCGAGACGGTGACGGGCAGGTGGTCGACCAGAGCCTCGGTGACCGGCTGGTGCAGCCGGTAGGAGTAGCCGAGGCAGGGCGCGTCGCAGTGGATGACCGAACCGTCGACGTCCTTGATGTCCCGGCCGGCGACGACCCCGGCCAGGTAGTCGGTGTACTGGGCGAGGAGCGGCTGGTCCAGGCCCATGCTCGAACGGACCGCCGCGACCTGGCCGGTGTCGCAGCGCGGACCGCAGGCGGCGCGGGCCGGGTCGGCGGGGGCGGCGTAGAAGAGGACGAAGGCGGCGGCGGAGACCGCGGCCAGGACGGCGATCGCCTGGAGGATCCGCCGCAGGGCGAAGGAGAGCATGGTGGCCGGTCCGAATCAGAGGGCGTCGGGGTGGGCGGCCCCGCCCGCGCGTGCGGTGCACGGCGCGGCGGGCGGGGCCGCCGGGGACTTCGGGGCGTCAGGACTTCAGGTAGACCCAGGCCAGGCTGACCGAGCCGTAGATCGGGTGGATGAACGTCCCGCCGACGTTGGCGCCGCGCAGCTGGTTCATGTTCGGGTAGGCGAACGGCAGGACCGGCAGCTCCTTCATCACGGTCTGCTCCAGCGCGTACAGCTCCTTGGCCTTCTGGCGCGGCTCGCCGATCTGGTTGATCCGGTCGATCTCCTTGTCGACCTCGGCGTTGCGGTAGCGGGCGGAGTTGAGGTCGCTGTTGGCGCGGCCGTCGAAGGAGAACGGGATCAGCGTGGAGGGCGTCGGCCAGTCGACCGAGCTGGTCTCCTCCCACAGGTCGTAGGGGGAGTCGGCGCGGTGCGTCTCGTCCAGCAGCGCCTTGGGGTCGATCGGCTTGGGCACGACGGTGATGCCGGCCTTGGCGAAGCCGTCGACCAGGACCTGGGCGACCCGCTGCCCGTTGGGCGTGTTGGCGTACGCGTAGGTGAGCGAGGCGGGGGCCTGCTTGGCCTTGGCGAGGGTGGCCTTGGCGGCGTCCGGGTCGCCCTCCGGCTTGGCCGGGTCCAGGTCGTACTTCTGCCAGTCGACGAGCGCGGGGGAGCTGAGCGTGGTGGCGAGTTCGCCGGCCCGGGTGCCGCCCTGCACCTGGCGGGCCTGCTGGCGCGGGTAGGCGAGGTGGAGGGCCCTGCGGACCTCGACGTCGGCCACCCGCTCGTTGTTGATCACGAGTTGGGTGACGAAGGCGCCCTGCCGGCCCGAGACGACCAGTTCCTTGGCCTTCGGGTCGGTGTCCACGGTCTGGTACAGCTCGGGGGAGAGCTGGGTGGCGACCGTGGTCGCGTCCGCTCCGCCGTCGCGCCCGGAGAGGATCTCCTGGTTGATGTTGAGCGCTTCCTTGCCGAACGTGAAGACGAACTTCTCCGGGTACTGGTTGCGGATCGGGTCGCTCTCCGGCTTCCAGTGCGGGTTGCGCTCCAGGACCAGGCGGGTGTTCTGGACGTGCTCGACGATCCGGTACGGGCCGCTGGAGTAGGGCAGCCGGTCGTAGTCCGTGCCGGTGTCCTTGTCCTTGCGCACCGGGGACGAGGAGGACTGGGCGGCCATGTAGGGCACGTCGGCCTGCGGCTGCGGGAAGTGGAAGACGATGGTGCGGTCGTCCGGCGTCTCGATCGCGGCGAGGTCGCCGTCCTGCGGGCCGCCGTACTTCTTGCGGGCGTCGTCGTAGCTCGCCTCGCCGGTGAGCCACTGCGGCCAGTACGGCGGGCCGACCTCGTAGCCCTTGCCGAAGCTGCGCTGGATGCCGTACTTGACCTGCTGGGAGGTGATCGGCTGGCCGTCCTCCCAGGCCACTCCCTCCTTCAGCCTGTACGTCCAGGTGCGGCCGCCGTCGGCGGGGGTGCCGGTGTCGGTGGCGAGGTCGCCGACCAGCTTCGCCTTGCCGTCCACCACCTGGTACTGGGTGAGCTGGCGGCCCCAGAGCAGCGAGGTGTTGTAGGCGGCGCCCGCGTACACCTTCTGCGGGTCGAGGTGGCGGAAGTCGGTCGCGTTGTAGACGTTCACCGTGCCGCCCGCGCGGGCACCGGGCACGGCGGGGGCCGGTCCGGCGCTCTCCTTCTCGGTGCCGAGCGCGGCGGTCAGCGGCGAGGTGTCCTTCGGCGAGGCGGCGGTGCCGGTGGAGGTGGAGCCCGCGCCGGCCGAGCAGGAGGTCGCCAGCAGGGCGGTCGCGACGACGGCGAGGGACGGTCTGATCCAGCGCATGGCGAATCTCTCCTTGCCCCGAGGGCCCGGGGCGGATAGGTGAACGGCGAAAAAAGGGAGGAAGGTCGGGGAGGGCCGGGCGGACGGCCGGCGGCGAGCGGTCGGGGACCGGCCGCCTCAGCGGGCGCTGCGCGGGTCCAGCGCGTCCCGGACGGCGTCGCCGAGCAGGTTGAAGGCGAGGACGAACAGCAGCAGCGCGATGCCGGGGAAGAACATGTACGTCGGATCGGCCTGGAAGACCTCGGAGCCGCGGGAGATCATCCGGCCCCAGTCCGGGATCGGCTCGTTGATCCCGACACCGAGGAACGACAGCACCGCCTCGGAGGCGACGAACGTCGGCACCGCCATGGTGGCGTGCACCAGCAGCTGCGCCCGGACATTCGGCAGGAGTTCACGGAAGACGATATGGAATCCGCTCGCTCCCATCGCCCGTGCGGACTGCACAAAATCCCTTTCCCGGAGCGATCTGACGGTGGCGCGAAGGGAAAGCGCCAGCGGAATCCAGCCGAACGCGGAGAACACCAGGATGAGGACGAGGAACTGCATCCAGTCGGGTTCCGCGGTGCCGGGATCGACCAGCCGGGACTGGATCACCGGGCTGATCGCGAGCAGCAGGAGCAGCGTCGGGAATGCCAGCAGGACGTTGGAGAGGAAGCCGAACAGCCGGTCGGTGATCCCGCCGAGGTAGCCCACCGCGACCCCGGCCAGCACCCCGAGGGTGGTGGTGACGGCGGCCGCGACGAAGGCGATCAGCAGCGAGGTTCGGATGCCGTAGAGCAGCTGGGTGAGCACGTCGCGGCCGAGCCCGGGCTCCAGGCCGAACCAGAACTCCCCGGAGATGCCGCCGTTGGGCGCGACCGGCAGGCCACCGTCGCTGAGCAGGCCGGGAGTGTTCTGGCCGTAGTGCTCGGTCGGGTTCTTGCCGTACAGCGCGGCGATCAGCGGGGCCGCGACGGCGAGCAGGAGGAAGAGGAGGACGACGGCGAGGGAGACGGCTCCCGTGCGGTCGCGGCAGACGCGCCGCAGCAGGCTCGCGGGGGCGGGCGCCCGGTCCGGCGCCGGGCCGGGATCCTGGGAGCCCGACCGGGTGGGCGCCGTGGGCGGCGTCCGGGGGGCCGGCTCCGCGGCGGGTCCTGCGACTGGTTCGACCACTGCCATGAGAGGCGTACTCCCCGAATTCTCCGCCGCCCCGTGGGTGAGGGTGCGCTGACGTGCATTTCCGGGCGGCCGGTCCGGGGGTTTCCCGGTGGGCCGCCGAGCGCCATCAGATCGGATACCGAGGGAGTTCCGCAAATCATTCCCCGGGCCTGCCGTCGGCTTTGTTGCGGGAATGGCGGCGGCTTCATTCCGCCGCAATACTGCCGTAGCAGTAGAACGGACATAAGCGGACAAAAGTCATGTCATGTCCGCTGTCGTCCCGCATTTTGAGATCTCCGACACAGGAGCGGCGGCGTTGATACGATTCCGGCGGGCCGCGACTGGCGCGCACGGATGGAATCGACCATCGGGAAGCGGCCCCGTGCCGAATCACGTCAAGTCGCCGAGCGCCTGGGCCCCCCGAACCTCCTCCCAGGAGACCGTCATGGCCCAGCAGCCCCACACGGCCGCCACCCCCTCCGCCAACACGGCGTTCCGATCGGCCCTCGACGTCGTCCGCGAGGTCGAACCGCGGATCGCCGCCGCCATCGGCCAGGAGATCGACGACCAGCGTGCCTCGCTCAAGCTCATCGCCAGCGAGAACTACGCCTCCCCGGCCGTCCTGCTCGCGATGGGCAACTGGCTCAGCGACAAGTACGCCGAGGGCACGGTCGGCCGGCGTTTCTACGCGGGCTGCCGCAACGTCGACACCGTCGAGAGCATCGCCGCCGAGCACGCCCGCGCCCTGTTCGGCGCCGAGCACGCCTACGTCCAGCCGCACTCGGGCATCGACGCCAACCTGACCGCGTTCTGGGCCGTCCTCTCCCAGCGGGTGGAGAGCCCCGCCCTCCGGCGTGCCCAGGTCCGCAACGTCAACGACCTCACCGAGCAGGACTGGGCCCTGCTGCGCCAGGAGCTCGGCAACCAGCGGATGCTCGGCATGTCCCTGGACACCGGCGGTCACCTCACCCACGGCTTCCGTCCCAACATCTCCGGCAAGATGTTCGACCAGCGCAGCTACGGCACCGACCCGGTCACCGGCCTGATCGACTACGACGCGCTGCGCGCCACCGCCCGTGAGTTCCGCCCGCTGATCCTGGTGGCGGGCTACTCCGCCTACCCGCGGCTGGTCAACTTCCGCGTGATGCGCGAGATCGCGGACGAGGTCGGCGCGACCCTGATGGTCGACATGGCGCACTTCGCCGGCCTGGTCGCGGGCAAGGTGCTCACCGGCGACCACGACCCGGTCCCGCACGCCCAGATCGTCACCACCACCACTCACAAGTCGCTGCGGGGCCCGCGCGGCGGCATGGTGCTCTGCACCGCCGAGCTGGCCGAGCACGTCGACCGCGGCTGCCCGCTGGTCCTCGGCGGCCCGCTCTCGCACGTCATGGCGGCCAAGGCGGTCGCGTTCGCCGAGGCCCGCCGCCCGGAGTTCCGGACCTACGCCCGCCAGGTCGTCGACAACGCCCAGGCGCTCGCCGAGGGCCTGCTGCGGCGCGGCGGCACGCTGGTCACCGGTGGCACCGACAACCACCTCGTCCTCGCCGACGTCTCCGGCCACGGCCTGACGGGTCGCCAGGCCGAGGCGGCGCTCCTCGACTCCGGCATCGTCACCAACCGCAACTCCGTGCCGCAGGACCCGAACGGCGCCTGGTACACCTCCGGCGTCCGGATCGGCACGCCCGCGCTCACCACGCGCGGCCTGGGTGTCGCCGAGATGGACGAGATCGCCGCCCTGATCGACACCGTGCTGCGGTCGACCACCCCGGCCACCACCGCCGCGGGCGCCCCCTCCAAGGCCCAGTACGTCCTGGACCCCGCCGTCGCCGACGGCATCGCCAAGCGCGCCGCCGACCTCCTCGCCGGCTTCCCGCTCTACCCGGGCGTCGACCTGGCGTAGTCGCCCGCGCCGGGGTGCGGGGGCGACCCCCGCACCCCGCCGCCGCACCCCGCCCCTGGCGCCGTGGGCGGAGATCATCTCCGTGATGATGACAAATCGGACACCTGGACGGCAGTATGGATGAACGCTCCTCCGCCCCCCGAACATCTCCGATCAGGTCCTTCCACAGAATCGCCGGGCGGCGAAATACTTTGCTCCGGGCTCTCTCCAACTCCGTTCGGTGACCGGTAGATTGCAGCGAGCTCGGGTACCGGGGCTACCGTTTGCGGCAGGTTGAGCCGCGTTCGCGCGCCCGGTCCGCCGTCCGTCCCGGGCGGTGAACCGGCGGAGACCCGTCACCGACCGGCAGCAGCGCGCCCGGAGACGGGGAGCGCGGCCGACGGTCGGTCGTACCGTGTAAGGAGCCACCTCGTGACCGACACCGCACTCGGCACCGAGCAGCACCCGCTCACCGAGCCCGCCGTGCTCGACGACGTCCCCGGCTGGTTCTGGGACCATGACCGTCATCTCTTCGAGTGGTTCCTCGGCCGGCAGGAAGCCGCAGGTCTCACCGGCGACCTGCTGGAAATGGGCGCCTACCTGGGGCGCAGCGCGATCGTGATCGGCTCCCACCTGCAACCCGGCGAGACGTTCACGGTCTGTGACCTCTTCGATTCGGACGCCCCGGACGTCGAGAACGCCGCCGAGATGGACATGTCCTACCGGCGGTCGCTCACCCGGACCGCGTTCGAGACCAACTACCTGTCCTTCCACGACAGGCTGCCGGAGATCGTCCAGGCGTCCACCTCCGTGCTGGCCGGCGGCCGCCTCCCGGCCGGCACCTTCCGCTTCGTCCACATCGACGCCTCGCACCTCTACGAGCACGCGGCCTCCGACCTCGACGTGGCCCGTACGGCGCTGGCCCCGCAAGGGGTGGTGGCCGTCGACGACTACCGCTCGGCGCACACCCCCGGCGTCGCGGCCGCCACCTGGGAGGCCCTGTTCAACCACGGCCTCAAGCCGATCGTGCTCACCGACAGCAAGTTCTACGGCACCTGGGGCGACCCGGAGCCCGCCCGGCTCGACCTGCTCGCCCGGCGCGGCACCCTCCCGCACTGCGCCATCACCAGCGAGGCGCTCGCCGGGCACCGGCTGGTGCGGATAGGCGGCAGCGCGGAGGGCGCCGCCCCGTCCCCGGTCTCGCGTCACCACGCCCGACTCACCGTCGAGGCCGAACGCCGCGAGGCCGAACGGGCCGCGCACGAGGCCCTCCACGAGGCGGAACTGGAGCGCCGGGCGGCCGTGCTGGACCTGACCGAACGCCGGGCCCTCGCCGCCGAACGCCGCCGCCCGGCCAACGTGGCCAAGCGCGTCGCGGGCGACCTCCTCCCGCCGGTCGTCACCTCCGCCATCCGCCGCGCCCGCCGCGGCTGACCGCCGCACCCCGGCGCAGGACCACCCCGACGAACCCGGCGCCCCGCACAGCAGAGCGCGAAAGCGCCGGCCGGAAAGAATCCCGGCCGGCGCTTTCGCGCGGCACACGGGGGCCCGCAGCGCCCGGTGCCTCAGGCCCGGGAGGGCTGGGCCGTTCGGTGCGGCGGTTCGGCTTCGGTTCCCCCGGTCCCGCCGGCCTCCGCCTCGGCGGCGAGTTCGCGCTTCACGGCGTCGAGGGAGGGGTTGGCCCAGGCGCTGCGGACGCCCCAGGCGTAGAAGGTCAGGCCGATCGCGGCGACGACCAGGAGGTCCCAGCCCCCGGGGAGGTAGCCCTCGCCGCCGAACTCGGTGGAGCCGGCCCACGAGACGCCGGCCATCACGAACAGGTAGGCGATCATCCAGGCGCCGGCCTTGAGGTGCGGCTTCAGCTCGGAGAACGGCTTGCGCAGCTCGTACCAGGCCCAGATCGGCAGGCCGGCGGCCATCAGCAGGATGACCTTGCCGGTCAGGGGCCAGCGGGCCCAGTAGAGCACCAGCGAGCCGAAGACCATGGCGACCGGGGCGATCACGGGCATGGCGCGCAGCCGGACGGGGCGGGGCAGCTCGGGGGCCAGGCGGCGCAGCGCCATCACCGCGACCGGGCCGGTGACGTAGGAGATCACGGTGGCCACCGAGACGATCTCGGCGAGCGAGCCCCAGCCGCGGAAGACCGCGAGGAAGGCGAAGGCGACCACGAGGTTGAGCACCAGCGCCGGGCGGGGGATGCCGGTCCTGCGATCCACCCGCCCGAACAGGGACGGCAGGTGGCCGTTCTCCTGGACGCCGTGGATCATCCGCGAGGTGGTGGCGGCGTAGATCATGCCCGTGCCGCTGGGGGAGACGAAGGCGTCCGCGTACAGCAGCAGTGCGAGCCAGTTGAGGCCCCAGGCGATGGCCAGGTCGGCCAGCGGCGAGGTGTAGCCGAGGTTGCTCCAGCCGTTCGCCAGGTCCGCCGACGGGATGGCGCCGAGGAAGGCGATCTGCAGGGCGACGTAGATGACCAGGGCGATCAGGATCGAGCCGATCACGGCCTTGGGCAGCGACTTGCCGGGGTTGCGGGCCTCGCCGGCGAGGTTGAGCGGGGACTGGAAGCCGTTGAACGCCCAGACGATGCCGGAGACGGCCACCGCCGTGAACACGGCGCTCCAGCCGTTCGGCGCGAAGCCGCCGTGGTCGGTGAAGTGCGCGGTGTCGAAGTGGGCGAGCAGGAGCGCACCGGCGGTGAGTGTCGGGACGACGACCTTGAAGACGGTGATCGCCGTGTTGGTCTTGGCGAACAGCGTGATGGCGAACCAGTTCAGGGCGAAGTAGCCGACCAGCAGGACGCTCGCGAGCGCCACACCGCTGAGGGAGAGCTCCTTCCCGTCGTACAGGTCCTTCGCCCAGCCGAAGTCCCAGGAGCTCATGTACTGCACCGAGGCGGTCGCCTCGCCGGGTATGACCGAGACGATGGCGATCCAGTTCGCCCAGGCGGCCAGGTAGCCGGCCAGCGAGCCGTGCGAGTACTGCCCGTACCGCACCATTCCGCCGGCCTTGGGGAACATCGACCCGAGCTCGCTGTAGGTGAGGGCGATGGTCAGCGCGACGGCGGCTCCGATCACCCACGCGACGATCGACGCCGGCCCGGCCAGCCGGGCGGCCCGTTCGGCGCCGAACAGCCAGCCCGAGCCGATGATCGACCCCAGCCCGACGGCTGTGAGGCTGATGGTGCCGAGCGAGCGGCGGTAGTTCTGATGGGATGCCGTCGTCGACTCGCGCTCACTCAACGTATCGGTCCTCTGTCTCATCTGCTCATCGGGTATACGCACAAACGGACAGCAGCTTATGGGGCGAAATCGGACCAAACCTCAGATCGGCCTCAGATTTACCGCAAATCGTCCGATCGTTGCCGTCCCGTGTCCGGTCGTCGGACATTCGGCGGGGGTCGCACCGGGCTTCCGGCGGGGGTCCCGGCGGGACGGGCAGCCGGAAATCCGGGCCGGAAACGTGGGCCGGAAGTCCGGGCCGTAAACGCACCCGGGAAAAAGAAATTCCCCCGGAGAACTCTTTCGAGTTCTCCGGGGGAATTCGCGGTGTCCGAGGGGGGACTTGAACCCCCACGCCCGATAAAGGGCACTAGCACCTCAAGCTAGCGCGTCTGCCATTCCGCCACCCGGACAGGGTGTGTGCTTCGGGGGCTTTCTCGGCGCCCCCTCGGCGACAGAGAGAACATTACCAGGCTCTCGGAGTGCTTCTCACCTGCGTTTCCCCGGTGGGGATGGGCGGGGTGACGGGGACGGGTCGCGGATGTGCGCGAAGCGGTGGTTCGAGGGCGGTAAACGGTCGGTTCAGGGGTGGCGAACGGTCGGAAGCGGGCTGGAGCGATCCGACACGGGCAAGTTGTCGACGGTGCCCCGGTCCCGGGGGCGGCTCTCCTAGCCTCTGTGGATCGAGGGCGCCATGAGCGGAACGCCTGATTCCCGGGGTCGCGGACGAAGGGCGGCTGGACGTGGAGCAGACCAGCGAGGAAGAGACAGGGGTCGGGCCGGAGGTGGAGACCGGGGCGGCCGATGCCGGGAGCGGGCCGGCCTGCGCGGACGGGGCGGTCCGGGACACCGGCGCGGTGCTCGCCACCGCGATCCTGGAGGCCGGAGCGGTCCTCGCCGCCGTGGCGCAGGCGGGAGCGGCCACGGTGGCGCGGGCCGGGGCGGCGGCGAAGGCCCGGGCCCAGGACGGGCCCGCCGAGGGAGTGTGGCGGTTCACCGTGCCGGCCGAGCAGGCCTCGGTGCCGCGGACCCGGCACGCGGTGCGGGACCGGCTGCTGGCCCAGGGCATGGCGGAGATCCGCTACCAGGAGCTGGTGGACGACGTCCTGCTGATCGTCTCCGAGCTGGTCGGCAACGCGGTGACGCACGCCGCAGAACTGTCACCGGAGGTCACCACCGAACTGGCCGTCCAGGACGGCTGGGTGCGGGTCTCCGTCGAGGACGGCGACCCGTACCGGCCGAAGGCGCTGGAGACCGACACCGGCCGGACCGGCGGGCGCGGCCTGCTGCTGGTGAAGAGCATCACGCTGCAGGCCGGCGGGGTGTGCGACGTCGAGCAGGCGGGGGAGGGCGGCAAGGTGATCTGGGCCTCGCTGCCGCTCCCCCGGAGGGACCCGGAGCGCTGAGGCGGGCCGGGCGTCCGTCCTACCAGTCGTTCCCGGCGATCTCCCGGATCCCCGGCAGCGCGGCCTCGAAGACGGTCCGGAACCACACCGAGAACGGCCGGTCCGCCTCCAGCTCGCGCAGCTCCGCGGCCGTGACGAAGGCGTAGTCGTCCACCTCGTCGGGGTTCGGCCGGACCGGCTCGGTGACCAGGCCGACGAACAGGTGGTTCCACTCGCGCTCGATCAGCCCGGACGCCTCGTCCGGCAGGTCGTAGCGGACCGTGCCCGCCTCGCAGAGCAGTGCCGGGGCGACTCCCAGCTCCTCCGCGGTCCGCCGGGCAGCGGCCACGAACGGCGGCTCGTCGGGGTACGGGTGGCCGCAGCAGGTGTTCGACCAGACGCCGGGGGAGTGGTACTTGCCGAGGGCCCGGCGCTGGAGCAGCAGCCGGCCCTGGCGGTCGAAGAGGAACACCGAGAACGCGCGGTGCAGCCGTCCCGGCTGCTGGTGGGCCCAGAGCTTCTCGGCGGTGCCGATGGTCACGCCTTCGTCGTCGACCAGCTCCAGCAGGATCTCGGCGGGGGCACCGACGGCCTCCGCGCCGGTCGCCACGTCGGTCTCCACATCGAGACCGGTGTCGAGGCCGGTGTCGAGACCGGTCCCGATCTCCGTGGTGTCCGAGGCGAAGCGCGTCGGATCGGTCGGCAGACTCTGGGGCATGAGGCCTCTTTCGGAAGCTTCGGGAGCAATGGGAGCAACCACGGCACCGGTGGCGTCGCGGTCAAGTCTGCCGTACGGGTGGCACTCCCAAGGGGGTCCCACGCACAACCGGCCGGATCAGGACCGCCCCCGACCCGTTCCGGGCCGCCTGAGGGCATGGGAATAGCAGAGTCGTTCGGAACCTGTTCGACTCTCGTTCGATCAGGTGGCCCGGCCGTACGGGAACGCGCACCTGGGCGTCACCCCTTCTTCACCGCGCCCCGCGCGGCACCCGCGCACCGTGCCGCACAGCCCCCCGGCCGCGTTCGGGCTGGTCGTCGCGGTCGCCTACCATCACATAGGACACGGCGGCCGCACCTCGGCGGCCCCGGGCGCGCCACCCGAAGGGGCCGGCCCCGCCGTCCCGCGGACCGGTAACCGGCGCGGTAGCGCACAGCACGACGGATCAGGAGAACCGCATGATCGGCCTCGTTCTGGCAGCCGGCGCCGGCCGCCGGCTGCGCCCGTACACCGACACCCTGCCGAAGGCACTGGTGCCGGTCGACGGGGAGCGGACCGTCCTGGACCTCACCCTCGGGAACTTCGCCGAGATCGGCCTGCGCGACGCCGCGATCGTCGTCGGCTACCGCAAGGAGGCGGTCCTCGACCGCAAGGCGGCCCTGGAGCGGAAGTACGGCGTCAGGCTCACCCTGGTCGAGAACGACAAGGCCGAGGAGTGGAACAACGCCTACTCGCTCTGGTGCGCCCGCGACCTCTTCGCCGAGGGCCTGCTGCTCGCCAACGGCGACACCGTCCACCCGGTCTCGGTGCAGCGCACCATGCTGGAGGGCAACGAGCGGCTGACCGCCGAGGGCCGCGCCCCGGGCATCCTGCTCGCCCTCGACACGGTGAAGAAGCTCGCCGACGAGGAGATGAAGGTCGTCGTCGACCCGGCCACCGGCGTGCGCCGGATCACCAAGCTGATGGACCCGGCCGAGGCCACCGGTGAGTACATCGGCGTCACCGTCATCAACCCGGCCGCCGCCGCCGACCTCACCGACGCGCTGCGCGCCACCTACGAGCGCGACCCGCAGCTCTACTACGAGGACGGCTACCAGGAGATGGTCGACCGCGGCCTGCGGATCGACGTCCAGCCGATCGGCGAGGTGTCCTGGGTCGAGGTCGACAACCACGACGACCTGGCCAAGGCGCGGGAGATCGCGTGCCAGTACTGACCCGGCTGGTGCCGTCGCCGGTCTTCGTCGAGATCCGCCCGGGCGCGCTCGGTGCGCTCGGCGGCATCCTCGCCGACCAGCGCCTCTCCGCCTCGGGCCGGATCGCGGTGGCGATCAGCAACGGCTCGGGCACGGTGCTGCGCACCCGGCTGGAGCCGGCGCTGCCCGGCGCCGACTGGTACCACGTCGACGACGGCAGCATCGACAGTGCGGTGCGGCTGGCGGACGCGATGCGCGGCGGTCACTACGACACCATGGTGGCCCTGGGCGGCGGCAAGATCATCGACGCCGCCAAGTACGCCGCGGCCCGGGTCGGCCTGCCGCTGGTCTCGGTCCCCACCAACCTGGCCCACGACGGCATCTGCTCGCCCGTCTCCACCCTCGACAACGACGCAGGGCGGGGCTCCTACGGGGTGCCCAGCCCGATCGGCATCGTGATCGACCTGGACGTGATCCGGGACGCCCCGCCACGGTTCGTCGCGGCCGGCATCGGCGACGTCGTCTCCAACATCTCGGCCTGCGCCGACTGGGAGCTGTCGCACGTCGAGACCGGTGAGCCGGTCGACGGACTGGCCGTCGCGATGGCCCGCTCGGCCGGTGAGAACCTGCTGCGGCACCCAGGAAGCCTCCAGGATCAGGACCTCCTCACCGCGCTGGCCGAGGCACTGGTACTGTCCGGCATCGCGATGAACATCGCCGGCAGTACCCGGCCCTCGTCGGGCGCCTGCCACGAGATCTCGCATGCCCTGGACGTGCTGTATCCCAAGCGGTCCGCCCAGCACGGCGAGCAGGTCGGCCTCGGCGCCGCCTTCGCCAGCTTCCTGCGGGGCGAGCGCGAGCTGACCGGTCTGATCGTGGAGCGCCTGGCGCACCACGGGCTGCCGGTGACCGCCGCTCAGATCGGCTTCACCGAGGCGGAGTTCACCGAAGCGGTGCACTACGCTCCGAACACCCGCCCGGGCCGCTTCACCATCCTTGAGCACCTCGACCTCTCCCCTTCCGCAATCAGGGACGCGTACGCCGACTATGTCCAAGCCGTCAACAGCTGACCGCTCCGCCGCCGGGTCCACGCCGCCGCCGGTGGACCTGACCCGCCGCCCCTCGATCGAGGAGCTGCGCGCGGTGATCCACCCGGAGGGCATGCTCCAGCGCCGCAGCGCGGAGCACTGGGCCGGCCGGCTCTACATGCGGAGCATCTCGCTGCGGATCACCCGCGTGCTCTCCACCGTGACGGCGATCACGCCCAACGGGCTGACCTACCTGATGATGCTCACGGGCGTCCTCGCCGGTGCCGCGCTGGTCCTCCCGGGGCTCGCCGGCGCGGTGCTGGCCGCCGTGCTCATCCAGGTCTACCTGCTGCTGGACTGCGTGGACGGCGAGGTGGCCCGCTGGCGCCGGCAGACCTCGCTCACCGGCGTCTACCTGGACCGGGTCGGCCACTACATGTCCGAGGCCGCCCTGCTGACGGGCCTCGGCCTGCGCGGCACCGACCTGCTGCACCGGGAGGGCCCGGCCTCGCACTGGGAGTGGGCGTTCCTCGGCACGCTGGCGGCGCTCGGCGCGATCCTGATCAAGTCGGAGACCGACCTGGTCGACGTGGCCCGGGCCCGCAGCGGCCTGACGGCGGTCGAGGACAGCGCCGCGGTGCCGCGCTCGTCCGGTGTCGCCAAGGCCCGCCGGGCCGCCTCCCTCCTGAAGTTCCACCGGCTGGTGGGCGCGGTCGAGGCCTCGCTGTTCATCCTCGCCGCGGGTGTCGCGGACGCCGTCCACGGCGGGCTCTTCTTCACCCGGCTCGCGGTCGTCGTGCTGGCCTCGATCGCCATGCTGCAGACCGTGCTGCACCTGCTCAGCATCGTCCTGTCGAACAGGCTCCGGTGAGCGCCGTGAACGTGGACCGGGACACCCCGAACACCCGCGACGTCCAGGGCGCCCCGGAGGGCCCCGGCGCGGGCGCCGCGGACGCCTTCCGGCTCGGCGCGGTCATCATCACCATGGGCAACCGCCCGGCCGAACTGAACGCCCTGATCGAGTCGGTCCGCGCCCAGCAGGGCCCGGCCGTCGAGCTGGCCGTGGTCGCCAACGGCGCCCCGCTGCCCCCGCTCCCCGCGGGCGTGCGCTCCGTCGAGCTGCCGGAGAACCTCGGCATCCCGGGCGGCCGCAACGTCGGCATCGAGCTCTTCGGCCGCAACGGCCGGGACGTCGACGCGGTGCTGTTCCTGGACGACGACGGCCGGCTGCCCGGCACCGACTCGGCCCGCCTGCTGCGCGAGGCCTTCACCGGTGACCCGGAGCTCGGCATCGTGAGCTTCCGGATCGCCGACCCGGACACCGGCGTCACCCAGCGCCGGCACGTGCCCCGGCTGCGCGCCAGCGACCCGCTGCGCTCGTCCCGGGTGACCACCTTCCTGGGCGGTGCCAGCGCGGTGCGCTGCGCGGTCTTCGACAAGGCGGGCCAGCTGCCCGCCGAGTTCTTCTACGCCCACGAGGAGACCGACCTCGCCTGGCGTGCGGTGGACGCCGGCTGGGCCATCGACTACCGGGCCGACGTGGTGCTGCACCACCCCACCACCTCGCCCGCGCGGCACGCCTCCTACTTCCACAACGTGGCCCGGAACAGGGTTTGGCTCGCGAGACGGAACCTTCCGGGCCTGTTGGTGCCTCTCTATCTGGGAACCTGGTTCCTGCTGACCGTGGCCCGCCGCCCCTCCCCCGAGGCGCTGAAGGCCTGGCTCGGCGGGTTCCGGGCGGGCTGGCGCGAACCCTGCGGTACGCGGCGGCCCATGCGATGGCGTACCGTTTGGCGACTGACCAGGCTGGGCCGACCCCCGGTCATCTGATCTGTCCGATGACCGTACGGTAGACGGATCGGACGGTCGTACAGCCGTACGGCAGGCCGATCGCCGCGGCCGGTGTCACGCACCGGCCGGACTCCCCCCGAGATCCGAGTGGATCCCCCTCGGCGGAAGGCCGGCGGACCCCCCGCCGACCGGCTCGCCCCGACCCGATCCCGCGCGAAGGACGAATGTGTCGACAGTGAGTGAACCCGTCAGCCTCTCAGCCCCTAGGGGGGCGGACACGGGCCTGACCCCCAAGCAGCTGGCGGACAAGTACGGCCTGACGGTCAGCGGCAGACGGCCCGGCCTGTTCGCGTACTCCAAGCAGCTCTGGGCCCGGCGCCACTTCATCTGGGCCTTCGCCACCGCGCGTCTGGTGGCCCAGTACACCGACGCCAAGCTCGGGCAGGTCTGGCAGGTCGTGACGCCGCTGCTCAACTGCGCGGTGTTCTACCTGGTGTTCGGCGAGATCCTGGCCAACAAGGACGACAACCCGTACTACGTGCCGTGGCTCTGCATCGGCGTGTTCATCTTCCAGTTCACGCAGAACGCGGTGCAGTCCGGCACCCGGGCGATCGCGGACAACCTCGGGCTGATCCGGGCGCTGCACTTCCCGCGCGCCTCGATGCCCATCTCGTTCACCCTGATCCAGCTCCAGCAGCTGATGATCTCGATGGTCGTGCTGTTCGTCGTGGTGCTGGCGAGCGGCGTCTCGCCCGGCCGCACCTGGGTGCTGGTGATCCCCGCCCTGCTGCTGCAGTCGATGTTCAACACCGGTGTCGCCCTGATCTTCGCCCGGATCGGCGCCAGGACCAGCGACATCTCCCAGCTGATCCCGTTCGCGATGCGCGCCTGGCTGTTCCTGTCCGGCGTCATGTACAGCATCCAGGACAAGATCAAGGAATGGCCGCCGTTCTGGCAGACGGTGATGGAGATCAACCCCGCCTCCGTCTACATCGACCTGGTCCGCCACGCGCTGGCGCCGGTCATCTACAACAAGCACGAAGCGGTGTTCCTGGAGTTCCCGCCGCACCAGTGGAAGTACGGCATCGCCTGGGGTGTCGGCATGCTGGTCATCGGATATGTCTTCTTCTGGAAGGCCGAGGAGGAGTACGGCCGTGGCTGACACCGACCTGCGCAAGAGCGCGCCGGGCAAGGGCGCGCTGGGCAAGAACGACCTGCCCAAGACCCGTCCGATCTTCGACGCCGACGTGGCCCGCGAGCCCACCGTCGTCGTCGACGACGTCCACATCGTCTACCGGGTGCACGGCGCCGGTTCCGGCAAGGGCAGCGCGACGTCCGCGCTGAGCCGGATCATCAGCCGCAAGCGCTCCGCCGGCGTGCGCGAGGTGCACGCCGTGCGCGGCATCAGCTTCACCGCGTACAAGGGCGAGGCGATCGGCCTGATCGGCTCCAACGGCTCCGGCAAGTCCACCATGCTGGCGGCCATCGCGGGCCTGCTGCCGACCGAGCACGGCGGCATCTACACCAACGGCCAGCCCTCGCTGCTCGGTGTGAACGCGGCCCTGATGAACGAGCTCACCGGTGAGCGCAACGTCGTCCTCGGCTGCCTGGCGATGGGGATGTCGCCGGCCGACGTGAAGAGCCGCTACCAGGAGATCGTCGATTTCTCGGGCATCAACGAGAAGGGCGACTTCATCTCGCTGCCGATGCGCACCTACTCCTCCGGCATGGGCGCCCGGCTCCGGTTCGCGATCGCCGCGGCCAAGACCCACGACGTGCTGCTGATCGACGAGGCGCTGGCCACCGGTGACCAGGCCTTCCAGGCGCGCAGCAAGAAGCGGATCAAGGAGCTGCGCGACGCCGCGGGCACGGTCTTCCTGGTCAGCCACGACAACGCCTCGATCCGCGAGACCTGCGAGCGGACCATCTGGATCGAGCACGGCGAGCTGGTCATGGACGGGCCGACCGAGCTGGTCGTCGGCTGCTACGAGCGCGGCGAGCGCCCGTAGCACCGCACACCCGACCGTGAGGGAGGGCCGGCCGCCGGAGGTGATCCGGGGGCCGGCCCTCCTGCCGTTCGTGCGCCCCGGATCCGCCCGTCGTGCCCCGGGTGGCCCGCCGCCGCCCGGGTGAGCGCCCCGTGCGCCGGGCGAGGCGCTCTTCTCCGGCGCGGCCGACGGTGTCAGGCTGTAGGCGCGGGGGTGGTGTGCCGGACGTGACTCCCGTGGTCGGACGCGTGTCCGACTCGGGCCGATCAGCGGAGCGGTGTAGAACGGGGGAGTGACAGCAGTGTCGGCTTCGGCCCAGCCCAGTAGTGAGTCCCGCCCCGGTGGCGCCCCGGCGGAGAGCCCCGTGGGGGCGACCCTGGACAAGGCGGGCGCGGAGAACTTCCCGGTCGCCCCGTTCTTCCTGCCCGCCGCGTGGCGCGACGACCTGATGGCCGTCTACGGATTCGCCCGGCTGGTGGACGACGCCGGCGACGGCGACCTCGCCGACCCGGCCGGCACCGCCGCACTGCTCGGGGTGGCCGGACCGCCCGCCGCCGTGACCCGTTCGGCGCAGCCCGGGCCGGCCGAGACCGCGTTCCGGCTGGCCCTCCTGGACGGGCTGGAACACGACCTCGACCGGGCGTTCGAGAGCGCCCTGCACCCCCGGACCGCCGAGGCCCCGCGGCACCCCCTGATGCGCTCCCTCGTCCCGCTGCTGGACCGGCACGGGCTGACCCCGGAGCCGTTCCGCCGGCTGATCGAGGCCAACCGGGTCGACCAGACCACCGCCCGGTACGCCCGCTACGAGGACCTGATCGAGTACTGCACACTCTCCGCCGACCCGGTGGGCCGCATGGTGCTCGCCCTCGCCGACGTCGCCACCCCCGAACGGATCGCGCTCTCCGACGCCGTCTGCAGCGGCCTCCAGATCGTCGAGCACATCCAGGACGTCGCCGAGGACCTCGCCCGCGGGCGGATCTACCTGCCGGCCGAGGACCTCGCCCGGTTCGGCGTGACCGAGGCCGACCTCGCTGCGCCGACCGCCGGCGGCCCGGTCCGCGAGCTGATCGCCTTCGAGGCGGAGCGGGCCCGGACCCTGCTCGACCGGGGCGCGCCCCTGGTGGGTACGGTTCGGGGGAGGCTTCGACTGCTCCTGGCGGGATTCACCGCCGGCGGCTACGCGGCCCTGGCGGCCGTCGAGGCCGCCGGGTACGACGTACTCGCCCAGCAGGCGAAGCCTGACAAGCGCCGCCTCGCAGTGAAGGCGGCGGCCATCTTCGCGAAGGGAAGGTGAACGCCCGCGTGGCGGCATCACCACTGGCGTCGGCGCCGGTCATGGCGGCGTACCGGTACTGCGAGGCAGTGACCGGGCTGCAGGCCCGCAACTTCAGCTACGGGATCCGGCTCCTGCCGGAGCCGAAACGGCTGGCCATGTCGGCCCTCTACGCGCTGGCGCGCCGGGTGGACGACATCGGCGACGGCGACCTCCCGGCCGACCGCAAGGCCGAGGCCCTGCTGCGCACCCGCGAGCTGCTGGACGAGGTCCGGGCCGGCTCGGTGGCGGAGGACGACACCGACCCGATCAAGGTGGCCCTGGCGGACACCGCGCGGCGCTTCCCGATCCCGCTCGGCGGCTTCGACGAGCTGATCGACGGGGTCGAGATGGACCTCAAGGGCGCCGAGTACCAGACGTACGAGGAGCTCAAGGTCTACTGCCGGTGCGTGGCCGGGGCGATCGGCCGGCTCTCGCTCGGCGTCTACGGCTGCGACGACCCCGAGCGCGGGGCCCGCTACGCGGACACCCTCGGCCTGGCGCTCCAGCTCACCAACATCCTCCGCGACCTGCGCGAGGACGCCCTGAACGGCCGGACCTACCTGCCCGCCGAGGACCTGGTCCGGTTCGGCTGCCAGGAGGGCTTCGCCCTGTCCAGGCCGCCGGTCGGTGCCGACTTCACCGGCCTGATCGCGTTCGAGGCCGCCAGGGCCCAGGCCGCCTTCGAGGAGGGCCTGCGGCTGCTGCCGATGCTCGACCGCCGCAGCCGGGCGTGCACGGCCGCGATGGCGGGCATCTACCACCGGCTGCTCGGCCGGATCGCGGCGGACCCGGAGTCCGTCCTGCGCGGCCGGGTCTCGCTGCCGGGCTGGGAGAAGGCGTACGTCGCGCTTTCCGGGCTCGCCGGGGGGCGTTCTTGATTCTTGCCACAGTTCTGTCACGCTGTGTCAGCGGGGAATCACTTATGGGTAGAGCCGTGTTGACCGCTGTGTTGGGCACGACCGTACTGATCACGGGCGCACCGGCCACGAACGGGCCGCGCGTCGGACACGAGGGGGAGGGCCGATGACCGGGCGAGCCGATGCCGCGCGCCCGGCCGCCGTGGTGGTCGGCGGCGGTCTGGCCGGCATCACCGCGGCGCTGCGGCTGGCCGAGGCCGGCCACCGGGTCACCCTGGCCGAGGGCCGCCCCCGGCTCGGCGGCCTGGCCTTCTCCTTCCAGCGCGGCGAGCTGACCGTCGACAACGGCCAGCACGTCTACCTGCGCTGCTGCACCGCCTACCGGGGCCTGCTGGACCGGCTCGGCGCCGGCCGGCTGGTCCACCTCCAGGACCGGCTCGACGTCCCCGTGCTGGGCGTCTCCGGGCCCGCCGACGCCCCGATCCGCACGCTCGGCCGGCTCGGCCGCGCCGCCCTGCCCGTCCCGTTGCACCTGGCCGGCAGCCTGGCCCGGTACCCCCACCTGGGCCCGCTCGACCGGGCCCGGGTGGTCCGCGGCGCGCTCGCGCTCCAGCGGCTGGACCTCGCCGACCCGGCGCTCGACGCCGTCTCCTTCGGTGACTGGCTGCGCAGCCGGGGGCAGAACGAGCGGACCCTGGCCGCCCTCTGGGACCTGGTCGGCGTCGCCACCCTGAACGCGCGGGCCGACCAGGTGTCGCTGGCCCTGGCCGCGATGGTGTTCAAGACCGGGCTGCTGTCCGACCCGGGTGCCTCCGACATCGGCACGGCCACCGTCCCGCTCGGCACGATCCACCACGACCGGGCGCTCGCCGAACTGGAGCGGGCCGGGGTGAAGGTCCTGCTGCGCGCCCGCGTGGCGGAGCTCAAGCCGGCCGCGCCGCAGCACGCCGTCCGGCTGGAGGGCGACGGCGAGCCGCTCGCCGCCGACACCGTGGTGCTGGCCGGCGCCCAGGACACGGCCGCCGCCCTGCTGCCGCCCGACGCGATCCCCGGACAGTCCCGGCTGGCGGAGTTCGGCACCGCGCCGATCCTCAACGTGCACGTGGTCTACGACCGCAAGGTGCTGCGCAAGCCGTTCTTCGCCGCACTCGGCTCGCCGGTCCAGTGGGTCTTCGACCGCACCGCGCACTCCGGTCTGGCCGGCACCGAACTCGGCCGGGCCCACCCCGGCGCCCAGTACCTGGCGCTCTCGCAGTCCGCCGTGCAGGACGAGATCGACCTGCCGGTCGCGGAGCTGCGCGACCGGTACCTCCCCGAGCTGGCCCGGCTGCTCCCCGCCGCGGGCGGGGCCGAGGTGCTGGACTTCTTCGTCACCCGCGAGCGCACCGCCACCTTCGACCCGGCTCCCGGGACGGCGGCGCTGCGCCCCGGTCCGCGCACCGGGGTCCCCGGCCTGCTGCTGGCCGGCGCGTGGACGGCCACCGGCTGGCCCGCGACCATGGAGGGCGCCGTGCGCAGCGGCCATGCCGCCGCCGACGCCGTGCTCGCCGCCGACGGCCACCGCCTTCCGGCGGACCGCGGCGACGGGAGGTGGCCCAGGTGACCCGGGGCCCGCTCGGCGGCGACCCCGGCGACCCCGCCAGACCCGGCGGTCACGCCCCAGGTTCCGGCGGCCCCACCGGTCCGACCGGCCGCATCGACATCGCCAGCGCCCGGCCGTCCCACGCGGCCCGGCACCACCAGGGAGAGGGAACGCACGTGGAGTCACGCACCGGCACTGCCGTCGGAGGCACGGCGCACGCCGAACCGGTCTCGGTGCCGGAGCTGCTCGACCGCAGCCGCACGCTCTGTACCCCGCCGCTGCGGGCCGCCGTCGCCCGTCTGGCGGCGCCGATGGACACCGTCGCGGCGTACCACTTCGGCTGGATCGACCGGGACGGCACGCCGGCCGCGGGGGACGGCGGCAAGGCTGTCCGCCCCGCCCTGGCCCTGCTCTCCGCCCGGGCCACGGGGGCTCCGGCGGAGACCGGTGTGCCGGGCGGTGTCGCTGTTGAACTGGTGCACAACTTCTCCCTGCTCCATGATGATCTGATGGACGGTGACGAGACCAGACGCCACCGGGCCACCGCCTGGACGGTCTTCGGTCCGGCCCAGGCGATCCTGGTCGGTGACGCTCTGGCCACGCTCGGTACGGAGGTGCTGCTCGACGCCGCGACCGCGGGCGGCGCGAGCCCCGCCGATGCCGCGCGCGCCGTCCGGCTGCTCACCACCGCGACCCGTCGGCTCATCGACGGGCAGGCGATGGACGTCGCCTTCGAGCAGCGGGACAGCGTCACCGTCGCCGAGTGCCTGGAGATGGAGGGCGGCAAGACCGCCGCCCTGCTCGCCGCCGCCTCGGCGATCGGCGCCGTCCTGGCCGGCGCCGACGACCGGGTCTCGGGCGCCCTCCAGCGGTACGGCCACCACCTGGGCCTGGCCTTCCAGGCGGTGGACGACGTGCTCGGCATCTGGGGTGCCACCGAGGTGACCGGCAAGCCGCACTGGGGCGACCTGCGCCAGCGCAAGAAGTCCCTGCCGGTCGCCGCCGCGCTCGCCGAGGGCGGCGCCGCGTCGCGCGAACTGGCCGAGCAGCTCGCCGACCCCAAGGGGCGCGGCGAGGAGAGCGAGGCCGAGCTGGCCGCCCGTGCCGCGCTGATCGAGCAGGCCGGCGGGCGGGACTGGACCCGGGAGGAGGCCCGCCGCCAGCACACGACTGCCCTCGCCGCCCTGGACGAGGTGCCCATGCCCGACGGGGTGCGCGAGCACTTCGTCGCACTCGCCGAATTCGTGGTGGTACGAGAGAGGTGACGTTACGTTGACAGCAACCGCGGACGGCCGGCTCGACCCTGAGTACGATTCCGAGCCGGTCGCGGTGGGGGGCCTCCCCCCGGCGCTGCTGAGCGCCGGGCGGCGGCAGCCCGAGGGGTCCGCGCCGGCCCGCCAGGCCGGCCGGACCGAACAACAACAGGAACAGCCCGCCTCCGCCGAGGAGGCCCTGGCCCGCGCCACCACTCACCTGCTCTCCCTACAGAGCTCCGAGGGGTGGTGGAAAGGCGACCTGGAGACCAACGTCACCATGGACGCGGAGGACTTACTGCTCCGGCAGTTCCTCGGCATCCGGACGGAGGAGCAGACCAAGGCCACCGCCGAGTGGATCCGCTCCCAGCAACGGGAGGACGGCACCTGGTCCACCTTCCACGGCGGGCCCGCCGAGATCTCCACCACCGTCGAGGCCTACGTCGCCCTCAAACTGGCCGGCGACGACCCCAACGCACCGCACATGCTGGCCGCCGCCCGCTGGATCCGCTCCGCCGGAGGCATCGCCGGGGCCCGGGTCTTCACCCGGATCTGGCTGGCGCTCTTCGGCTGGTGGCCGTGGGAGCGGCTGCCCGAGATGCCGCCGGAGATCATCTTCCTGCCGAAGTGGCTCCCGCTGAACATCTACGCCTTCGGGTGCTGGGCACGGCAGACCATCGTCCCGCTGACGGTGGTCTCCGCGCACCGGCCGGTGCGTCCGGCCCCCTTCCCGCTCACCGAGCTGCACACCGACCCGGACGACCCGTACCCGGTCAGGCCGCTCGCCCGGGCCACCACCTGGGACGGCGTCTTCGAACGCCTGGACAAGGTGCTGCACGCCTACCATCGCCGGGCCCTGCGCCCACTGCGCAAGCTCGCCGTCGCCCAGGCCTGCCGCTGGATCGTCGAGCGCCAGGAGGCCGACGGCTGCTGGGGCGGCATCCAGCCGCCGGCCGTCTACTCGCTGATCGCCCTGCACCTGGAGGGCTACGAACTGGACCACCCGGTGATGCGGGCCGGCCTCTCCTCCTTCGACCGGTTCACCGTCCACACCGAGGACGGCCGGCGCTGGCTGGAGGCCTGCCAGTCACCGGTCTGGGACACCTGCCTGGCGACCGTCGCGCTGGCCGACGCGGGTCTGCCGCCCGACCACCCCGCGCTGGTCTCCGCCGTCGACTGGATGATCGGCGAGGAGATCACCAGGCGCGGCGACTGGTCGGTCCAGCGGCCCTCGCTGGCCCCCGGCGGCTGGGCCTTCGAGTTCGAGAACGACACCTACCCGGACATCGACGACACCGCGGAGGTGGTGCTCGCGCTCTGCCGGGTCGCCCACCCCGACCCGGCCAAGGTCGGCGGCTCGATCGACCGGGGCGTCCGGTGGAACCTCGGCATGCAGTCCAAGAACGGCGCCTGGGGCGCGTTCGACGTCGACAACACCAGCACCCTGCCGAACAAGCTGCCGTTCTGCGACTTCGGCGAGGTGGTCGACCCGCCGTCCGCGGACGTCACCGCACACGTGGTGGAGATGCTCGCCGAGGTCGGCAAGGCCCGTGACCCGCGCACCCGGCGCGGCGTCGAGTGGCTGCTGCGCAACCAGGAGGCCGACGGCTCCTGGTTCGGCCGCTGGGGCACCAACTACATCTACGGGACCGGCTCGGTGCTGCCCGCGCTGGTCGCCGCCGGTGTGCCCGCCGAGCACCCGGCGATCCGCCGGGCCGTCCGCTGGCTGGAGGACCGGCAGAACACCGACGGCGGCTGGGGCGAGGACATGCGCTCCTACGAGGACCCGGCGCGCTGGGCCGGGCGCGGCGACTCCACCGCCTCGCAGACCGCCTGGGCGCTGATGGCGCTGCTCGCGGCCGGCGAGGGACCGGACGGCCACGCCAACCCGGCCGTCGAACGCGGGGTCGACTGGCTGGTCCGCACCCAGTTGCCCGAGGGGACCTGGGACGAACCGCAGTTCACCGGCACCGGCTTCCCGTGGGACTTCTCCATCAACTACCACCTGTACCGGCTGGTCTTCCCGGTCACCGCGCTGGGCCGCTACCTGCACGGCAGCCCCGCCACCGGCCGGTTCGCCCCCGGTACCCCGACGATCGGGGCGTCCCGGTGAAGCCCGCCCCGCTGCTGGTCCTCTGCGCGCTCGGCCCCGAGGTGTGGGCCCTGCGCGGAGGGGACTGGCGAGGCTCGGCCGGCGGCCCGCCGGTCCTGGTCCGCACCGGTGTCGGCCGGCGCCGGGCCTCGCTCACTGTCCGGCGACTGCTCACCGCGGCGCCCGGCGGCTACGGCGCCGTCGTGGTGGCCGGCTTCGGAGCGGCCGTCGCACCCGGGGTGACGCCCGGGGACGTGATCGTCGCGGACGGGGTGCGCGACGCCGAGGGGAACCACTTCGCCGTCGACTCCGGCCCGACACTGACCCGCGCCCTCAGGGAGCGGGGCCTGACCGCCCACACCGGCGTGCACCACACCGCCGACCACGTGGTGCGCGGGCTCGAACGGCGCGCCCTGCACCTTCAGGGAGCACTCGCCGTCGACATGGAGGCGGTCGCGGTACTGGCCGCGCTCCGCGAGCTGCGCCCCGCCCTGCCCGCCGCCGTGCTGCGGGTCGTGGTCGACACCCCCGAGCGCGAGCTGCTGCGCCCGGGAACCCTGCCGGCCGGCGTCCGCGCCTGGCGGACCCTGCGGGCGACGGTGCCCGCGCTGGTCGACTGGCACCACCGGAACCGGCAGGACCGGGACCGACCGTCACCCGGCACCCTCAACCACCCCACACCCTCGACGCTCCCTCAGGAGGCGAGCTAGCCATGGCCATGCCGTTGCGCCAGACCGTGCGGGTCGGCACCTACCTGATGCAACAAAAGCTCAAGCGGCGCGACAAATTCCCGCTGATCGTCGAACTGGAACCGCTCTTCGCCTGCAACCTGGCCTGCGAGGGGTGCGGCAAGATCCAGCATCCGGCAGGTGTGCTGAAGCAGCGGATGCCGGTCGCCCAGGCGGTCGGCGCGGTGTTGGAGTCGGGGGCCCCGATGGTCTCGATCGCCGGCGGCGAGCCGCTGATGCACCCGCAGATCGACGAGATCGTCCGGCAGCTGGTCGAACGCCGGAAGTACGTCTTCCTCTGCACCAACGCGCTGCTGATGCGCAAGAAGCTCGACAAGTTCACGCCCTCGCCGTACTTCACCTTCACCGTGCACATCGACGGCCTGCGGGAACGGCACGACGCCTCGGTGGCCAAGGAGGGCACCTTCGACGAGGCGGTGGAGGCGATCAAGGAGGCCAAGCGGCGCGGCTTCCGCGTCACCACCAACAGCACCTTCTTCAACACCGACACCCCGCAGACCATCATCGACGTGCTCGACTACCTCAACGACGACCTCAAGGTCGACGAGATGATGATCTCCCCGGCCTTCGCCTACGAGAAGGCGCCCGACCAGGAGCACTTCCTCGGCGTCGAGCAGACCCGGGAGCTGTTCCGCAAGACCTTCGCCGGTGGGAACCGGCGGCGCTGGCGCCTCAACCACAGCCCGCTCTTCCTGGACTTCCTGGAGGGCAAGGTCGACTTCGAGTGCACCGCCTGGGGCATTCCGAACTACTCGCTGTTCGGCTGGCAACGGCCCTGCTACCTGATGGCCGACGGGTACGTGCCGACCTACCGCGAACTGATCGAGAAGACCGACTGGGACAAGTACGGCCGCGGCAAGGACGCCCGCTGCGCCAACTGCATGGCGCACTGCGGCTACGAGCCGACCGCCGTCCTCGCCACCATGGGCTCGCTCAAGGAGTCGCTGCGGGCGATGACCGAGACCGTCGGCTCCGGCCGGAGGCGCTGAGCGCACACCGTCGGCGGGCGGCGCGACCGCCGTACCGCCCCGCCCGGCCCGGGCCTCCGCGCCCGGGCCGGGCCACCCCGCCAGGCGGGGTACCACCGCACCGCTCCGAGTCGTGAGGTGAACCCGTGTCACTGCTCTCCAGCGTCACTTGCCCGGCGGACCTGCGAAGACTCCCGGCCGCCGAACTGCCCCGGCTCGCCGACGAGATCCGCGACTTCCTGATCGACGCCGTCACCAGGACCGGCGGCCACCTCGGCCCGAACCTTGGGGTGGTCGAACTGACGATCGCCCTCCACCGGGCCTTCGACTCCCCGTACGATCGGATCGTCTGGGACACCGGCCACCAGAGCTACGTCCACAAACTGCTCACCGGTCGCCAGGACTTCTCGAAACTCCGCTCCAGGGGCGGACTCTCCGGTTACCCCTCGCGGGCCGAATCCGAACACGACCTGGTCGAGAACTCGCACGCCTCGACCGCCCTCTCCTACGCCGACGGCCTCGCCAAGGCCGCCCAGCTGCTCGGCGAGCACGACCGGAACACCGTCGCGGTCATCGGCGACGGCGCCCTCACCGGCGGCCTCGCCTGGGAGGCGCTCAACAACATCGCCGACGCCAAGGACCGGCCGCTGGTCATCGTCGTCAACGACAACGAGCGCTCCTACGCGCGCACCATCGGCGGCCTCGCCAACCACCTCGCCACGCTGCGCACCACGCAGGGCTACGAGCGGTTCCTCTCCTGGGGCAAGGACGCGCTGCAGCGCACCCCGGTCGTGGGCCAGCCGATCTTCGACGCGCTGCACGGCGCCAAGAAGGGGTTCAAGGACGCCTTCGCGCCGCAGGGCATGTTCGAGGACCTCGGGCTCAAGTACCTCGGCCCGATCGACGGCCACGACCTGGCGGCCCTGGAGTCCGCGCTGACCAAGGCCCGCGGCTTCGGCGGCCCCGTGATCGTGCACTGCCTGACGGTCAAGGGCCGCGGCTACCGGCCCGCCGAACAGGACGAGGCGGACCGCTTCCACGCGGTCAACCCGATCGACCCCTACACCTGCCTGCCGATCTCGCCCAGCGGCGGGGTCTCCTGGACGTCCGTCTTCGGCGAGGAGATGCTCGCCATCGGCGCGGAGCGTCCGGACGTGGTGGCGATCACCGCCGCCATGCTCCAGCCGGTCGGGCTGGCCAAGTTCGCCAAGGCCCACCCGGAGCGGACCTTCGACGTCGGCATCGCCGAGCAGCACGCCGTCACCAGCGCCGCCGGCCTGGCCACCGGCGGGCTCCACCCGGTGGTGGCGGTGTACGCGACCTTCCTGAACCGCGCCTTCGACCAGGTGCTGATGGACGTCGCCCTGCACCGGCTGGGCGTCACCTTCGTGCTGGACCGCTCCGGGGTGACCGGGCCGGACGGCGCCTCGCACAACGGCATGTGGGACATGTCGATCCTCCAGGTCGTCCCCGGCCTGCGGCTCGCCGCGCCGCGCGACGCCGACGAACTCCGCGTCCAACTGCGCGAGGCGGTCGAGGTCGCGGACGCCCCGACCGTGGTCCGCTTCCCGAAGGGGACCGTCGGTCCGGCCGTCCCGGCGGTCGAGCGGATCGGCGGCGTGGACGTCCTGCTGCGGACCGCCGAGCAGCCGGAGATCCTGCTGGTCGCAGTCGGCACCACGGCCGCCTCCGTACTGGACGCCGCCCGGCTGCTGCTCGCCGAGGGGTTCACCGCGACCGTGATCGACCCGCGCTGGGTCAAGCCGGTCGACCCGGCGTTGCCGGCCCTCGCCGCCGGGCACCGGCTGGTCGTCACCGTCGAGGACAACGGGCGCACCGGAGGGGTCGGCACGGCCGTCGCCCAGGCACTGCGCGACGCCGACGTGGACGTCCCGGTCCGGGTGCTCGGACTGCCGCAGGAGTTCCTCGGGCACGCCGCCCGCGGCGAGATCCTGGAGGAGACCGGCCTGACCGGTACCGGGGTCGCCGCCCAGACCGCCGCCTTCGCCAAGAACCTGCTACGGGCCAGAGGACTACCGAACCGAGGAGCGAACCAGCACCATGCCGGCTGACCCCGACGACCGCACCGAAGCGCGCTTCGACCTCGCCGCCCTGCTCGCCGAGCGCGGCGGCGAGCGGTACGAGCTGCAGAGCCGCTACCTCAATCCGCAGCTGTCGCGGATGCTGCACACCATCGGCTTCGACAAGTTCTACGAGCGTGCCAAGGGACAGTACTTCTACGACGCCGAGGGCAACGAGTACCTCGACATGCTCGCCGGCTTCGGCATCTTCGCGCTCGGTCGGCACCACCCGGTGGTCCGCTCGGCGATCCAGCAGGTGATGGACCTCGACCTGCCCGACCTGGTCCGTTTCGACTGCTCGCCGCTGCCCGGTCTGCTGGCCGAGCGGCTGTTGTCCCACACGCCCGGACTGGACCGGGTCTTCTTCGGCAACAGCGGCACCGAAGCGGTGGAGACGGCGCTCAAGTTCGCCCGGTACGCCACTGGCCGGAAACGGGTCCTCTTCGCCGACCACGCCTTCCACGGGCTGACCACGGGTTCACTCTCGGTCAACGGCGAGGGTGGCTTCCGCAAGGGCTTCGACCCGCTGCTCCCGGACACCGCCGTCCCGCTCGGGGACCTGGGGGCGCTGGCCAAGGAGCTGAAGCGGGGCGACGTCGCGGCCCTGATCGTCGAGCCGATCCAGGGAAAGGGCGTGCAGGCGCCCCCGCCCGGCTGGCTCCGCGCGGCCCAGGAGCTGCTGCACGAGCACAAGGCGCTGCTGATCTGCGACGAGGTGCAGACCGGCATCGGGCGCACCGGCGACTTCTTCGCCTACCAGTACGAGGAGGGCGTGCTGCCCGACCTGGTCTGCGCGGCCAAGGCGCTCTCCGGCGGCTATGTGCCGGTCGGCGCGACGCTCGGCAAGAGCTGGATCTTCGAGAAGGTGTACTCCTCGATGGACCGGGTGCTGGTCCACTCGGCCAGCTTCGGGTCCAACGCGCAGGCGATGGCGGCCGGGCTGGCGACCCTGGAGGTCGTCCGGGACGAGCAGGTGGTGGAGAACGCCGCCAAGGTGGGCGAGTACTTCCGGGAGCGGCTGACGGCGCTCGTCGACACGTACGAGTTGCTCGCCGAGGTGCGCGGGCGCGGTCTGATGATCGGCATCGAGTTCGGCCGACCGAAGTCGCTGAAGCTGCGGACCGGCTGGACGGCGCTGCAGGCGGCCCGCAAGGGGCTGTTCGCCCAGATGGTGGTCGTGCCGCTGCTGCAGCGGCACCGGATCCTCACCCAGGTGTCCGGCGACCACCTGGAGGTGATCAAGCTGATCCCGCCGCTGATCATCACCGAACGGGACGTCGACCGCTTCATGGACGCGTTCACCGAGGTGATGGACGACGCGCACCGGGGGAGCGGTCTGATGTGGGACTTCGGGCGGACCCTGGTGAAGCAGGCGGTCTCCAACCGCTGAGCGGTCCGGCCGGTCCGCGCGCCGGGGTGTGGGGGGAGTGGGAGGCCGGGCGTGCCGGCTTCCCACTCCGTGGGAGACGCCGCGTCAGAGCTCGGTCCGGCGGCGCCGGATCACGACGACGAGATCGACGACGGCGAACAGCGTGAGGACTCCGCAGGCCACGGCGAACCCGGCCAGGGTGGACCGGCTCGGCGCGCCGAACTCCGGGGCGTTCGCGGCCCAGACCGCGAAGCCCACGGTGGCCAGGGCGAACAACGGGGTGAAGGTCAACGAGAGCAGGTAGCGCAGCCGGAGGGCACTGCGGGCGGTGGCGGGCTCGGTGCCGCTGCGCCACCGGCGCGGGGCGGTGGTGGGCATCCGCGGTCACCTCCCGGGTCGGCCGCCGGTGCCGGCCACCGACGCCTGCCGTCGGTACGGGTCCTCGTACGGCGGTCTACGATTCCAGCGTACGTCCGGATGCGAGCCGGGGAGGGGCGATGACGGACGCCGACGCGGAAGGTTACGCGGGGCTGCGGGTGGAACGGGCCCAGGAACTGGCCCGGAGGCACGGATGGGCCTCGGTGCGGGTCATGGTGCAGGGAGCGGCGATGACCATGGACTACCGGGAGGGGCGGCTCAACCTCGCGGTGCGCGACGGGGTGGTGGTGCGCAGCTGGGAGGGGTAGCCGGGACGCTCGCCGGGACGTCCCGGCCGGCCCCGCCGGGCCCGGTCCTCGCCGGCGGCCGGCCGAGGCGTCGCTCGACGGCGAGGACCAGCGGTTCCAGCAGGGGGAGCGAGAGCAGGACGAGCAGGCCGGCCGCCCAGCCGGCCAGCACGTCCGTCACCCAGTGGGTCCCCAGGTAGACGGTGGTGAGCCCGACCGAGCAGGCGGTGGCGCCGGCGAGCACCGCCCCGGTGCGGCGCCACCGGCCCGCGAGGTAGGCGAGCACGCCCCAGGTGACCACGGCGTTGGCGGTGTGTCCGGAGGGGAATATGGTGCCGCCGGAGAAGAGCTCGGGCGAACCGACGTAGTGGGCGTAGTGCGGGCCCAGCCGGCCCGTGACGATCTTGACCGTGCCGACCGTGAGGTTGAGCAGCAGCAGCGCGGCGCCCGTCACCAGCAGCGGGCGGATCCGGCCGAGCCGGCGGGCGCGCCAGCCGATCCAGACGAGTACGGCGACGGCGGACGGGCCGCGCTGGCCGGCCACCACCCAGTTGTCCAGCAGTGGCTCCGGCCCTGGCCAGCGTTCGTGGGGCCGGGCCAGACGGACCGCCCAGTCCAGGTCGACCAGGGCGGTGTCGAGCAGCACCCCGGCGACGACGAGCAGGTAGCCGAGGCCGGTGAGGCTCAGCAGGACGGTCTGCCGACGGCCGAGCGGCGGCTGCGGGGACGGGCGGGAGGCGGGCCCGCGGGTGGTGCGCAGGCCCCGGCGGCGGGTGGTGGTCGGGGACTCCGGGAGTTCACTCGGCGCGTGCACGCCGGTGACCATACCCACCGCGTCCGGGTGATTCCCGGCGGAATTCGGAATTCTCCGACAAAGCCGTGAAGCGACGAAAACCGCAGTGTTCGGGGCCGGTTTTCCGACGATTTCGTTTCGAATGCCCGTCCGGTCGTCGCGCGGGATTTCCCTGGTGCCGGGAAAACGGACGGAGCGGGAGACCGGGTCGAGCCGGTTCCCACTCCGTGGTAACCCTGGGTAGGTCCGGTGCTCAGTCGAGCGGGCCGCCCGCGACGTAGACGACCTGGCCGGAGACGAATCCGGCCGCCTCGCCGGCGAAGAACGAGACGGCGTGCGCCACGTCCTCGGGCACGCCGACCCGCTGGACCGGGATCTGTGAGGCGGCGGCGCGCTTGAAGTCCTCGAAGTCCATGCCCACCCGGGCGGCGGTGGCCGCGGTCATGTCGGTGGCGATGAATCCGGGGGCCACCGCGTTGGCGGTGATGCCGAACTTGCCCAGTTCGATCGCGAGGGTCTTGGTGAAGCCCTGCAGACCGGCCTTGGCGGCCGAGTAGTTGGCCTGGCCGCGGTTGCCCTGGGCCGAGGAGGAGGACAGGTTGACGATCCGGCCGAAGCCGGCATCGACCATGTGCTTCTGGACCGCGCGGGTCATCAGGAAGGCGCCGCGCAGGTGCACGTTCATGACCGTGTCCCAGTCGGACTCGGTCATCTTGAAGAGCAGGTTGTCGCGGAGTACGCCCGCGTTGTTGACCAGGACGACCGGGGGACCGAGTTCGGCGACGATCCGGTCGACCGCGGCCTGGACCTGTCCGGCGTCCGAGACGTCGGCGCCGACGGCGACGGCGCGACCGCCCGCGGCGGTGATCCGGTCCACGGTCTCCCGGCCGGCGGCCTCCTCGAGGTCGAGGACGGCCACGGCGTAGCCGTCGGCGGCCAGCCGGAGGGCGGTGGCGGCCCCCAGGCCGCGCGCGGCGCCGGTGACGACGGCGACCCGGGGTGCGGTGGTCTGCTCGGTCATGCTCACTCTCGTCTCTCTCGGATCTCGCTCGCGATCTCCCAGGGATCTCCCAGGGATCTCCCAGGCGGCGCTCGGGGACCTCCGGGGGTCGTGCGGAGCGCCCGGGGAGGACGGGGGCCGTCGAGGTGGCCACACCCTACCGGTGAGTAGGGGGTGCGGCCAGGGCCGAAGGCGCAGGTGACCGAGGGTAAGGACCGACCGGTCGGCTTTCTCCTGCGAACGGGTTACTGCCGGGTCGGCGCGGCGCGTAAATATGCCAATGTTGCCGAACCTGCGTCTACTATCCGCCCCTGCCTGCCAGCGAGGGCCCGCCGTTTGTATAGTGTCCGCCAGCAGCCACCGGCTGCACGGCTGGAGCGCCCTCCCTCATAGCGGGACGCCCACTCGCCGTTACTGCCCCACCCGGGTGTCCCACACACACCGGGTGTGACATCGGGACGGATACATGGTGCTGGGGGAGATCCCGACGACCCGTGTGTCCGCGCGACTGCAGCAGTCGCCCGGACACCTGATCCGCGTTGCACAGCAGGTCCACACCCGTCTGTGGTCCGAACACGTCGGAGCCGATCTCACGGCTCCGCAGTTCGCGGTCCTGCTGGTTCTCGCCCTCGAACCGGGCGCTGACCAGCGAACGGTCGGAGAGCGTGCTTCGCTCGACAAGGCCACGATGGCCGAGATGGTCGCCCGGTTGGTCCGGCGCGGCCTCGTACTGCGGCGCCGAGACCCGGCCGACGGCCGGCGCAAGCTGCTCGCTCTCTCGCAGAGCGGCGCCCAGGCTGTCCGGGAGGCCACCGGCGGGGTGGTCCGCGTGCAGCGCACGCTCTTCGAGCCGCTGACTCCGGAGGAGCAGCTGGAGATCGTCCGTGTGATGGCCAAGATAGCCAGGCTGGAACCGGCTCAGGTCGCCGTCCTCACGGACGCGCGACCGATGCTGGACGCCCAGCGGGCGATCGGCTACCTCATCCGGGTGAGCCAGCAGGTGCACACCAAGCTCTGGACGGAGCACGTCGGTTCGGAGCTCACGGCGCCGCAGTACGCGGTGCTGGACGCTCTGGAGCTGGAGCCGGGCGCCGACCAGCGGACGGTCGGCGAACTGGCCTCGCTGGACAAGGCCACGATGGCCGAGATGGTCAGCCGGCTGGTCCGGCGCGGCCTGGTCCAGCGTCGCCGCGACCCCTCGGACGGACGGCGCAACCTGCTCTCGCTCTCACCGGCGGGGCAGGACCTGTTGCACCGCTCGGCCGCGGGCGTGGCGCAGGTCCAGCTGCTGCTGCTGTCTCCGCTGGAGGAGCACGAGCACGAGGCGGCGCTGGCGCTGATCGCCAAGGCGGCCAGGCTGTAGCTTTCGCTTCGAGCTTCAGCCAAAACGATTCGCCAACGGATCGGAGGCCGTCGACGGTTCGTGGTTCGTGCAGGTCGACGCGGCGCAGGCCGCCTTCCCGGAAGAGGGGGAGGCGGCCTGCGCCGTCGGCGGCACCCTGCGGGGCGCCGGACCGGGAACGGTCAGTTCCAGTCGAACTCCTGCGGGTCCGGACCGATCCGCTTGCCGGTGGCGATGCCCGCGACGGCCGCGAGGTCGTCGGCGTCCAGCTCGAAGCCGCCGACGTCGAGGTTCTCCTTGATCCGCGACGGGGTGACCGACTTCGGGATCGCGATGATGCCGCTCTGCAGGTGCCAGCGGAGCACCACCTGGGCGACGGTGCGCCCGTGCTTGCCGGCGATCCGCGCCAGGGCCGGCTCGGCGAGCAGATCCTTGCCCTGACCCAGCGGGCTCCAGGCCTCGGTGGCGATGCCGTGCTCCGCGTGGAAGGCGCGCAGCTCCTCCTGCGGGAAGTACGGGTGCAGCTCGACCTGGTTCAGTGCCGGCACCACCGAGGCCTCGTCGAGCAGGCGGGTGAGCTGCTCGGCCCCGAAGTTGGAGACGCCGATCGACTTCGCCCGGCCGTCGGCGCGCAGCTGCTCCAGCGCCTTCCAGACGTTGAGGTAGCTGCCGTGCATCGGGCGGGGCCAGTGGATCAGGTAGAGGTCGACGTAGTCGAGGCCCAGCCGGTCCAGCGACGCGTCGAACTCGCGCAGCACCGCGTCCCGGCCCTGCTCGCCGGACCAGTCGCGGGTGCCGGAGTTCCACAGCTTGGTGGTGATGTAGAGGTCCTCGCGGGCCAGACCGCCGGCGAGCGCCTCGGTGACCGCCTGGCCGGTGCCGGTCTCGTTCTCGTAGACCGCGGCGGTGTCGATCGAGCGGTAGCCGGACTCGAGCGCGGCGCGGACGGCGGGGGTGGCCTCCGCGTCCGGCACCTGCCAGACCCCGAAGCCGAGCTGGGGGATCTGCGAGCCGTCGTTGAGGGTGACAGTGGGGATGTTGCTCACGGGAAGGAGTGCCCTCTCCTGGTCGTCCATGGGGTTCCGATGGGGGCAACCTGCGGGGTGCCGGGAATGTTCCCGGCCCGCCAAAGAATTTTCCGACGCCTGGTACCGGCGTGCGCATCGGCTGTCCGGCGGCTGCGCGACGGCCACGTGGCCGGCCGCCCGACCGGCCGCGCGGCGGGACCGGCGCCCGTCGGGGTGCGGTGGACCGCCGGAAAACCTGTTGCGTAGGTCACATCCGGGTTGGCAGTCTCGCTGCCATGACCTCCTGACCGACCCCGGGCCGTGACCGCACCGGCCCCTCCGAGCCCTCCGCCCGCACCGCCTCCGCAACGGAGCGTCATGCCGCTCGAAACCCTCCCCCTGGCCGACCCCGGCCGCCCCGACCTCACCTCCCCGCTCGCCTTCCTGCGCTGGCTCCAACGCGGCCAGCGACGCGGGCAGGTGCTCGCCACCTGCTGGTCGCTGCTGGAGATGGGCGGCCAGGCGGCCCTGCCGGTCCCGGTCGGCCTGGGCATCCAGGCCGCCGTCGACGGCGACGCCGCCGGCCTCTGGCGGGCCGGCGGTGTCGCCCTGGCGCTCGCCGCGGTGTCCTCGGTGGGCACCGTCCTGCTGCACCGCCAGGCGGTCTGGAACTGGATCCACGCCGCGACCCAGGTCAGACAGCTCGTCGCCCGCCAGGCCTCCCACCTCGGGGCCGGACTCTCCCGGCGGATCGCCACCGGCGAGATCGTCGCGGTCGGCAGCGGGGACGTCGAGAAGATCGGCTGGTACGTCGAGCTGGTCGCCAGGCTGCGCGGTGCCGTCCTCGTCTGGCTGGCCGTCAGCACGGCGGTGCTGGTCACCCAGCCGGTCCTCGGACTCGCCGTGCTGCTCGGGGTGCCCGTGCTGGCGGCCTCGGTGTGGCCGCTGCTCGGCCCCTTCGAGCGCCGGTACACGGAACAGCGGGCGCTCGGGGGCAAGGCCACCGAGCTGGCCGCCGACACGGTGGCCGGGCTCCGGGTGCTGCGCGGCATCGGCGGCGAGGAGCTCTTCCTCGCCCGGTACCGTGCGGCGTCCCAGCAGGTCCGCGCCGCGGCCGTCCGCTCGGCCCGGATCTGGTCCCTGATGCAGGCCCAGCAGGTCCTGCTGCCGGGCCTGTTCGTGGTCGGCATCACCTGGTACGGCGCCCATCTGGCCGCGTCCGGCCGGATCTCGGTCGGCACCCTGGTCGCCGTCTACGGCTCGACGGCCTACCTCGCCGCCCCGCTGCGGATCCTCGGCGAGGCGGCCCACGCCTGGAGCGTGGCCCGCGTCTCGGCCGGGCGGGCCGCGCGGGTGCTCGCGCTCGACCGGACCGACGGGACCGCCGACGCGGGACTGTCCGGTGCCGCGCAGTCGGACCTGTTCGACCCGGCCACCGGGCTGACCGCCCGGGCCGGCCGGCTGACCGCCGTGGTCTGCGGCGACCCGGACTTCGCCGGTGCGCTGGCCGAGCGGCTCGGCGGGCACGTCCCGACGGCCGAGGGCGCGCGACCGGAGCCGTCGGTGCGGCTCGGCGGCACCGAGCTGGACTCCGTCCCGCTGGCCGAGGCGCGGGCCGCCGTCCTGGTCCACGACAAGGAGCCGGTGCTGCTCTCCGGCACCCTGGCGGGGCTGTTCGACATCCCCGCCTCCGGGCGGGTCGAGCCCGTCGACGCACTGGCCGCCGCCTGCGCCGAGGACGTCCTGGACGCCCTGGTCGACGGCTCGCCCACCTGCGGGGGCGACGCCATGCGGGCGGAGATCACCGAGCGCGGACGCTCGCTCTCCGGAGGGCAGCGGCAGCGACTGGCGCTGGCCCGCTCGCTGCTGGCCGACCCGCCGGTCCTCGTCCTGGACGAGCCGACCAGCGCGGTGGACGCGCACACCGAGTCCCGGATCGCGGCCGGGCTGCGCAGGAGCCGGGCAGGGCGCACCACCGTGGTCTTCGCGACCAGTCCGCTGCTGCTGGACCGGGCGGACCGGGTGGTCCTGGTCCGCGACGGACGGGTGGCGGCGGCCGGCCGTCACCGCGACCTGATGCGGACCGAGCCGGGCTACCGGGCGGTGGTCACCCGCGCGGAGGAGCCGTCGCCGGCGGGGGAGCCCGCGACCGTGGGGGAGGCGGTGTGAGGCCGACGGACCCCCGCGGCCCGTCCTCCCGGCCGCACCGCCACCCCCGTGGTGCCCGTGGCGCCCGTGGTCCTCGTGGCCTCCGTGGTGCCGGGGGTCCTCGTGGCCTCCGTGGCCTCCGCGCCGACGTCCGAGAACAGCTGAGGAGCACCCCATGAAGCCCCCCGTCCATCAGGAGCAGGGGCCCGCCACCACCCTTCCGGTCGGCTCCCCGGTCGCCGTGCGGTCCTACCTGCGGCTGCTGGCCCGACGCCACCGGGGCGGGTTCGCCGCCGTGGTGGGTCTGCACGCGGTGGCCACCACGGCGGGGCTCGTCGGGCCCTGGGTGCTGGGCACCCTGGTCGAGTCGCTGGCCACCGGCACCGTCGGAGCCACCGTCACGGTCGCCGTCGCCTGGTACCTGGTGGCGCTGGCGGTGCAGTCGGCGTTCACCTGGTGGTCGCGGCTGCGCGGCAGCGTCCTCGGCGAGCGGGTCCTGGCCGATCTGCGCGAGGACTTCCTGGTCCGCTCGGTGGCGCTGCCGACCGGGGTCCTGGAGCGGGCCGGCACCGGGGACCTCGTCTCCCGCGGCACCACCGACATCGACCGGCTGGACAAGTCGGTCCGCGAGGCGGTGCCGGAGCTGGCCGTGGCGATCGTGTCGCTGCTGCTGGTGCTGGGCGCCCTGGTCGCCACCTCGCCGCTGCTCGCGCTCACCTCGCTGATCGGCCTGCCGCTGCTGCTGGCCTCCTCCCGCTGGTACTTCCGGCGGGCCCCGCAGTCGTACCGGAACGAGTCGGCCGGGTACGCGGCGGTCAACACCGTGCTGGCCGAGACGGTGGACGCCGGTCGGACGGTCGAGGCACTGCGCCTCGGTGACCAGCGGGTCCGGCTGACCGACCGCAAGCTGGCGGAGTGGATCGCCTGGGAGCGGTACACCCTCTGGCTGCGCACGGCCTGGTTCCCGACCATCGACGCCGTCTACACCCTGGCGGTGCTCGGCACCCTGGTGCTGGGCGGGCTGTTCACCCTCCGGGGCTGGATCGGTGTGGGCGAGCTGACCACCGGGGTGCTCTACGCCCAGGCGCTGACCGCCCCGGTCGACCTGATCCTGCGCTGGTACGACGAGCTGCAGATCGGGCAGGCCTCGCTGGCCCGGTTGGTCGGGGTGCACGAGGTGCCCGAGCAGGAGAGTGACGAGGCGGCCCGGCCGAGCGGACGGCGGGTCGAGGCCCGGGACGTCCGCTTCGGCTACCGCGAGGGCGTCGACGTGCTGCACGGCATCAGTCTGGACGTCGCGCCGGGCAGCCGGGTCGCCCTGGTCGGGCCGTCCGGGGCGGGGAAGTCCACCCTGGGGCGGCTGCTGGCCGGCATCTACGCGCCCGGCCGGGGCAGTGTGACGCTCGGCGGGGCGGCGCTGTCGCGGATGCCGGCCGAGCGGGTCCGGGCCGAGGTCGCGCTGGTCAACCAGGAGCACCACGTCTTCGTCGGCACACTCCGGGACAACCTGCGGCTGGCCGCGCCGGACGCGGACGACGCCGAGTTGCGCGGGGCCCTGGACGCGGTGGACGCCGGTGACTGGGTGGACGCGCTGTCGGCGGGGCTGGACACCGAGGTCGGTTCGGGCGGCGCCGCGCTGACCCCGCCGCAGGCGCAGCAGCTGGCGCTGGCCCGGCTGGTGCTGGCCGATCCGCACACCCTGGTGCTGGACGAGGCCACCTCACTGCTGGACCCGCGGGCCGCCCGGCACCTGGAGCGCTCGCTCGCCAAGGTGCTGGAGGGCCGGACGGTGATCGCCATCGCCCACCGGCTGCACACGGCGCACGACGCGGACGTGATCGCGGTGGTCGAGGGCGGCCGGATCAGCGAGTACGGCAGCCACCCGGACCTGGTGGCGGCCGGTGGTCCGTATGCGGCGCTCTGGCGGTCCTGGCGGGACGAGCCGTCGGAGACCCGGCCCGGGGGCGTCTGACGGAGAGTGACGGGCGGTAAACCCGCGCGGGGCGTGGTTGCCCCGTGCGGGTTACTCCCGGGCGCGTAGCCGGGCAAACCGGCCCATTCGACCGCAGACTTCGCGTGTGACCAAGATTTCAGACGGTTCGTCCGGCACCAAGCGCAGCGAGATCGGCGGGATCCCCACCCGGTACATCGGGATCGGTGTCATCGTCGTGCTCGCGGTGTGGTTCCTGTTCGCCAACCTCGACAAGGTGAAGATCCAGTTCTGGGTGTTCACCGTGACCGCGCCGCTCTGGATCGCCCTGCTGGCCACGCTGGTCGCCGGTGGCGCGCTCGGCTGGCTGCTGAAGGGCCGGAGCGGGCGGTGACCGACGCACCGGAGCCCCCGCCCGGGTCCGGGCCGGGGCCCTCGGCCTTCACGCCCTTGATCGAGATGCGCGGCGTCAACAAGCACTTCGGCGAGTTGCACGTCCTCCAGGACATCGAGCTGACCATCGGCCGGGGCGAGGTCGTGGTGGTGATCGGTCCGTCCGGCTCCGGCAAGTCCACTCTGTGCCGGGCGATCAACCGTCTGGAGCCGGTCGAGTCCGGGTCCATCGTGATCGACGGCCGGCCGCTGCCCGAGGAGGGCAAGGGCCTGGCCCGGCTGCGGGCCGAGGTCGGGATGGTGTTCCAGTCCTTCAACCTGTTCGCGCACAAGACCGTGCTGCAGAACGTGTCGCTGGCGCAGGTCAAGGTCCGCGGGCGGTCGAAGGGGGAGGCGGACGAGAGGTCCAGGGCGCTGCTGGAGCGGGTCGGGCTGGCTCCGCAGGCGGCCAAGTACCCGGCCCAGCTCTCCGGCGGCCAGCAGCAGCGCGTCGCGATCGCGCGTGCCCTGGCGATGGACCCCAAGGCACTGCTCTTCGACGAGCCCACCTCGGCGCTCGACCCGGAGATGATCAACGAGGTGCTGGACGTGATGCGCCAGCTGGCGCACGAGGGCATGACCATGATCGTCGTGACCCACGAGATGGGGTTCGCCCGGGCCTCCGCCAACCGGGTGGTCTTCATGGCCGACGGGCGGGTCGTCGAGGACCGCTCTCCGGAGGCGTTCTTCGGCGCTCCGGAGAGCGAGCGCGCCCGGGACTTCCTCTCCAAGATCCTGAAGCACTGAGGCCGCGCGTGAAGAAGATCGTGACCGCCGCCGTCGTGGCCGCGGCCGTGCTGCTGGCGGCCTGCGGCAAGGAGGGCACCCCGCCCCCCAAGGGGCCGCAGCCCAGCGCGCTCCCCAGCTACCAGGTGGAGAGCGGCGCCGGCATCACCGGTTCGTCCACCCTGGACGCGGCCCGCAGCCGGGGTCACCTGGTGGTCGGGGCCAAGGAGGACCAGCCCTACCTGGGGCAGAAGAACCCGGCCACCGGGCAGTACTCCGGCTTCGACATCGAGATCGCCAAGATGGTCGCCGCCGACCTCGGGTTCGCCCCGGACCGGATCGAGTTCAGGACCATCGCCTCGGCCAACCGCGAGACCGCGCTGCAGAACGGCCAGGTCGACTACTACGTGGGCACCTACACCATCAACGACAACCGCAAGAAGCTGGTCGGCTTCGCCGGGCCGTACTACCTGGCCGGACAGTCGCTGCTGGTGCGCCGGAACGACACGACCATCAACGGGCCGGAGGACCTGGACGGCAAGAAGGTCTGCTCGGCGGCCGGCTCCACCCCGTACCAGCGGATCCAGAAGGACTACCCGAAGGCCCGGCTGATCGGGTACGACAGCTACTCGGCCTGTGTCGACAACCTGATCACCTCCCAGGTGGACGCGGTGACCACGGACAACACCATCCTGATGGGCTACGCGGCCAAGGTGCCCGACGAACTCAAGGTGGTCGGGCCGCTGTTCTCCCAGGAGCCGTACGGGATCGGCACGCCCAGGAACGACACCGTGCTGCGCGGGGCGCTGAACGACGCGCTGGCGCACCACGAGGAGAACGGTGACTGGCGCAAGGCCTACGACGCGACCCTCGGCCTCTCCGGGGTGCCCGCGCCCACCCCGCCGCCGATCGACCGGTACTGAGGAGGGGCCGGCCTGTGAAGACGCTGACCGACAACTGGTCGACCTACTGGGAGGGCTTCCTCGGCACCCTCTCGCTGTTCCTGGTGAGCGCGGTGCTGTCGCTGGTGCTCGGCGTGCTGGTGGCAAGCTTCCGGGTCTCGCCGGTGAAGCCGCTGCGGGTGTTCGGCACCACCTGGGTGACGCTGCTGCGGAACACCCCCTTGACCCTGCTCTTCTTCATCGTGGTGCTGGGCCTGCCGCGGTTCGACATCACGCTTCCGTTCTTCACCTTCGCGGTGCTCGCGCTGGGCTGCTACACCTCGGCGTTCGTCTGCGAGGCGATGCGGTCGGGCGTCAACACGGTGCCCACCGGTCAGGGCGAGGCGGCCCGCAGCCTGGGCATGACCTTCGGCCAGACGATGAGCCTGGTCGTGCTGCCGCAGGCGTACCGGTCGGTGATCGCCCCGATCGGCAGTGTGATGATCGCGCTGGCGAAGAACACGGCGATCGCCGGCTCGTTCAGCGTCACCGAGCTCCTCGGTACCTACCGGACCATCAACGAGCTGGGCTACAGCATCGTCTGGACCTTCGTCTGGATCGCGGTCGGCTACCTGGTCATCACGCTCGCCGTCAGTGCCGTGTTCAACCTGCTGGAACGACGACTGGCGGTGTCGCGATGACGGTGGAATCCTCGGCGCTCTACGACATCCCGGGGCCCAGGGCGCTCGCCCGGCACCGGTTGTACGGTGCGCTCGCGCTGCTGGCGATCGCCGCACTGCTCGGCTGGATCGTCTACATGCTGTTCCACACGAACCAGTTCACCGCCGAGAAGTGGACGGCCTTCGAGTACAAGGGGGTCCAGGAACTCCTGCTGCGCGGGCTCGGCAACACCCTCAAGGCGTTCGGGTGGACAGTGCTGTTCGCCCTGCCGTTCGGTGCGCTCTTCGCGGCCGGACGCCTCTCGGACCACCGGGTGGTGCGCTGGTTCTCCACCCTGGTGGTCGAGTTCTTCCGGGCCATGCCGGTGCTGGTGATGATCTTCTTCATCTTCGTCGCGCTCAAGGTCGAGCCGCTCTGGGCCCTGGTGGCCGGTCTGGTGCTCTACAACGGTTCGGTGCTCGCGGAGGTGTTCCGGGCCGGCGTGCTGGCGGTGCCCAAGGGGCAGAAGGAGGCCGCTTTCGCGCTCGGCCTGCGCAAGACCCAGGTGATGGCCTACGTGCTGGTGCCGCAGGCCAACCGGGCGATGCTGCCGGCGATCATCAGCCAGCTGGTGGTGGCACTGAAGGACACCTCGCTGGGCTTCCTGATCACGTACGAGGAGTTCCTGCACGCGGGCAAGCTGATCGCCACCAACCTGGACTACGACCTGCCGTTCATCCCGGTGGTGATGGTGATCGCGCCGGTCTACATCGGGATGTGTCTGCTGCTCTCCTGGTTCGCGCGATGGATCGAGCAGCGCAGCCGGCGCAGCCCACGGGTGCGCGGCGGGGCGCCGGTGGCCGACGCGGAGGTGTCGATGGGGCTGCCGCCGGCCGCCCAGCCGTAGCCGGGGGTGCGCGAGGGATGGGCGGTTCGCCGGTAAACCATAGGTGCCGCCGGGGTTAGGCTCCACTCCTCCAAACTCTGCTTATGATTGCCGGGATGTGGCACGGCGGCCGGGCGGAGGGGCGATGGAGCCGGTATTCGACTCACGGCATATCAGGACCTTCCACGAGGTCGTCCGGGCCGGCTCCTACTCGGCGGCGGCCCGCGAACTCGGCTACACCCAGCCCGCCATCACCCAGCAGATGAAGGCCCTCGAACGGACCGTCGGCCTGCCGCTCTTCACCCGGGCCGGACGCGGACTGCGCCTCACCGAGGCCGGCGAGGCGCTCGCCCGGCACGCCGAACAGATCCTCGGCAGCCTCGCCGCCGCCCAGCAGCAGCTCGCCGCGCTGGCCCGGCTGCGTGCCGGACGGGTGCGGGTCTGCGCCTTCCCCAGCGCCAACGCCACCCTGATCCCCGAGACGATGGCCCGGCTGCTCGCCGAACACCCCGGCGTCCGGGTCGAACTGCTGGAGGCCGAGCCGCCGGACTCCGTCCAGCGGCTGCTCCGCGGCGAGTGCGACATCGCCCTGGCCTTCCGTTATCCGGGAGCCCCGGCCGAGCTGCCGGAAGGTCTGGACGAGATACCCCTGATGGAGGACCTGCTGACCGTGCTGCTGCCGGTCGGCCACCCGCTGGGGCGCCGGCACGCCGTCCGGCTGGCCGATCTGGACGGCGAACGGTGGATCGCCGGCTGTCCGCGCTGCCGGGCCAACCTGCTGCACGTCTGCGCGGAGGAGGGGTTCGCGCCCGACATCGTCTTCTCCACCGACGACAACCTCGCCGTGCAGAGCCTGGTCGCCGCAGGGGTGGGGATAGCCCTGATGCCGGCCCTGGTCCTCTCCTTCATGTGCCACCGCAAGGTCACCGGCCGGGCCGTCGAGCCGCACCTGCGCCGCCGGGTCAGCGCGTACGTGCTGCGCGAGCACCGGCGGATCCCGGCGACCGCGCTGGTGCTGGACCACCTGCGGTCCGCGGCCGCCGCCCGGGTGGGGTGCTGACCGCTCCTGACAATCCATAAGCGTTCTTATGGGGAGAGCTAACGATCCCTCGTTGGACGTGATAGGTCGGGCGGGTCGAACCTGCTCGTATGACACCCTCAGCCACGGTCGGGAGCGGCCGGCTCACCGAGCGCATGACCGCCCTCGTCGGCGAGATCCGCGCTGTCGTCGACCGCGGCCTGCCTCCGGAACTCACCGCCTACCTCGTCGGCGAACGACTCGCCCCGCACCTCGGCGACGCCGACCTGCTCACCGCCGACCAGCGCGAGGGCGACCCGGACCGCTACCGCCAGCACGTCCTGCACGCCGAGGCCGACGGGTCCTTCTCCGTCGTCGCTCTGGTCTGGCTGCCCGGCCAGCAGACCCCGATCCACGACCACGTCTCCTGGTGCGTGGCCGGCGTCCACCAGGGCCAGGAGAGCGAGACCCGCTACCGCCTGGTCTCCGACGGACGGACCGCCCACCTGGTCGAGACCGAGCACGTGGTCGGCCCCGCCGGCACCGTCGCGGCCTTCGCCCCGCCGGGCGACATCCACCTCGTCCGCAACGCCTGCACCTCCACCGCCATCTCCATCCACGTCTACGGCGCCGACGTCGCCAGGCTCGGCACCAGCATCCGGCGGGTCTACCGGCTGCCCGCCGGCGACCCCCGGTGAGCCCCGCATGGCACTGATCGTCCGGGAACGGCGGGTCCGCACCCGCGCTCTGCCCCCGCTCGGCGGGGACACCCCCGGCCTGCTGCTCGCCGCGCTCGGCGTGGCCGCGGCCCTCGCCGTCCACCAGGCCGTCCCCGCCGTACCCAAGCTCACCGCCGCCGTCGTGCTCGGCGTCGCCGCCGCCCACCTGCCCGGGCTGCGCCCGGTGGTCCGGGGTGTCGCCCGGCCCGGGCTCTCCACCGCAGGACGCCGGCTGATGCGGATCGGCATCGTGCTGCTCGGCCTCAAGCTCGGCCTGGGCGACGTACTCGGTCTGGGCTGGGCCACCGTCGCCATGGTGTTCGCCGTCGTCGCCGCCACCTTCGCCGGCACCTGCTGGCTCGGTCGCAGGCTCGGCCTGCCCGGCGACCAGCCGCTGCTCGTCGCCACCGGGTACTCGATCTGCGGCGCCTCGGCGATCGGCGCGGTCAGCCAGGCGGCCGGCAGCGACGAGGAGGACGTCGCCGCCTCCGTCGCCCTGGTCACCCTCTGCGGCACCCTGGCCATCGCCGTCCTGCCGCTGCTCCAGCATCCGCTCGGGCTGGACGAGGCGGAGTTCGGCCGCTGGGTGGGGGCCGGCGTGCACGACGTCGGGCAGGTGGTCGCCACCGCGCAGAGCGGCGGGGCGGGAGCCCTGCGCGAGGCGGTGCTCGTCAAACTGATGCGGGTGATGCTGCTGGCCCCGCTGGTCGCCGGAGTCGCGCTCACCGCCCGGCGCGCCCGCGCGCGGACCCGGTCGGCCGCCGACGGCGTCGCGGCGGGCGGTGCGTCCGGCGGTCCGGCGGGCGGTCCGGTCGGGAAGCGGCCGCCGCTCGTGCCGCTCTTCGTCGCAGGATTCCTCGCGATGATCGCGCTGCGCACCACCGGGCTGGTGCCGGAGCCGGTGCTCCGGCTCGCCGGCGACGCCCAGGAGCTGCTGCTGGCAGCCGCGTTGTTCGGGCTCGGCAGCGCCGTCCACCTGCCGACCATGGCCCGCACCGGCGGGCGGATCGCCCTGCTCGGGCTCGGATCCTGGGTGATGGTGGCCGGTGTCTCGTACGCGGGGGTGCTGGTCACGAGGTGACCGGGGCCCGGCCCGCGCTGGGCTATTGTCGGGCGGGTAGGCCGATCATCCGAAGCTCCCGAAAACCGGAGGGGATTCGCGCATGTCCACCGCACTGCCGGAACGGGACGGCTCGGACGCCGTCGTCACGCTCGACCGGCGCGAGGGGCCCTTCGGAGAGGTGGTGCTGCGGCAGCGCGGGCGGCACTACGAGATCATCGCCAACGGCTGCTTCCTGATGGACACCGCCGACGGGCGCTCCGAGCGGCTGCTGATCCAGGCGGCGCTCGACGAGTTGGACCGGACCGGCGACCAGGCCGGGACCGGAGACCAGGCCCGGCCCGGCGGTCCGGAGCGGCCGGCCGTGCTCATCGGCGGGCTCGGGGTGGGTTTCTCGCTGGCCTACGCGGCCGCCGAACGGCGGTGGGGGCGGATCGCCGTCGTCGAACGGGAGAGCGCGATCATCGACTGGCACCGGAACGGTCCGCTGGCCGCCTTCTCGGCCGGTGCGCTGGGCGACGAGCGGGTCGAGGTGCTCCACACCGACCTGCTGGAGTACCTCGCGGTGGCGGACGGCGCCCGCTACGACGCGCTCTGCCTGGACATCGACAACGGCCCGGACTGGACCGTCACCGACTCCAACGCCGGGCTGTACGGCGCGGACGGACTGGCCGTGCTCCGGCACCGGCTGGAGCCGGGCGGGGTGCTGGCCGTCTGGAGCGCGCAGCCGTCCCCCGCCTTCGAGGAGGCGCTGCGCGCGGCGGGCTTCCTGGACGTGGCCACGCACGAGATCCCGGTGGCCCGGGGCGTGCCGGACGTCGTGCACCTGGCCCGCCGCGCGCGGTGAGCGCACGACGGGCCAGGCGGGTCCTGACCGGCCCGGTCGACCCGGGCCGTCGTCCGGCTACTTCAGACCGTTGTCCACCGCGGCCATCAGCTCGCCGCTCGCGGTGTCACCGTCGAAGGCCCAGATCATCGCTCCGGCCAACCCCTGGGACTTGATCCAGGCGGTCTTCCGGGCGATCTCGGTCGGGTCGTCGTAGGTGTAGAAGACCGAGCCGTTGTAGATGTACGAGTGGCCGGCCACCGGGTCCCGGTAGATGGTGTAACCACCGCTGGTGGCCATCTCCTTGAGCTTCCGGTAGTCCTCGAACCCGGCCTCGTAGGTGCCCGGGCCGGGGCCCGTCGCGGTCTGGAAGAGACCGTTGGTGGTGCCGCGCGGCACGCCCGTCCAGCCTCGACCGTAGAACGGGATGCCCAGCGTGAGCTTGCTCTTCGGGGCGCCGCCGTTGACGTACGCGCCGATCGCGACCTCGGAGCTGAACTGGCGGGCCGGCGGGTTAGGGTCGCCGGCCGCGACCTTGATGCCGGACTGCTGGTTGGTGACCATCTCCCAGCCGCCGTGGTAGTCGTAGCCCTGGATGGTGGCGAAGTCGAAGGCGCCGAACAGGCCGGGGATGTCGATGCCGGCCGTGATCTTCGCCGGGTCGGCCGGGAGGAAGGCGCTCAGCGTGTAGTGCTTGTTGGTGGTGGCGCCGAGCGCGTCCAGCTGGCGACGGAACTCCTGGGCCACCAGGGTGTAGTTGGCCTTGTCGGCGGGCCGGAAGATGTTCCCGGTGTGCCCGTCGGAGTTCGGCCACTCCCAGTCGAGGTCGATGCCGTCGAAGATGCCGGCCGCACTGCCCGCGCCGCCGCGGCCGTCGATCACCGGCAGGTTGCCCTTGATGTACATGTCGATGCAGGAGCTGACCAGCGCCTTGCGGGAAGCGTCGGTGGCGGCCGCGTCGGAGAACCACTTGCTGTAGGACCAACCACCCAGCGAGATCTGGATCTTGAGGTTGGGGTACTTGGCCTTGAGCTGCTTCAGCTGGTTGAAGTTGCCGGCCAGCTTCTGGTCCCAGGTGTCGGTGGTCCCGGCCACCGAGCTGCCCGCGTCCCAGCCCTTGCCGTAGTCGGCCCAGGCGTCACCGGCACCGTCGCCCGCGTTCGGGTCGTTGTCCGGCCCGGCCGCCTTGTTGGTGATGAAGCACTGCTTGGTGGTCGGGTGGATGTTGGCGAAGGCGTAGTTGAGCGTGGTGAGCCGCCCCGCCGAGCCGGAGGTGTCGAGCTTCTTCACGCTGTACCCGCGGGCGTAGATGCTCCACTGGGTGAAGTAGCCGATCTTCAGGTTGCCGGGGTTGCTGCCCCCGGGCTTGGTCTTGCCGGTCACCGGGCCGGAGGCGGGCGAGACGTTGCCGGCCGCGTCGCGGGCCTTGACCGTGAAGGTGTACTCGGTGTCCGGCGCCAGGTTGCCGACGGTGGCGGACGCCGAGGGGACGGTCGCGGCCAGGGTGGTGCCGGTGTAGACGTCGTAGGCGGTGACGCCGACGTTGTCGGTGCTGGCGGTCCAGGTCAGCGAGACCGAGTTGGCGTCCGAGCCGGTCACCGTGGGGGTGCCCGGGGTGGTCGGAGCCTGCCTGTCCTCGACCGGCGGCTGGGTGGTGGCGCTGACCGGTCCGGCCGCCGCCGAGCGGTTGCCCGCCGCGTCGAAGGCCTGGACGGTGAACTGGTAGGCGGTGCCCGCGGTCAGGCCCTGCACGGTGACGGACGTGGTGGCGCCGTCGGTGGTGGCCACCTTGGTGCCGTCGCGGTAGACGTCGTAGCCGGTGACGGCGAGGTTGTCGGTGCTCGCGGCCCAGGACAGGTCGACCGTGGTCTGGGTGACGGTGCCCGTCCGGAGGTTGCCCGGGACGGTCGGCGCGGTCTGGTCCCCGCCGGTGCCGTCACACGGCTGCCCGTTCAACTTGCAGTTCAGCAGGGCCTTGTAAGCGCCGGAGTAGGCGATGTTGAAGCCGACGTTGTACGTGCCGCCGACCGGCAGGGTCGAGGCCCAGCCGGGGTTCTTGACCGTGACGTGCGAGGCCGAGGTGGTGTACGTCGCGTTCCAGAGGCCGGCCACGGTGTTGCCGGTGGGCAGGTCGAACTCCAGCGTCCAGCCGTTGATCGGGGCGCTGGAGCCGTTGGTGATGGTGTAACTGGCGTCGTAGCCGCTTCCCCAGTCGCTGCCCTTGGTGAAGGTCGCGGTGGCCGACCCGGCAACGGCGGAGTCGGCGTTGGCGATGGCGGCGGGGAGAGCGGCGGCGAGCAGCGGGACGAGTAGCGTCCCGGCTGCCAGCAGCGGCAGGCTGATCCGACGTCTGCGCATGGATATGGCTCCTGTCCTGGGGTCCCGGGGCAGGCCCGGACGCCCCGTAACCCGTGGGGAGGTGTCAGGTGCGTGGAGCAGCGAGCTCCGGCCATGGGGGCGGCGCGGAACCGGAGACCTCGGGCCGTCGGGGTGCCACGGAGGATCCTGTGCCGAGAGTAGGGAGCAGATCGGCAACTGGCAATAGGTCTGTACCAGTTGCCGGTCGTGGGCATGACGGGCCGCCCGGACGGCCTCAGTTGACCTGGGGCTTCGTCAACTGAGCCTCGTCGGAGTGATGTTGCGGCCGAATGCAGTGCGGCGAAAGCGGCGGGGGTGCGGCTCCCGGCAGGGGCGCGGGGGCGGCCGGCGCCCCGGGCCGGCGGGAGCGACGGCCGGGCGGTCGGGCCTCGATGCGGTCGGGCGGTCGGAGGGGCCGGTGGGGCCGGTGGGCCGTCCGGCGGTCGGGTGCGGGGCTCAGCCGAACGGGCCGGGCTCCGGAGCGGCGGCCGGTGGCGGGGCCGGGCGGTCCTCCGGCTGCGGGGCGAACGGGTTGAAGTCCGGGGGCGGGACCATGACGGGGGTGCCCTTGGGCCGGGGCCCGGGCTCGTCGGCGTTCCCGGCGGCGCCCCCGGGTGCGGGAGGGGCGGCGGGCGGCGGCGGGACCGGGGCGGACCGCAGCAGGACGGTGGTGCCGAACGGGTCCTGCGGACGGTCGGCCGCCGTCACCGTGCCGAACGGGTCGGTGACCGGGACGGCCGGGGGCGGCCCGGCCGGGACGGGCGGGGCGGGCTGCGCGTCCGGCTGCGGGGCGAAGGGGTCGAAGTCCGGGGGCGGCACCATCACGGGGGTGCCCTTGGGCCGGGGCGGCAGATCGGCGTCACCGGCGTCACCGGCGTCACCGGTGCCCCCGGTGCCGGTGGTGCCGTCGGGGACGAGGATCGGCCGGGCCGGGGTCGGGTCGGCGACCTGCGCGAAGGGGTTGAAATCGGCGGGCGGGACGCGAACGGGCGTGCCCCGCAGGTCGACCGGGAGCGGGGCGGCGTCGGCCGGCACCGCGTCGGCCGGCACCGCGTCGGCAGGTGCCACGTCCGCCGGGGCCGCCGCGTGCAGCGCGGGCGCGGGGTCGGCCGGCGGCGAGGGGACGGGAACCGGGACGGCCTGCGCCGGGGCGGGCGCGGCCGGCGCGCCGGGCACGCCGTCCCAGCCGAACTGCACGCTCTTCAGCAGCTCCGCGAACACGTCCGTGTACAGCTCCCAGTCCTGCGGCTGGGCGGTGCTGAGCTGGACGCAGAGCACCGAGACGCCGTCCGGCAGCGGGACGAACGCCTCCACCACCGACGTGACCGCCCAGCGGCGCACGCCGTCCGCGGCCAGCGGGCCCGGCACCGGGACGCTGCGGCCCTCCACCAGCACGGCGGCCGGTCCGGCCGGCAGCAGCACCGTCCACACCTCGGCGTGCCGGCGGACGGTGGCCAGCTCGGTGGCCAGCCCGGTGATCGGCAGCGGGTGCCGGGCGAGCGAGGCCACCAGGGTGGCGTCGGCGGGCCGGCCGTCCGCCCGGAGCGCGGCGACGCCCGCGTAGACGGCGCCCGAGGCGCAGACCGCGTCGGCCAGCGTGGCGGCGATCACCGCGAAGTCGCGGCGGCCGGCCGGCTCGGCGCCGCTGAACAGCTCCTCGGCGGTCTCCGCCAGGTGCGTGGCCAACTCGGCGGCGGCGGCGCCGGCGGCCGGGTCGACGCCCCGGACGGACGGGGAGCCGCCGGCCGGGCCGAGGGGCACCGTACGGGCGGAGACCCCGGGAGGTCCGCCCGGGGAGGTCAGCGCGTGGAAGCCCGGCGGGACGACCAGGCGGACCTCCGAGCCGGCGCCGGTGGCGAGTTCGACCGGCTGCCGGGTCTGCTGCCCGGCAGCGAGTGCCGCCAGGGGGGCGGTGAACGGCGGGCGGAGCTTCGGGTCGGCGGGCTCGCCGGTCACGGGGAGCTCGAACCGGGCGGCGGTCAGGACACCAGGAGCGTCGGTCGAGGCGCCGCGGACCGGGCCGGCGGTGCCGTACCGGCTCAGCAGTGCGCCGGTCGCCAGCGCGGAGACCTCGGCTCCGGTGCCCGGGCGGGCCGTTCCGGCGGTGATCACGGTGCCGAGCCGGTCGACGGCGGTGTGCACCGGTCCGTTGGGCGCGAGGGGCAGGTCGAACAGGGCCTCGGCGGCCGGGCCGCTCACCCGCAGGGCGGTCAGCGAGGACGCCGGGTGGCGTGAGGTCCGGGCGTCGAAGAGGGCGTCGGTGAGCGTGCCGAGCGTCGCGGAGATCCGCTCCGCCGCCGCGAAGGGGTTGGCCTCCGCGCTGAACTGGCCGTCCTGGGTCAACTGTTGAGCCCCCCGCTCTGCTCGGTGTGCGTTCGGTGGTCCGGGGACCCGGGCCCGGGGTGACCGGCGGGCCGTCAGATCCGTGCCCATTCCTATCAGAGGCCGCCGACGTGGCAGAACCTGCCGTCGGTGGCCCGGCCCGGCCCGTCAGGCGTCGGCGGGCTCGGGGCGTGCGGGTGGTGCCGGTGCGGCGGCCTGTCCGGGGGCCGGCCCGACGGCCGGCTCGGCCACCGGACCGGGGGGCGGCTCGACGGCCAGGGCGGTGACCGCCTCGGCGAGGCCCGGGACGGCGAACAGCCCTGCCAGGTCGCGGACCAGCCGCCCGGTCGGGCCGTCCGGCCGCTCGTCGGCGAAGAAGCCGGTCAGCTCGGCGGCGAGCGCGGGCTCCCGGGCGGCGGTCAGCGTGAGCGCCGCGACGAACTCCTGCACCAGGTGCAGCTGCAGCTCCTCCAGCGGCACCGAGCGGTCGGCCAGCCACTCCAGCGAGGTGATCTCCGCGTTGGCGATCCACGCGCGGACGGTGAGCCGCAGGCCCGGACCGGGCTCGGGCAGTGCCAGGTGGCCCAGGATCTGGTCGTGCGCGGCCCGTCGGACCTCGTCGATCACCGCCGAGGTGTTGGTGCTGGCCGCCACCGAGCCGCCGCGCAGCAGCGCCGCGAAGCCGGGGCCGTGGCTCTGCACGAAGTCCAGGTAGCGGCCCATGACGCGGTGGAGGCGCTCCGAGAGCGGGCCCTCGGCGGGTTCCTCGAAGCGGGCCGCCAGCTCGCGGCCCGCCCGCCGCAGCGACTCCTCGTACAGGGCCTGCTTGCCCGGGAAGTAGTGGTAGACCAGCGGCCGGGAGGCGCCGGCGGCGGCCGCGATGTCGTCGATCGACACCTCCTCCGGCGGGCGGAGGCTGAACAGCTCCAGAGCGACGGAGATCAGCTGCTCGCGCCGCTCGTCCACGCTGAGGCGCCGGCGCGTGCGCTCGCCGCTCCCGCGCCCGGGGCGCTCAGGGCGCTCGGCGGGCGACGGGTGCGCTGCGTGTTCCGGGCGCGGGCCGCCCGCGGGCCGGGCCGTTCCTTCCGGCACCGCCGGGCCCTCGGGCCGCGCCGGGCCGTCCGGTCGTTCCGAGCGCGCGGGGGAGGGGGCCGACGGCGTGCGGGATGCCATGCGCGCCACCTTATCCGGCGCTACCCCGCGTACCGCTCCAGGTAGCGCCGGTACGCCTCCCGGCCGTCCGGCACGAACTCGTCCCGGGCCAGCCGCTCCGTCAGCTCGGCGGGGGTCAGCCACGTGTGCCAGGCGACCTCCGACTCCTGCGGCGCCACCGGGCCGTCCCACTCGGCCTCGTACACGTCGGACCACCAGCCCAGCCCGTCACCCCGGAACAGGAACCGGAACAGCGGGCGCGGGGCGATCCCCTCGACGCCCAGTTCCTCCTCGGCCTCCCGGACGGCTGCGTCCTCGTACGTCTCGCCGGAGCCCACCACCCCGCCGACGAACATGTCGTGCGCGCCGGGGGCGAACAGCTTGGTGGCCGTGCGCCGGTGGACGAAGATCCGCCCGGCGGGGTCCCGGACGAGGACGAAGACGCACCGGTGGAGCAGTCCCCGCCGGTACACCTCCCCGCGCGGGGCGATCCCGATCACCCGGTCGTGCTCGTCGACGACGTCCAGCAGCTCTTCGGCAGGGTTGGTCATGACCGACAGGTTAGGGTTTCCGGGCGATCGACGGACACATGTGCGGAAGAGGGCGACACGCGGTGGTGGAGATCTGGGGCGAGACGGCCGAGGGCTTCGAGCCCGTACGGGAGGCCTTCGCGCGCAACTTCCGCGAGTACGGCGAACTCGGCGCGGCCTTCGCGCTCTACGTGCGCGGTCGCAAGGTGGTCGACCTGTGGGGCGGCGACGCCCGGCCCGAGGTCGGCGGGCGGCCCGCGCCGGCCGTGCCGTGGACCGCCGACACCGCGCAGGTGCTGCGCTCGGTGACCAAGGGCCTCACCGCCACCACCGCGCTGCTGCTGGCCGCGCGCGGGCAGCTCGACCTGGACGCGCCGGTGGCCGCGTACTGGCCGGAGTTCGCGGTGGCCGGCAAGGAGCGGGTGCCGGTGCGCTGGCTGCTCTCGCACCAGGCGGGTGTGCCGGCGCTGGACGTGCCGCTGCGCCTGGAGGACGTGCTCACCTGGGAGCGGGCGGTGGCCGCGGTGGCCGCCCAGGCCCCCGCCTGGGAACCCGGCACCGCGCACGGCTACCACCCGTACACCTTCGGCTGGCTGGTCGGCGAGGTGGTGCGGCGGGTGAGCGGGCGGACGGTCGGCCAGTACTTCGCCGAGGAGATCGCCCGGCCGCTCGGCCTCGACCTGTGGATCGGGCTGCCGTCCGGCGCCGCGCCGCGGGTCGGCCGGCTGGTCGACCTGCCGGCGCCGGCAGCCGCCCGGACGGGGCCGAGCGGGCTGCGGCTGCGGCCCAAGCAGGCGGTCCGGGACGCGTACCAGGACCCGACGTCGCTGACCGCCCGCGCGTTCGCCTCGGTCCGGCCCGGGGTGGACCTCAACGATCCGGCGGTGCAGGCCGCCGAGATCCCCGGCGCGGGCGGGATCGGCACGGCCCGGTCGCTGGCCCGGTTCTACGCGGCGCTGGCCGGCGTGGCCGACCGGCACGGCGGCAGCGGCGGGACGCTGCCGCCGCTGCTCGGCCCGGAGGTGCTGGCCCGCGCGGTCGGGCCGGTGGTCAGCGGACCGGACCGGGTGCTGATCGTCAACTCCACCTTCGGGCTCGGCTTCTTCCGCCACGGCCCGACCGCGCTGATGTCCTCGCCGGCGGCGTTCGGCCACCCGGGCCGGGGCGGCTCGCTGGGCTTCGCCGACCCGGACCTCGGGATCGGGTTCGGCTACGTGACCAACGGGATGCAGCCCGGCGTCACGGGGGACATCCGCTCCCGCACGCTGATCCGGGCGGTGCGGGGCTGTCTCGGCCTGTCCTGAGCGGGCATCAGGCCTGACCGGTCTCGAAGCGGCTGATCCGGCCGCCGTCGACGGTGAACCGCCAGGCGGTGCGCATCTCGCCCCAGGTCTCGTTGCTGTAGTTGGCGACCAGCGCGCGGCCGCCGTCGGACTCGGACTGGACGTCGATGTGGCCGCGGCTGGTGAAGATCTCGCGGTCGATCCAGTCCTGCAGGTCGCGGTCGGAGCCGTCGTCGGCCATGGTCGCGTCGGGGGCGAGCAGCGCGACGAAGGCCGCGCGGTCGCCGGCGTTGATCGCGGTGACGGCGGCGCGCACGGTCGGGTCGGACAGTTTGGCGGTGGCGATGGTCATCCGGTCTCCCAGGGGTGAAGGGTCGGGTACCTCCTGTTTAGGGCGTCGGCCGGGACTCGCCGGGCATGTCGGCGGCGCGTCGAGGATATGGAGGGATTCATGTGCTTAGATCCCGATACGGGTGATTTGCCCTCGGGTCCCCGGCTGAGCCACGGGGAGTGGCGTACGGAGTGGGAAGTCGGCCGGCCCGACTTCCCACTCCGCGTATCTGCCGGGCCCGGCGCCCTAGAAGAGGCCCTGGGCGTCCGGCGCGTAGCTGACCAGCAGGTTCTTGGTCTGCTGGTAGTGCTCCAGGACGGCCTTGTGGTTCTCCCGGCCGATGCCCGAGTTCTTGTACCCGCCGAAAGCCGCGTGCGCGGGGTACGCGTGGTAGCAGTTCGTCCACACCCGGCCGGCCTGGATGGCGCGTCCGGCCCTGTAGGCGGTCGCGCCGTCGCGGGTCCAGACTCCGGCGCCGAGCCCGTACGGCGTGTCGTTGGCGAGCGAGATCGCGTCGTCGAAGTCCTCGAACCGGGTGACGGCGAGCACCGGTCCGAAGATCTCCTCCTGGAAGATCCGCATCCCGTTGACGCCCTCGAAGACCGTGGGCGTCACGTAGTAGCCGCCGGCGAGGGAGCCGCCGAGGTCGGCCGGCTCCCCGCCCGCCAGCACCTTGGCCCCCTCGGCCTGGCCGATCTCGATGTAGGAGAGGATCTTGCGGAGCTGCTCGTCGCTCGCCTGGGCGCCGACCTGCGTCTCCGTGTCCAGCGGGTTGCCCTGACGCAGCGCGCGCACCCGCTCCAGGCCGTCGGCGAGCAGCCGGTCGTACACCGCGGACTCGATCAGCGCCCGGCTCGGGCAGGTGCAGACCTCGCCCTGGTTGAGGGCGAACATCGCGAAGCCCTCGACGGTCTTGTCGTAGAAGGCGTCCCGCTCGGCGGCGACGTCGGCGAAGAACAGGTTCGGGCTCTTGCCGCCGAGTTCCAGCGACACCGGAATCAGGTTGCCGCTGGCGTACTGGGAGATCAGCCGGCCGGTCGTGGTCTCGCCGGTGAAGGCGATCTTGCGGATCCGGTCGCTGGAGGCCAGGGGCCGGCCGGCCTCCAGTCCGTAGCCGTTGACCACGTTGAGTACGCCGGGCGGCAGCAGGTCGGCGGTCAGCTCGGCCAGCAGCAGGACGGACGCGGGGGTCTGCTCGGCGGGCTTGAGCACCACCGCGTTGCCTGCGGCCAGGGCCGGGGCGAGCTTCCACACCGCCATCAGGATCGGGAAGTTCCACGGGATGATCTGGCCCACCACGCCCAGCGGTTCGTGGAAGTGGTACGCCACGGTGTCCTCGTCCAGCTGGGAGAGGCCGCCCTCCTGGGCGCGCAGTGCGCCGGCGAAGTAGCGCAGGTGGTCGACGGCGAGCGGCAGGTCGGCGGCCAGGGTCTCGCGGACCGGTTTGCCGTTCTCCCAGCTCTCCGCGACGGCGAGCCGCTCCAGGTTCTGCTCGATGCGGTCGGCGACCCGGAGCAGGACCTGGGCCCGTTCGGCGGGCGGGGTGCGGCCCCAGGCCGGGGCGGCGGCGTGGGCCGCGTCGAGCGCGGCCTCGATGTCCTCGGCGGTGCCGCGGGCCACTTCGGTGAAGACCTCGCCGGTGACCGGACTCGGGTTCTCGAAGTACTGGCCCAGGACGGGCGGTGCCCACCGGCCGCCGATCCAGTGCTCGTAGCGGGGGCGGTAGCCGACGACGGATCCGGGCTGGCCCGGGGGCAGGTAGACCGGCATGTTCTGGGTGCCTCCTCGCGCTGTCAGGCGCCGTCACGGCACGCGGGCCGGGCGGCGCGCCGGGCTGCGGCAGGGGGCGGCCCGGCGGAGGGTACGGACACACACGCGGGTCGGGCGCCCCTCACCGGGACACCCGCCGGGCAGCACCCTAGCCGGGGACGGCCGGTTCGGCTACGGTCCGTACGGCCGGGGTCGACGGAGGGTGGCGGTTTCCGGTCGCCCCCGGAACCGGGTGCCCGCGCGCCGGGCCGACGGGTGCTGGGGCATGCCCCCGCCCCCTGCGGCCCCCGTGCGCCCGCGTCCGGTCGAACGGCACGCGCCCCCGGAGCCCGCCTCGCGCCCGGCGCAGCCACCGCGCGCCGGGCGCGAGGACTGCGCCGGTAGCGAGAGGAGGGGGAGCGAGGGGGCTGCGGAGAGCGGGCGCCGTCGGGCGCCGGGGGCGCGCACCGTGGGGGCGCCGACCGTCGACTCCGGATCGGGACGGCCCGGTGGCGGGCGGCGAGGGGCGGCCAGGGGCGGCTAGGCGGCCTGGTAGCGCCCCGTGCGGCGCTCCCAGCTCAGGTATCCGGCCAGCCAGGTGAGGAGGCCGTCGGCGTACCGCTGGGCGAGGCTCCGTTCGACCCGGGCGAGGCCGAGCTCCCGGTGGACGTCGGGCAGCCGGTCGTGGAGTCCCCGGCAGCGTTCCACCATCAGCTGCGCCTCCCCCATCACCACGGAGCAGGCCTCCTCGGCCGAGCAGTTCCGTTCCCGCTGCACGATCATCACCAGGTTGTTGACGTCGCCGCGCGGGGCCTCCAGCGGGTACGACCGCACGTCGTTGGTGAGCGACGGGATGTCGGCGGCGAGCTGGCGGAGCTGGCGCAGCACCGGGTGGTGCAGGACGGCCGGGGGGACCTCGAAGTGGCCGAGCCGTTCGACCATGTCGAAGATGGTCTCCATGGCGGCGGTCCCGCGCCGCAGGACCAGGTACCCGTCGCGGTCCGGTGGCCGTGGGGAGATCCGGCCGGCCGCCTCGGCGGGGTGACTGGCGAGGTACCACTCCCAGTTGTACGCGGCGCGCGCCTGCCAGCGCGCGGGCATGCCCTGGGCGCTGCGCTCCCAGAGGTCGGCGAAGGCGGTCTCGACGGCGGAGTCCGGGTGGGGGCGGGCGCCGTGCAGGACGGAGATCAGCCGGTCACAGATCGGCGCGACCTCGGTGGGGCGGCGGCCGAGCGGTCCGTCGAACTGATCGTCGAACAGGAAGTAGAAGCCCATCAGGTCTGCGGCCAGGGCGAGTTCGTCGGGACCGGCGTCGGGGTAGCCGAGGGCGGCGAGGTCGACCACCTCCCAGTGCGCGTACGACGGGTGGGTCGGGTCCGGCAGCAGCGGGTGACGGGTCAGCCAGGCGCGGTGCAGTTCGGTGGCGTACGGCCCGTGGGGGCTGCGACGGTGCGGGAACGGAATCTGAAGTGAGGTGTCGTCAGACATCGGACTCCCGGGGCGGCGAGGGGTGGGGGTGCTGGCGGTACTGGGCGTGACGGTGGGGGAGTTGAGGAATTTCGGCCGTGCGGGAAATGCGGCTGTGCCATGATCAACCCACTACGCGGGGCGTAGAGTATCTGATGCAATGATCGGACGTTAGGGATATAGGGCAATTGCCCTTGGCAAGGCCTTCGAACCCTCGATCTCGGCCCCGGCCTGCGTGAATGGATTCCACCCCGCCTCCGGCGGCGCTAACCTCGGCTCCACGGGCAGGGATCGGCGAGGCGGAGGGCGCGACGGTGACCGAGCGGGACAACGAATTCCGGGCGGAGGCGGTGTCCGGCGGACCGGAGGCGGCGGCTGCCCCGAACCGGGTCAGGTTGCGTGACCGCGACGCCGAACTCCGCTCGGCCGAGGCCGCCGTGGACAAGCTCTGCCGCGAGTTCGCCGCCGGCGGCACCGAGATCGGCGAACTGCTCACCTTCTCCGGCCGGCCCGGCATCGGCAAGACCACCCTGCTGCACGAGGTCCGACGCCTCGCCAAGCTGCGCCCGGGCGCCACCGTGCTCTTCGCGCGCGGCGGCGAGCGCCAGTTCAACGAGCCCTACCACGTCCTGCGGCAGCTGCTCCAGCCCGTGCTCGGCAGTCTGAAACCCGGAGAGTTCCGCCAGGTGATGGGCACCTGGGAGGAGGTCGTCGGCCCGGCGATGGGCCTCAAGCAGCCCAAGCAGGGCGCCCGCCGCCTCGACCCGCAGGGCGTCCGTGACGGCCTCGACTACGTCCTCACCCAGCTCGCCCCGCGCCGCGCCCCGCTCGTGATGATCGTCGACGACCTGCACTGGGCCGACCTCGAATCGCTCGCCTGGCTCTCCCAGTTCGCCGTCCGGGCCCGCGAGCTCCCGGTCCTGCTCGTCTTCGCCTACCGGGACGACATCGCCGACTGGCCGGCGGAGTCCCAGGACCACCACAGCGCCGTCACCGGACTCGCGACCCGCAAGCACGAGTTGAGCCGTCTCTCGCTCGTCGCCGTGACCGACATGATCCGTGCCGAACTCGGCGACCGGGCCGAGGACGCCTTCTGCTACGAGTTCTGGAACGTCGTCAACGGCAACCCGTTCGAGGTCGTCGCCCTGCTCGACCAGGTCCGCGACCAGGAGCTGGATCCGGTCGAGGAGAACTCCCATCAGCTGCGCGAACTCGCCGTCGACGCCACCGGGATGACCCTCAAGAGCTGGCTGGACCGGCTCGGCGCCACCACCCTGCGGTTCGCCTGGGCCGCCGCCATGCTCGGCACCGACATCCGGCAGGACCTCGCCGCCCGGATCTCCACCCAGAGCGGCGAGGGCGCCCGCGAGTCCATCAAGGCGCTGCGCAAGCAACGGGTGCTCACCCAGACCCCGAACGGCAACCTCGAGTTCGTCCACCCGCTGATCGCCAGCTCGATCTACAACACCATGCCGGAGGCCACCCGGACCGGCATGCACGGCGTGGCCGCCGCCGAGATCGAGAACGCCGGGCTCGGTCTGCTCGCCGCCTCCCGCCACCTGGTGGAGACCTTCGCGGGCGAGGGCGACGACCGCACCGTCCGCAAGCTCCGCCGGGCCGCCGCCGAGCACCTGCTGATCGGCGCACCCGAGGCCGCCCAGCGCTGCCTCCACCGCGCACTGGCCGAGCCGCCGGACGACCTGGACCGCGCCGAGGTGCTGTACGAGCTCGGCTGCTCCGCGCTGCTCACCGACCCGATCGCCACCGTCAACCAGCTGAAGCTCGCCCTCGACCCGGAGGAGGGTCCGCTGCGCGCCTCGCTGCGGGTGGACGCCACCTTCCGGCTCTCGGAGGTGCTCGCCCACAGCGGCGAACTGCGCCAGGCCGCCGTGGTCTGCCAGGAGGAGGCCGAGCGCACCGTCTCCGATCCGGCGGGACGGCTCAGGCTGGAGGCCGCCTCGTTCATGTGGCACGCCTACCGCAAGTCCGAGGAGGACGGCCCGGCCCGCTCCGCCCGGCTGGGTGCGCTCTGCGACAGCCTCTCCGGGCGGGACGCGGCCGACCGGGCCGTCCTCGCGATGCGCGCCTGGGACCTCACCCTGCGCGGCGAGCCGTCCGCCGAGGCGCTGCGGTACGCCGACGACGTCCTCGACAACGGCCGGCTGCCCAAGGGCCTGGGCTGGACCGACAACACCTGGGGCTTCGAGCTGCCCGCCACACTCGGCCTCTCCTACACCTACAACGACCGGATCGCGCAGGCCGAGCGGCTCTTCTCGGACGCCATCATCCAGTTCGAGGTGGCCGGCTGGAGCGGTGCCCACCGGGGCTTCGCCTACTTCCTGATGGGCCTGGCCCGGTTCCGGCGCGGCCTGCTCGCCGAGGCCGAGGACTTCCTGCGCCGGGCGCTGCGGCTCTCCGAGCGGATCGGCCCCAAGCTGCCGCTGGCCTGGGACGCGGTGGGTGTACTGGTCGACACCCTGATCGCCCGCGGCCGGCCCCGGGAGGCCTGGGACCTCGCCATCGGCTTCGGTTTCCACCCGCCGTACCACGCCACCGCGATGGTGCTGCCGGACGCGGCCTCGCTGTACGGCAAGCTGCTGCTCGCCGTGGACCGGCCCGCCGGTGCGGCCGCCGCGCTCACCGAGGCCGGTGCCCAGCTGGACCTGCGGGGCTGGCACAACACGGTCTGGGCGCCGTGGGCCGGGCATCTGGCGATCGCCCTGGCCGGGGACGAGCCGGAGCGCGCCCGTGCGTACGCCCGCAGGTCCGTCGCGGACGCCGAGCGGTTCGGCACCGCCTCGGCGATCGGCACCGCGCTGCGGCTGTACGCCCAGATCGAGGACGGCCAGCAGGCGGTCGAGCTGCTGGAACGGGCCGTGGCGCACCTCGGGCAGTCGCCGGCCGGCTACGAGCACGCGGTGGCGCTGGTCGACCTCGGGGCCGCGCTGCGCCGGGTCGGACGGCTGGAGGACGCCCAGGAGTACCTGTACCAGGGGATCGAGCTGGCACAGCACTGTGCGGCCGACGGGCTGGTCGACCGGGCCCGGCGCGAGCTGGCCAACTACGGGTTGCGGCCCAACCGCCTGGGCGACGTCCGGGAGATGCTCAGCCAGCCCGAGTGGGACGTCGCCCGGCAGGCCGTCCGCGGCGTGCCGCCGCAGCGGATCGCGGAGACGCTGGACCTCCCGCTCAGCCTGGTCAACCGCCGGCTGGCCGCGGTCTACCGGAAGGCCGGCAGCGGCCCGGACGGCCTGGCCGCCGCGCTCGGCCTGCCGCCCGGTCAGCGGGACGCCGCCGGGGCGGACGGTCTCGGGCCGGACGGACTCCGGCTCGACGGCGACCTCCCCGGCGGGACGTGACCGGACCGGGCACCGGTGGCACGGGCATCGCCGGCACGGGCATCGGCGGTGCGGCGGTCGGCGGGGAGATCGCGTGGCGGACGGCGGGCGTGCGGCGTCGGCGCGTCCGTCGGCGGGTCAGGTGCCGGGCGGCGCGCGGAGGCTTCATGAGCGCCCCCGCCACGGTGCTCCTCGTTAGGCTTTCGCCCACGGGGGCCCGCCGAGGCGCAGTCCCCCGGACGGGACCCGGAACCAGCGCGGGGGCGGTGCACCGCCCCCGCAAGTGAGGAGCAGGCCATGGCGACGCCCCCGGCGAACGGGCCGCAGGCGACCACCGTGCGGCACGAGCCTTTCGAGCCCGCGGGTGCGGGCGCCGCCATCGAGCGCTGGACCCTGCAGGCCGGCCCGTACGAGGCGAGCGTGCTCTCCCTCGGTGCCACCCTGCACACCCTGGTCGCGCCCGACCGGCAGGGCCGTCCGGCGCAGCTGCTGCTCTCCACGGACCGGCTCACCGAGATCCTCGGCCCGGCCCGGCACTACGGCACCGTGGTCGGCCGGTACGCCAACCGGATCGACCGCAGCGCGGTCACCGTCGGGGGCGAGGAGTTCCCGCTGGCCCCGACCGGCAACGGAGTGACCCTGCACGGCGGCCCGGACGGGTTCGCGCACCGGATGTGGGCGGCCGAGGAGCTGCCCGGCGGCGTGCGGCTGCGGCTGCACAGCCCGGACGGCGACCAGGGCTTCCCGGGCGCGCTCGACGTCACCGTCGACTACACGCTCGCCCCGTCCGGGGAGCTGACCGTCGCGTACCGCGCCGTCACGACCGCGCCGACCGTGCTCAACCTCACCAACCACGCCTACTTCAACCTGGCGGGGGAGGGCACCGGGGACGTCCTCGGCCATCTGCTCACCCTGGACGCGGACGGCTACACGCCCGCCGACGAGCGGCAGATCCCGTACGGCAGGGTCGAGCCGGTGGCCGGTACGCCGTTCGACTTCACCACCGCCCGGCCGATCGGCAAGTCCGTGCACGACGAGCACCCGCAGCTGACCGGTCCCGGCGGGTACGACCACAACTGGGTGCTCCGCCCGCGTCCGGCCGACGGCGACCCGGTCCGTGCCGCCCTGCTGGAGGACCCGGTCAGCGGCCGCACCCTGGAGGTGCTGACCACCGAGCCGGGTCTCCAGGTCTACACGGCCAACACGTTCCAGGGGGCGGTGACCGGCGCGAGCGGGGTGCCGTACGGGCCGTTCGCCGGGGTCGCGCTGGAAACCCAGCACTTCCCGGACTCCCCGCACCACCCGGAGTTCCCGAGCACCGTGCTCCGCCCGGGGGAGGAGTTCCACTCGGTCACGGTGCTGCGACTGGGCGTCTCCTGACCCCGCTGCTGCAAGCGGATTTCACCGGTTTTCAGTACGGAGGGTGGCCCCGGCGGCTTCGGTCGGCCGGGGCGAACCGGACATAGCGCCACAAATTCCACACCTGTCAACTACCGTGCGGCAACGTGAAGGACACGTGGGCGTAACGATCGCCGTTTCTTGCAGAAACTTGCTGCAAGGGCTTTCCGCGGTGATTGCCCCGCTGTTAACTTCCTTCCGAGCCCGACGGCAGCAACGGTGCGGTCGGCGCGAGGCAGCCATTATGCGCCTGCCTCCCTACATCTCGGGCACCCCCACCCTCCAAGGAGTTCTCATGCGGCGTGGCATCGCGGCCTCTGCCCTCGTTGTGGCCCTCGCGGTCTCGATGGCTGCCTGTGGCAGCAGCGGCTCCAGCTCGGACGGCAAGGCCGACGGGCCGGTCACCCTCACCTACTGGGACACGTCGAACGCCACCAACGAGGCGCCGAACTACCAGGCGCTCGTCAAGAAGTTCGAGGCCGCCAACCCGGGCGTGAAGGTCGACTTCGTCAACGTGCCCTTCGACCAGGCACAGAACAAGCTCCAGACCGCGATGGGGGCCAAGGGCGCTCCGGACGTCTTCCGCTCCGAGGTCGGCTGGACCGCCGCCTTCGCCAAGGCCGGCTTCCTGGAGCCGCTGGACGGCACCCCGGCCGCCGCGGACGTCGCCGGCTTCCAGCCCAGCCTGATCCAGCAGGCCAAGTACGAGGGCAAGCTCTACGGCGTCCCGCTGGTCACCGACACCCTCGGCCTGCTGTACAACAAGGAGCTCTTCGCCAAGGCCGGTATCACCGCCGCCCCCGCCACCTGGGACGAGCTGAAGACCGCCGCCGCCGCGGTCAAGGAGAAGGCCGGCGTCGACGGCTTCTGGCTGAAGGCCGCCGACGGCTACTACGCGATGCCGTTCCTGTTCGGCGAGGGCACCGACACCGTCGACGCCAAGGGCAAGAAGATCACCGTCACCTCGCCCGAGGCGGCCAAGGGCATCGAGACCTACAAGACGCTGTTCACCTCGCCCGGCACCGCCAAGGCCGACGTCACCACCGACGCCTACGCGCACATGATGGACGCCTTCAACAGCGGCAAGGTCGCGGCGATCATCCAGGGCCCGTGGGAGATCACCAACATCTACAAGGGCACGGCCTTCGCCGACAGGACCAACCTCGGCATCGCCCCCGTCCCCGGCGGCTCCGCGGGCAAGGCCGGCGCCCCCACCGGCGGCCACAACATCTCCGTCTACGCCGGCGCCGACAAGGCCCACAAGGACGCCGCCGAGAAGTTCGCGGCCTTCATGACCTCGGCCGAGAGCCAGGCGTTCGTCGCGCAGAAGAACTCCACCCTGCCGACCCGCACCGACGCCTTCACCCCCGAGGTCAAGGCCGACCCCGGCATCGCCGGCTTCCAGGCGGTCCTCTCCAGCGCCAAGCCGCGTCCCGAACTGCCCGAGTACAGCTCGCTGTTCGCCTCGCTGGGCACCAACCTCGGCAAGATCGTCCAGGGCACCTCGACCCAGGACGGCCTGAACACCGTCGCCACCGACTACGCCAAGCTCCTCCCGGGCTTCGCCAAGTAGTCCTCCCCGTAGCCGTCCGGCCCGCCGCCACCCCTCCCGCGCGGGCCGGACGGCCGGACCCGTAGCAGCAGTCGCCGAAGCGAGGCGGCGGACCTCCCCGAGAAGGTGTCGAACAATGTCAGTCGCCGTGCAGGGCGCCACCGGCAAGGGCAGCCGGGAGCGCGATCCGCGTCCGGGCCTGATGGAGCGCCTGAAGCGCTCGTACGCCAAGCACTGGTACGCCTACGCGATGATCGCGCCGGTCGTGCTGGTGCTCGGCGTGCTGGTGCTCTACCCGCTCGCCGAGGGACTCTGGCTCACCCTCACCGACGCCAACAGTCTCAACGTCGCCCGCAAGATCGGCGCCAACGAGATCCCGGCCTCCTACACGTTCGTCGGCTTCGACAACTACGCCGACATCCTCTGGGGCCCCGGCTCGTACGACCGCTTCTGGTCGCACTTCGTCTGGACCATCGCCTGGACGGCGCTCTGCGTCGGCCTGCACTACACCATCGGCCTCGGCCTCGCCCTGCTGCTCAACCAGAAGCTGCGCGGCCGGGCCGTCTACCGGATGCTGCTCATCCTTCCCTGGGCCGTGCCGACCTTCGTCACCGTGTTCTCCTGGCGCCTGATGCTCGCCGACGGCGGAGCCGTCAACGGCGTGCTGTCCGCCCTGCACCTGCCCGAACCCGGCTGGCTGGACGACCCGACCGCCCAGAAGGCCGCGGCCGTCCTGGTCAACACCTGGGTCGGCGTGCCGTTCATGATGATCTCGCTGCTCGGCGGCCTCCAGTCGATCCCGGCCGAGCTGTACGAGGCGGCCGAGATGGACGGCGCCACCGCCTGGCAGCGGTTCCGGCACGTCACCCTGCCGGGACTGCGCACCGTCTCCTCCACCGTGGTGCTGCTCGGCGTGATCTGGACGTTCAACCAGTTCGCCGTCATCTTCCTGCTGTTCGGCAACGGCGCGCCCGACGCCCAGCTGCTGGTCACCTGGGCGTACCGGCTCGGCTTCGGCCAGCAGCCCCGGGACTACGCGCAGTCCGCCGCCTACGGCGTCATCCTGCTCTCGATCCTGATCGTCTTCACCGCCTTCTACCGCCGCTGGCTCGCCCGCAACGAGCAGGCGAACGGCTGACCCGGCCCACCCAGCGACCACGAAGGCAGGCATCCCGATGAGCAGCACCACCACCGACCGCCCCACCCCCCTCGCCGCACGCCCCGCGGCCCCGGCCGCCCGGCCGGCCAGGGTCCGCCGGCGCGGCGAACCCTCCCCGCTCGGCAAGGCCCTCGCGCACGGCACGCTGATCCTGGCCAGCCTGGTCGCACTCTTCCCGGTGGCGTGGATCCTCTACGTCTCGCTCGGCCCGGACAAGACCGACTACCTCCACCCCGGCGAGATCATGGACAAGCTGACGCTGTCCAACTACCGCACGGTGCTGTTCGACACCGACTTCGTCCACTGGTTCGGCAACGCCTTCCTGGTCTCCGGCGCGACCACCGTGGTGGGCGTGCTGATCGCCGCCTCCACCGGATACGCCGTCTCCCGGATGCGCTTCCCCGGCCACCGGCCGCTGATGTGGTCGCTGCTGGTCACGCAGATGTTCCCGATCGCGGTGCTGATCGTGCCGATGTACACGATCCTCTCCCAGCTCGGTCTGCTGGACAGCTACCTGGGCCTGATCCTGGTCTACTCCACCACCACCGTGCCGTACTGCGCCTGGCTGCTGAAGGGCTACTTCGACACGATCCCGGTGGAGATCGACGAGGCCGGCCGGGTCGACGGGCTTAGCCCGTTCGGGACCTTCTGGCGGCTGGTGCTGCCGCTCGCCCGCCCGGGCCTGGCGGTGGCCGCGTTCTACTCCTTCCTGACCGCCTGGGCCGAGGTCGCCTTCGCCTCCACCTTCATGCTCAGCTCCGACAAGTACACGCTGGCCGTCGGCCTGCAGACCTTCGTCAGCGAGCACGACGCCCAGTGGAACCTGATGGCCGCCACCGCGGTGCTGATCGCGATCCCGTCGTCGGTCCTCTTCTACCTGGTGCAGCGCCACCTGGTGACCGGTCTGACCGCCGGCGCCTCCAAGTCCTGAGCGCGCCCGGACCGCCGCTCCCCGCGCCCGACCGATCCTCCGATCCCCGCTCCTCTGATCCCCGAGGGATACCGTCCATGACCCAGAACCTGGCCGACACCTCCCGGCCCGCCGCCGACGCCACCGCTCACGAGGCCGGTGCCGGCGCGGACAGAGGCTGGTGGCGGGACGCGGTCATCTACCAGGTGTACCCGCGCAGCTTCGCCGACTCCAACGGAGACGGCATGGGCGACCTGCCCGGCATCCGCAGCCGCCTGCCCTACCTGCGCGACCTCGGCGTGGACGCCGTCTGGCTCTCGCCGTTCTACGCCTCCCCGCAGGCCGACGCCGGCTACGACGTCGCCGACTACCGCGCGGTGGACCCGATGTTCGGCACCCTGATGGACGCCGACGCGCTGATCCGCGACGCGCACCGGCTGGGCCTGCGGATCATCGTCGACCTCGTCCCCAACCACTCCTCCGACCAGCACGAGTGGTTCAAGCGCGCGCTGCGCGAGGGTCCCGCCTCCCCGCTGCGCGACCGCTACCACTTCCGCCCCGGCAAGGGCGCGAACGGCGAACTGCCGCCCAACGACTGGGAGTCCATCTTCGGCGGCCCGGCCTGGACCCGGACCGAGAACCCGGACGGCACCCCCGGCGACTGGTACCTGCACCTGTTCGCCCCGGAGCAGCCCGACTTCAACTGGGAGAACCGGGCCGTCGCCGACGAGTTCCGCTCCATCCTCCGGTTCTGGCTGGACATGGGCGTCGACGGCTTCCGCATCGACGTCGCCCACGGCCTGGTGAAGGCCCCCGGCCTGCCCGACCTCGGCGGCTCCGACCAGCTCAGGCTGCTCGGCAACGACGTCATGCCGTTCTTCGACCAGGACGGCGTGCACGAGATCTACCGCAGCTGGCGGAAGATCCTCGACGAGTACCCGGGGCAGCGGATCGGCGTCGCCGAGGCGTGGACCCCGACCGTCGAGCGCACCGCCAACTACGTCCGCCCCGACGAACTGCACCAGGCCTTCAACTTCCAGTACCTGGGCACCTCCTGGGACGCCGCCGAGCTGCGCGCGGTGATCGACCTCTCGCTCGACTCGATGCGCCCGGTCGACGCCCCCACCACCTGGGTGCTCTCCAACCACGACGTCACCCGGCACGCCACCCGGTTCGCCAACCCGCCCGGCCTCGGCACCCAGATCCGCACCGCCGGCGACCGCGCGCTCGGCCTGCGCCGGGCCCGCGCGGCCACGCTGCTGATGCTCGCGCTCCCCGGCTCCGCCTACGTCTACCAGGGCGAGGAGCTCGGCCTGCCGGACGTCACCGACCTGCCCGACGAGGTCCGTCAGGACCCGTCGTTCTTCCGCAAGGCCGGCCAGGACGGCTACCGCGACGGCTGCCGCGTCCCGATCCCGTGGTCCGGAACCGAGGCCCCGTACGGCTTCGGCCCGACCGCCGGCGGCCCCAGCTGGCTGCCGCAGCCCGCCGAGTGGGCCGGGCTCAGCGTCGAGGCGCAGACCGGCGACCCGACCTCCACCCTGGAGCTGTACCGCTCCGCACTGGCCGTCCGCCGGGCCCGGGCCGAGCTCGGCGCCGGCACGGGGGTCGAGTGGCTGGAGAGCCCGGAGGGCACCCTGGCGTTCCGCCGCGGCGCGTTCGTCTGCACGGTGAACACGACCGCCGGCCCGGTCCGGATACCGGTGCCCGGCCGGCTCCTGCTGAGCTCCGCCGGCGCCGACCCGCTGATCGACGGCGGCGGGACGGTGCTCGCACCGGACAGCACCGACTGGTGGGCGGTCTGACGTGGTTGCAATAGGCTCTGGGACCGTGACTACGGCGCGACTCTCAGACATCGCGGCGCAGGCGGGGGTCAGCGAGGCCACCGTCTCCCGCGTGCTCAACGGCAAGGCGAACGTCTCGGCCGCCACCAGGCAGACCGTGCTGGCGGCACTCGACGTGCTCGGGTACGAGCGGCCCACCCGGCTGCGCCAGCGCAGCGCGGGCCTGATCGGGCTGATCACCCCGGAGCTGAGCAACCCGATCTTCCCCGCGCTGGCCCAGGTGATCGAGCAGGTGCTGAGCCGGCACGGCTACACGCCGGTGCTCTGCACCCAGACGCCGGGCGGCTCCACCGAGGACGAACTGGTGGAGATGCTGGTCGACCGGGGCGTGGCGGGCATCGTCTTCGTCTCCGGCCTGCACGCGGACACCACCGCCGACCACGACCGGTACGCCCGGCTGGCCGGCCGCGGGGTGCCGTTCGTGCTGATCAACGGGTACAGCGAGAAGATCGACGCGCCGTTCATCTCGCCGGACGACCGGGCCGCGATGTGGATGGCCGTCCAGCACCTGGCCGAACTCGGCCACGAGCGGATCGGGCTGGCCGTCGGGCAGCGCCGGTACGTGCCCGTGCTGCGGAAGATCGAGGGGTTCACCGCCGCCCTGTGCGAGGTGCTCGGGCGCACCCGGGAGGAGGCCGAGGGCCTCGTCCACCACACCCTGTTCAGTGTGGAGGGCGGCCACGCGGCGGCCGGCGCGCTGCTCGACAAGGGCTGCACGGCGATCGTCTGCGGCAGCGACATGATGGCTCTCGGCGCGATACGGGCCGTCCGGCAGCGGGGTCTGACGGTGCCGCAGGACGTCTCGGTGGTCGGGTTCGACGATTCGCCGCTGATAGCGTTCACCGAGCCGCCGCTGACCACCATCCGCCAGCCGGTGGAGGCGATGGCCACCGCCGCGGTGGACGCCCTGCTGGAGGAGGTCGGCGGAAACGCCGCCCAGCGCGGGGAGTTCATGTTCCAGCCCGAGCTGGTGATGCGCGGCTCGACCGGCGCAGGCGCGCGCTGACGGATCGGACGAACGGCCGGGGTCCGGGAGCAGGCCGCTCCCGGACCCCGGCCGTTCGTCGTGCGGGTCAGCCCTCCTGGACGGCCGGGCGGTCCGGGGTGACCCGGTGGCCGTCGGCGGCGTCGCCGGTCCGGGTCTCGGTGCGCCGCCCCCGGTCCAGGTAGTCGCGGAGGATCAGTTCGACGGCGTCCTGCGGGCTCTTCGTGCCGGACAGCATCATCGCGTCGATCGCGAGGTTGGCGTCGAGCGTGACGGTGACCTGGGCCATGGTGACTCCTCCTCGGGGACAGAGCAGCAGCATGCCTGGTGCGACCGGATTTGACCATGACCTTCCGGGGCGGGGCGCCCGGGGTTCCGGGGGCGGTCCGGCGCGGGACGCACCGGGGCCCCCGGGGAGGGAGCGACCTGGCTCCTCCCCGGGGGCCCCGGGCTTTCGCGGGTCAGATCCGGCCGTGGGTCAGACCCGGCCGGCGAAGTCCGGGGCCCAGTTGGCCACGGTCTGGGTCCGCACGCCGGAGCTCGGGTTGGCGGCCTCGACGTACTTGCCGTCACCGATGTAGAGCGCGACGTGGTAGACGCCGGAGTCCTTGCCGTTGTTGGACCAGAACAGCAGGTCGCCCGGCTTGAGGGCGTCGAGCGAGACGTGCGTGGACGCGGCGGCCTGGTCGGCGGCGACGCGCGGGACGGTGATGCCCGCGGCGCGCAGCGCGGCCTGGGTGAGACCGGAGCAGTCCCAGCCGCCGTTGCCGGTGCCGCCGTAGACGTAGGCCTGGCCGACCTTCGACTGGGCGAAGGAGACGGCGGCGGCCATGCTGCCGGTGGCGGCCTGGGCCGGGGCCGGGGTCTCGGCCTGGGCGGCGGGCTTGGCGGCCGGCTTGGTGGCCGGGGCGGCCGGCTCGGTGGTGGCGGTGCCGGTCCCCGCGTCCTTGGCCCGGTTGAACCAGTCGAAGCCCTTGCCGGACTCCTCCGCGGCCTGGTTGCCCTTGGCCCGGTCGCCGAAGGTCAGGTGCTGGCCCGGGTAGATGCTGTGCGGGCCCTCGGTCAGGGTGGCGCGGTTGAGCTCGTAGAGCCGCTCCCAGCCGCCCTGGACGTCGTTCTTGTCGGCGATGGAGGAGAGCCAGTCGCCGACGGCCACGGTGTAGTCGGCGGACTGCTTCCGGTCGCCCTGCTGACCGCCCTGCTGGCCGGTCTGCTGGCGCCACTGGCGCCCGTCCTGGCCGCCGTCGCCCTGGCGGGCGGCGTCGGTGGCGGCGGGAGCCTGCGCCTGCGGCTGGGCGGCCTTGGGCGCGGCGGGCTGCGTGGCCTTCGGCTGGGCGGCGGGCTTGGCGGCCGGGGCCGGGGTCTGGACGGCCGGCTTGGCGGCGGCCGTGGAGGTGTCGACGGCGGCCGGGGTGCCGCCCTTGGTCAGGCCGGCCTGGACCGAGCAGACCGGCCAGGCACCGGGGCCCTGCACGGCGAGCACCTTCTCGGCGATCGCTATCTGCTGGTCCTTGGTGGCGAGGTCGGCGCGCGCGGCGAACGAGGTGCCGCCGAACTCGGCCCAGGTGGAGCTGGTGAACTGGAGTCCGCCGTAGAAGCCGTTGCCGGTGTTGATGCTCCAGTTGCCGGTGCTCTCGCACTGGGCGACCTTGTCCCAGGTGGCGACGGAGGCGGCCGAGGCGGTGCCGGTGGTGAGGCAGGGGATGGTGAGGCCGATGCCCGCGACGCCGAGGGTGGCGATGGCGCGACGGGTGCGGCTGGACAGACGGGTGCCGTTGGTGGGCAGCATGAAGACGCGGTCCTCTCCCACGCCTGCGAGGTGAGCTGTCGGATTCGGGCTGGAGTTGCCCGGCCGCGCTGTGGACGCGGCTTCACCCCTAGCCCTGGTCGGTCCGGGGACCGGCCTGGGCGAACTACCTGTGGTTCCCCCGCTCCTGCCGTGGTGCTTCGTACTTCCAGCGCACCCGACGGCAGGACTCGGCGTTGCAGGGGAGCTGGGTCCGTGTGGCCACGAACGGGGAGCACGTTAAGCAGAGCCGCGTTCAAACCGCAAACATGTGTGAGGCACGTCACTGTTTGCGAAATCCATGGTGGACGGCTGTCCTTCATGATCAGAAATGACCGATTTCATGCAACGCCCGTCGCGGTCAACGCAACTGCCTATGCTTCAGAGCGTCGGTAGGACGCCGGCGCCGCCGCAGCCGCCCGTGGGGAGGGCTACGCACCGATGGCCATGGACGAGGACCCGGACCCCGCCCGGCCGACCGGCCGGGTGCGCGGAGCGCATCGCAGGGCAAAGCATCGCAGAGCGGACATCCCACCCGAACCGCCCCTAACTCCCTTAAGTCGCCGTACTTTACTGCGCTGGCTCGCCGTCGGCACCGCCTTCGCGGCGGTCAGCGGCGAGGAGGTGCTGCGGCGCTCGCTGAGCGGCCCGACCGAACCGGTCGCCGCCGTCGCCGGATCGTCCACGGCCGTCGGCGCGGACCGGACGGGAGCCGGAGGCCACGGTGGGGCGTCCCCCGAGGCCGCTCCGGTGGGCGCCGCGCCCGAACAACCGGACCCCGCGCCCACCGTCGACCAGAGCGGCCGCCGCTGGTCCGACCCGGCCGGCTGGGGCGGTGCCGTGCCCGGCCCGAGGAGCACCGTGCGGATCACCGACCGGGTGCTGCTCGACACCGACGCCGCCGTCGGCACGCTGCTGGTGGAGCCGACCGGCGCCCTCACCTTCGCCGCCGACCGCACCCTCACCCTCGCCGCCACCGGGAACGTCGAGATCCGCGGCGCCCTCGCCCTCGCCCCCGACGGCACCCACACCCACACCCTGCGCTTCCCCGCCGTCGACGAGGGGCGCTTCCAGGGGGACGGCATGAAGGTCGTCGACACCGACGTGGGCCTCTGGGTCACCGGCGCCGGCCACCTGCGGCTCGACGGCGCCGCCAAGACCGCGTGGGTCCGCGCCGACCGCGAGTTGAAGGCCGGCGGCACCGAGCTGGCCCTGTCCGCCCCACCCGCCGGCTGGCTCCCCGGCGACGAACTGGCCGTCACCCCGACCGGCCCGCCCGACCAGGAGGGCTTCGCCGCCCACTACGACCTCGTCACCGTGCGGTCCGTCAGCGGAGCCACCGTCACCCTGGAGTCGCCGCTGAAGCACGCCCACCCCCTGGTCGCCGCCGGAGGGGGCGTCACCGTCGGCGCCGAGGTGCTCAACCTGACCCGCACCGTCCGGGTCGAGGGCACCGCCGAGGGCCGCGCCCACGTCCACCTCACCAGCTCCCGGCGCGCCGACGTCCGGCACGCCGCGCTGCGCTGGGTCGGCCCGCGCGCCGACACCAAGGAGACCTGGAGAGGACAGGACGGCACCGCCCCGGTCACCGCGGCCGTCCTCGGCCGGTACGGGCTCCACTTCCACCAGCTCGGCGACGCCACCCGCGGGACCGTCGTCGAGGGCGTGGTCGTCCGCGACGCCGGCAGCCACGCGTACGTGCCGCACGCCAGTCACGGCATCACCTTCCGCAGCTGCATCAGCCACGAGACCTGGGAGGACGCGTACTGGTGGGACGGGCCGCCGGACACCCGCACCCCGCAGCGCCCCTCCGACGACATCGTCTACGAGTCCTGCGTCGCCTCCCGCACCCTGCTCGAACCCAACCCCCGCGCCTACCGGCTGACCGGTTTCAACCTCGGCGCGGGCACCGGCGGCAAGGCGGTGGACTGCGTGGCCGTCGGCGTCCAGGGCGCGACCGGGGCCTCCGGCTTCGAGTGGCCGGAGAACAGCGAGGGCGTCTGGACCTTCGAGCGCTGCCTGGCCCACAACAACCTGCAGGACGGCATCTTCGTCTGGCTCAACGCCCGTCAGCACCACGCGGTCACCGAGTTCGCCGCCTACCACAACGGTGGCTGGGGCATCGAGCACGGCGCCTACCTCAACGACTTCGACTACACCGCGAGCGTGCTGTACGGCAACGCGGGCGGGGGAGTGGCGCTGCACTCGCTCGGCCGGGACAAGGGCACCGTGTTCGACGGACTGCTCGTCGACGCGGCCGGGCAGAGCGACTTCGCCGTCTCCACCGCCCGGCACGAACTCGCCGGACAGGCCGTCACCTTCAGCCGGAGCCGGTTCACCGGCTACCGGCGGGCCGGCGTGGCCTTCCGGGCCACCTCGGACGGGCAGCCGGACGACGTGCTGCTGCTGGACTGCGAGTTCGGCGGCAACGAGCTCTGGCTGGACCCGGAGGCCGTGCGGCCGAAGAACATCCTGCTGCGCCGGGCCGGGCAGACCGAGGTGCTCAAGGTCCGCAAGCCGGACGAGGAGGGCGCAGCGCAGCCGCAGTGGAACGCCGCCGCCGCGCCGGTGGCCACCTTCGCGGCGCAGTCCCGGCCGGTGCGGCTGCCCGCCCTGAAACTGAAGGACGCGGCCTCGCCCACCAGTCGGGTCGGCCGCTGAGGCCGCCCCGGCGACCGCGGCGGCGGTGCGGGGTACCGGTCCGGCCGGAGGGCGGGGGGCCGGACCGTTCCGGCCGGTGCGAGCAGCCGAAGGGGCCCGGAACGGATGCGTTCCGGGCCCCTTCGGACGGGCTCGCGCTACTGGGCGGCGTGCCGTCCGCCGGAGGGCTCCGCGGCGCCGTCCCCGGCCTCCGCGGCCTGCGCCTCGAAGTCGACGGCCGGCAGCGTGGCCAGGTAGGTGGAGGCGATCAGCTGGCCCACCGTCGGGTACGCGCCCAGCGGGGCGGCCGACGGGCAGCCGGACTCCTCGGCTGCCGTGGCGAGCAGCTCGGAGTCCGCCTCCGGGCCGATCACCAGCGGGGCCAGCGCCGGGTTCTGCGAGCCCATCTCCCGGAGGTGGGCGACGGCCGCGGCCACCGAGCCGGGCAGGTCGAGCGCGGCGGGGACGACGGGCACGGCCAGCCGGGCGGCCAGCAGCATGCCGGTGATCCCGGCGGCGTCGGCGGCGGCCTGCCCACCGACGGTGGTGAGCACCACGCCGTCGGCGGCGGTCGCGATGGCGAAGAGCCGGGCCCGGTCGGCGCGGGCCAGACCGGCCTCGGAGAGGCGCACGTGCACGGCCTCGGCCAGCAGCGGATGCGGGCCCAGCACGTCGGTGACGGGGGCGCCGTACTCGGCGGCGAGGGCGTACAGGTCGGTCAGGAAGTCGTGCGGGCCGGGCACGAGGGGCACGATGACCGGCGTGGGCAGGCCGGCCTCGGCCGCCTCGTCCAGCAGTTCGGCGACGGTGCGCTCGGCGCCGACCTCGGCGCCGTGGGCCGGAAGGTAGCCGGCTGCCGTCTGCACGCCGTTCTGCTCGCTGCGGACGATGGACAGCAGCTCCTCGACCACGGACCGGGATTCCGGTCCGGCGGCCGCGGGCACGGCGAGCAGCAGGACCGGCGAACCGGTCGGGATTTCGGGGCGCTCGGGACGGCGGTGGCGCCCCCGCGCACGGGAGCCTGGGGTTCGGACGGGCAGTGGCGCGCCCGGGATGGCTGCGGTGCTCATGGCGGAGATCGTAGGACATTCCCCCGCCGTGCTCGCAGTCGGCTGCCGTACGAGGAGGGGCGGCCCATCCGAAAACCGGACATAACCGGCCCGAACCCGGTTTCTCTCCCGGTATCCGCTCAGATGCGAGAGGAGGAGCTCCGCGTTGCAGGAGGGGCGCGTGAGATGTCTCACAGGGCGGGCATCGTCTGACGGAGGGTCACAGTGGGGTCACAGCGGTGCGACTCCGGGCTCCCGAAGATCAACATTCAGCGGGTGGTCGCCTACGGGCCGTCATCGACATCCGGCCGATTCGGTCGACTATGTCCACTTACGTACCGTCAGGTGCGCGGCTCGTGAAGAGTTCCGGTTCGGTGTCGAAAAGCCCGTGCACCTGCAACGTCCCGTGCTGATGCACGTGCACTGGAGCTATCATCACGTCAAGTGAGGCGTTGTACCGGGCCGGTACGGGGCCGGCCGAGCCGTTCGGCTGAGAGCCGGGGCGCCGAGCTGGACGACCCACTCCGGAGCTCTTCGGGAGATTTCTATGCACGACACGTTCGACACGTACAACGGGATGGCCGCTGCGGACCTCAAGGGCGTGGTCTGGCAGAAGAGCCTGCACAGCAACTCTCAGGGCAACTGCGTCGAGTTCGCCGCCCTCCCGGGGGGCGATGTGGCGATGCGCAACTCCCGCTTCCCGGACGGTCCGGCGCTCATCTACACCCGGGCCGAGATCGAGGCCCTGCTCCTGGGGGCCAAGGACGGGGAGTTCGACCACCTGGCGGTCTGACCGGCCGCCGGCTCCACCATCGGGGGGCCGTCGTGGGTGCTGACACCACGACGGCCTTTGTCTTACCGGCTCCGCCGCCCTGCGAGCCGTCGTGCCACGAGCTGCCGTTCCGCCGGCCCGGCCGCCGTTCGCGGGTCCTCGCCCGCCGGCCGCCGTTCCGCCCGCCACGGCCACCCGCCGTCGCCGCCGTGCCGAGCCGCCGCACGCGGATCGGAGGGGCGCACCGCCGCAAGGGTGGCCGGTACCCGCTGCCCGAGGGTCACCGATCGCCGTTGCCGGGGTGTGTCGCGCTGGTGTGTGGTCTCCCGCCGGGCGGTGTGGTGCTCCCGGGGGTCCTGTCACGGGTCGTGCGCCGTGCTAGGCCGAGCGCCGGTGCCGTCCGCTCATCTCGGGGGCCGGGATCGACCGTTGTTCCGGTTCCGCCTCGAACAGCGCCCAGACGACCTTGCCGCCGCCGAGCGGATGCCAGCCCCAGGAGTGGCTGAACGAGTCGACCAGGTGGAGGCCGCGGCCCGACTCCGCCACGAAGTCGGCCTCCCGCGCCACCGGGCCGATGTTGCTGGGGTCGCTCACCGCGCAGACCACCTGCGGGGAACGGTGCACCAGGCTTATTCGGATCGGCAGCCTCCCCTCGGCTGCGCACTGCATGGGAAAGTCGTAGTCGTCCGCCGCACCGGGGCGCGCGCCGATCGCGTGCCGCAGGGCGTTGGTCACCAGCTCCGAGGCCACCAGCGCGACATCGTCGAAGAGCTCGCCCAGGCCCCAGCGGTGCAGGGCGGTTCTGGCGAAGTCGCGCGCGGTTCTGACGGCTTCATATCGAGGAGCGAGCGTACAGGTGACCACATGGGGGTCGACTGCCAAAGCCGTTCCGGTGCTCATGAAGAGCTCCTCCCATAAGGGGGCGGACACGGCTGGACCCGCCGGGGTCATGCCGGTCACCTCCGACTCGCTCGGCCGCACGGCCGCCCACTCGACCAGGCGCGCGCGCACAAGGGCCCGGAGGCGCGGGGGCGCTGCCGGGCCTGTGCACGGAGTCGCGCGTGGGGTCGACGCGGAGCCCGCGGGATTGCCAGGGATGTGCAGGTGCACGTGCACCATCGTCCTCTGCGCTCACTGCAGATGCAAGAGTCGATTCACGTGCAGTCGTTCAAATGGCATATGCAAGCGCCGGATGCACGTGCATCCTGGTGTGCGGAGTACAGAACTGATAGGAACATCCGTCAGTATCGGCACCGTGAGCGCTCAACTGATGGCAGACTGTGCGCTGTTTGCCCTAGGTGGAGGTTAGGACCACATGACCACAGTTCAGCCGGGCGGCGGCTCGATGGTCCGCCGGATCCTCCTCGGCTCCCAGCTGCGCCGCCTCCGGGAGGGGCGCGGCATCACCCGCGAGGACGCGGGCTACGCGATCCGTGCGTCCGAGTCCAAGATCAGCCGCATGGAACTCGGCCGGGTCAGCTTCAAGGAACGCGATGTCGCGGACCTGCTCAGCCTCTACGGAGTGGACGACGGCCTGGAGCGCGAGGCGCTGCTCGGGCTGGTCCGCGAGGCCAACAAGTCGGGCTGGTGGCACAGCTTCAACGACGTCCTGCCGGGTTGGTTCCAGACCTACGTCGGTCTGGAGGAGGCCGCCGCACTGATCCGCACCTACGAGGTCCAGTTCGTCCCCGGCCTGCTCCAGTCCGAGGAGTACGCACGGGCGGTTTTCGGCCAGAGTCGGCCGGTGATCAGCGAGGAGGAGGTCGAGCGCAGGGTCAGCCTGCGGATGCGCCGCCAGAAGCTGCTCACCGAGGGCGAGAGCCCCCGCCTCTGGGCGGTCATCGACGAGGCGGCGCTGCGCCGTCCGGTCGGTGGGCCGAAGGTGATGCGCGGCCAGGTCCAGTACCTGATCGACGCGGCCGAGCAGGCCAACGTCGTGATCCAGGTCATGCCGTTCCGCTTCGGTGCGCACGCCGGTGAGTCCGGTGCGTTCACCATCCTGCGCTTCCCCGAGCAGGACCTGGCGGACGTCGTGTACCTGGAGCAGCTGACCAGTGCGCTGTACCTCGACAAGCGCGACGACGTCGACGCCTACATCCAGGTGATGGAGCGGCTCTGCGTGGACAGCCTCACGCCCGAGCGCACCATCGACCTGCTGGCCTCGATCCTGAAGGAGCGCTGAGCGCCGGACGTCCCCGTCCGCCGCGCGCCGCTCCACCGGACGGCCGCCGGCCCCGCGGTTTCAGCCGCGGGCCGGCGGCCTTTCGCGTTCCGGCGGGAGCGGCTGCGGCGGACGGCCGAGGTGCCAGGGCAGGTCGTAGCGGCTGAAGAGGTCGGCGCGGATCGGCGCCAGCGGCACCTCCGCGCCCGGGAGCAGGACGCCTATGCAGCCGCCCATCAGGGCGCTGCGCAGCACCGCGTGCTCCGCGACGGGGTCGGGCGCACCCCAGTCGCGCAGCAGATCCTGGAGGATCGAGCCGAGCCGTTGCTGCTCGGGGTCCTGGACGAAGGCGCCGGTGTCCGGGTCGAGGATCAGCGCCAGGTGCGAGCGCATCACCCGCGGGTGGTCCATGGCCAGGCCGAGCACCGCGTCGATCGCCCGGGCCAGCCGCGCCTCCGGTGTCGCGTCGGGCGCGAGCTCGCCGAGCACGGTGGAGAGCTCCTGGTGCATCATCCGGTGGGTCGCCGACTGCATGAGCAGCCGTTTGCCGTCGAAGTAGTACGAGAGCAGTCCGCGGGCCAGTCCGGCCCGTTCGGCGATGTCGGTCAGCGTGGTCCCGGCGTATCCGTGCCGGTCGACCAGTTCGACGGTGGCCCGCATGATGCGTCGCCGGGAACGCTGACGCATCTCCTCATTGACCGAATCCCCGCGAGGTGCCATCGTTTCTGCTCCGTACGTTCGTTGGCTGTCGGCCAATATACTGGCGCGGCCGGCGACCGGACCGTGGCCCCCGGGGCATTGGGCCGGGCGGCGGCGTTCGGTTCGTACGGAGGCGCCGGCTCTACCAACACGGGGGTTTGGTGGAGCCGGCGCCCGCCCGGGGACTCCGTCCCGGGCCTGGTGGAACTCGTACCGCTGGTCAGCTCTTGGTCAGAACCTCGCCGCCCCGGTCGACCAGGTCGACTGACGGATAATCATAGTCCGGTACGGAGAAGCGAGTTGCCTTCGTCCGCCGGTCGAGAACGGCGCCCGCGACGGCGATCACGAAACCGACCACCGCGATCCCGGTGATGAAGAGCAGGGCGGGCCGGTAGCCGTCCAGCTGGGCCTGCGCGCCGGTGCCGCCGCCGCTGCCGGCGGTGATGATGGCCGTGGCGCCGGCCAGGACGACCGCGGTGCCGACCTGGATCGCGGTGTTCACCAGGCCGGAGGCCAGTCCCTGCTCATCGTCGGCGACGCCGTCGGTGGCGGCGATGTTCACCGAGGGGAAGGCCAGCGCGAAGCCGACGCCGAGCAGGATGATCGACGGCAGCACCAGCACCGGGTACGAGCTGTGCTCGTCGAGCCGGAGGAAGAGCGCGAACGCGCCGACCAGGGCGAGCAGGCCGATCGGCAGCAGCCGGCCGGTCCCGAAGCGGTCCACCACGGGACCCATGAACGGTGCCGACAGGGCGATCATCGCGCCGGCGGGCAGCAGCCCGAGCGCCATCTCCAGAGCCGACCAGTCGAGCAGCTCCTGGAGGTAGAGCGTGACCACGAACTGGAAGCCGCCGTACGCGCCGGTCATCGCGAACGCGATCACGTTGGCGCGGGCGACCGAGCCGTTGCGGAAGATCCCGAGCCGGACCAGCGGGTGCGCGGTGCGGCTCTCGACGAACAGGAAGGCGGAGCCGAGCAGCGCCACGACGGCGAACGAGCCCAGGGTGCGCAGGCTGAGCCAGCCGGCGCCCTGCGCCTCGGTCACGGTGAAGACCAGCAGCAGCACGGTGGCGGTGCCGGTGATCGCGCCGAGCACGTCGTACCGGCCGGTGGCCTTCTCCCCGGCGGCCGGGCGGGGGAGCAGCCGGACGGCGAAGACCAGGGCGAGCAGGGCGATCGGGACGGGCATCAGGAAGGTCCAGCGCCAGCCGACCGAGGTGAGCACTCCGCTGAGGACCAGGCCGAGCGAGAAGCCGCTGGCCCCGCAGGTGGTGTAGATCGACAGTGCCCGGTTGCGGGCCGGGCCCTCCGGGAACGTGGTGGTGATGATCGACAGGCCGGCCGGCGCGGTGAAGGCGGCGGCGACGCCCTTGATGAAGCGGGCGGCGATCAGCAGGCCGCCGTCGTCGACCAGGCCGCCGAGCAGGGAGGCGGCGGCGAAGACGGCGAGTGCGACGAGGAAGACCCGGCGGCGGCCGAGCAGGTCGGCGGTCCGGCCGCCGAGCAGCAGGAGCCCGCCGTAGCCGAGTACGTAGCCGGAGACCACCCACTGGAGGGTGGAGGTGGAGAGGTGGAGTTCGGAGCCGATGGAGGGGAGCGCGATGCCCACCATCGAGATGTCCAGGGCGTCCAGGAACAGCGCGGCGCAGAGCACGATCAGCGTGCCCCAGAGGCGGGGACTCCAGCGCGGAGCCCCCTGTGATGAATCGTCAGACGTCGTGACGGTCGCGGTGGTCATGGGCAAGAGAGTACATGCACGTGCATTCAATGCAAGTGAATAAGATGTTAACGCATAAGTTGCTTCCGCATGTGATACCGTGGCGGCGTGGCTGAACTCGACCCCCACGATTCCCACGACTCCCCGGCGGAGGCCGGTCTGGTCGTCCAGTGGCGCGACCTGCTGGCCCGGCAGGCCCAGACCGCCTGCCTCCTCGACCGTGAACTCGGCGAGAAGCACGGCCTGGGCATGAGCGAGTTCGAGGTGCTGGAACGCCTCGTCGAGGGGTGTGACGGCAGTGGCGGGCACGGGCTGCGGATCCAGGAGCTGGCCGACACCGTGCACCTCAGCCAGAGCGCGCTCTCGCGGCTGATCGGCAGGCTGGAGAAGGCCGGGCTGGTCACCCGCGCGATGTGCACCAGTGACCGGCGCGGCATCCAGGTCGCGCTCACCGGGGCCGGCCGTCGGCGCTACACGGAGGCCCGTCCCCTGCACCGCGAGGTGCTCTCCCTCACGCTCGCCGACGAACCGGTGCGCGCCTGCGGGACGACCCTGGACTGACGGGGCCGGAGGCCGGCGCTACAGCAGGGACGCGAGGCCCGGTGCGGCGGCCGTCAGTACGACCGCCACCGGCGCGGCCAGCGCGGCCAGGGTCAGCTGCAGGCGGTGCGACACGGAGAGCCGGGGGCGCCCGGCCAGCAGCCGGTCCACCCGTTTCGGCGACTGGGCCATCCCGGGCGGGCAGGAGCCGAACACCCCGCGCCCCAGGTTGAGTTCGGCCAGTGCCAGGGCGGTGGTGTGCCGGCCGTGCCGCCGCGCGGCCCGGTCGTCCGCCGCCAGCTCCACCAACTCGCCCACCTGATTCCGGAAGGCGCTGAAGACGCCGACCCCGGGGAAGCCCGAGGCGAGCGCCTGCGCGCCCTGCGCCAGCCAGTGGTGCCGGGCCCGGACGTGCCCGCGCTCATGGCTCAGCACCGCCTCCAACTCCCGGTCGGTCAGCTGCCGGAGCGCCCCCGTGGTGACCACCAGCCGGGAGTTGTGCCCGGGCAGCGACCAGGCCCCGGGCCGGACGTCCTCCAGCACCACCAGCCGCTCCCGGCGCTGCCGTGCGTCGTCGATGGAGCCCGGCAACTCAGGTGACAGCGTGGCCAGTTCGGCATGCCGGTGAGCGCGCAGCGCCTTCGCCGAACGGACCTCACGGGTCAGCGCGAACAGCGTCTGCAACCCGCCCGCGGCCAGCACCGCCGCGCAGAGCCGGCCCCAGCCCTCGGCGTTGTGCAGTCCGTACGCCGCCTCCACGCCGTGCGGTGCGCCCGCGAACAGCAGCGACCGCAGGTCGGGGAGCGCGGCCGAGGCGGCCAGCAGCAGGCTCAGCGCACAGCACAGCAGTACGGCCACCACCAGGCACTGCCAGACCAGCAGCGCCAGTACGGGTTCGCGGTCCACCCAGCGGGCCCGGGTCAGCCGCCGGGGAGCGGCGGTGGCGAGCAGCAGTCCGAGCAGCAGCAGGCCGAGCAGGGCCGTCATGGCATGGGCTCCCCGGGGACGCACGGAGCGCGACAACGCGCTTCCCGTCCAACCTAAGCGCTGCCGGCGCGGCGTGGTACGACTTTCGGCCACCCAGTGACCAACGCCACGGCTGTCCGGCGGCCGCGCCGCGAGGACGGTGCGGCGCCGCGACGGTCGTCCGGTGCCGCGCCGCGACGGTGGGCGCGGGCGCCGGTGTCACATGGTCAGGAGCATGGCGAACATGCCGATGCCCATCGACAGCCGCCAGGCCCGGGGCAGCGTCGCCGAGGCCGCCGGCAGCCCGCCGGGCCCGCCTCCGGCACCGCTGAGCAGCCGGCTGCCCGACCAGAGCGCGTACCCGCCGAAGTAGAGCAGCAGGGCGCCGGTCAGTGCCGGCGATCCGGCCGCGGACGGGTGGTGGCCCGCGTGCCCGGCGGCGGGCGCGGTGGCCATCACGAGTGCCATGTAGGTCATCGACAGCGCGCCGACCGCGTGGTGCAGCCGGTGCGCCCGCCGCTCCGGGCGGTACGCGGCGGCCAGCAGCAGGGCGACCGCGGGCGGGCCGAACAGCCAGGCCCAGGCGACGCCCGGTACGGCCGTCCCGGTCACGGCCATGGCGGCCATGCCGAAGCCCATCAGGGCCTCGGAGGCATCCGACTCGTACGCGTGCAGCCGGTGTGCGCGGGTCGCCCCGGTCGCCCCGGTCCTTCTCGGGCCGGGCGTCCTCGGTGCGGTTCCGGCTTCGGCCGCTCCCGGGGGCGGCGCGGGGGGAGTACGGCGCAGGCGGGTGAGGCAGTAGCCGCCGGAGGCCGCGGCGAGGGCGGCCAACAACCAGCTGACGAGGGCTGATCCGTGCAACGGCGGCCTCCCGGGCGGTGACGGGCGGGGGTACTGTCCACGATCACGGCCCGGGGCCGCGTGCAGCAGGGCGCGTGCGGGGGCGCATGGTGGTGCCCGGCGGAGTGGGCCCACCGGCGGGCGCTGGACTGCCGCACAGGTCCGGCTACCCGGAGAGCCGCCCGGAGGCGATGACCCGGCTCAGGAACCGCCGGGTCCGCTCCTGCTGCGGCGCCCCGAACACCCGCTCCGGCGGCCCCTGTTCGAGTACCACCCCGGCGTCCAGGAAGCAGACCTGGTCGGCGACCTCGCGGGCGAACCCCATCTCGTGCGTCGCGACCAGCATCGTCATGCCCTGCTCCTTGAGGTCGCGCACCACCGAGAGCACCTCGCCGACCAGCTCCGGGTCGAGCGCCGCGGTGATCTCGTCGAGGAGCAGCAGCCGCGGCCCGGTGGCGAGCGCCCGCACGATGGCCACCCGCTGCTGCTGGCCGCCGGAGAGCCGGTCGGGGTACTCCCGCGCCTTCGCCGCCAGGCCCAGCCGGTCGAGCAGCTCGTGCGCCCGCGCCTCGGCCTCGGCCCGGGCCAGACCGTGCACCCGGCGCGGGGCGAGCGTCACGTTCTCCAGCACGGTCATGTGCGGGAAGAGGTTGTAGGCCTGGAACACGACGCCGATCCGTCGTCGCACGGCGTCCTCGTCGGCACGCGGGTCGGTGATCTCCGCGCCGTCCAGGAAGACGGCGCCGTCGTCGATCCGCTCCAGCAGGTTGACGCACCGCAGGAGCGTCGACTTGCCGGAGCCGGAGGCACCGATCAGCGCCGTCACCGAGTGCTCGGGGACGGCGAGGTCCACGTCGCGCAGGACCGCCTGGCCGTTGAAGCTCTTGCGCACCGACTCCAGGCGCAGCACGGGCTTCACCGGCCCGCCCGGCGCCGCCGCCCCGCCCGACGGCGCCGGCACACCCGGTCGTACGGCGGACGTGCCCGGCGGGCGGCCTGTCGTGTCGTCGGCCGGTCGGCCGGTCACACCGCACCTCCCTGCTGGCGTCGGCGGTTCATCCGGGTGGTGAGCCAGCCGGTGAACCGGGTGAGCGGGATGGTCAGCACCACGAAGACGAGTGCCGCCACCAGGTACGGGGTGGAGTTGAACGACCGGCCGTTGATGATCTTCGCCGCGTACACCGCGTCGATCACCCCGCCGATCGAGACCAGTCCGGTGTCCTTCTGCAGGCTGACCAGGTTGTTGAGGAGCGGCGGCACCACCCGGCGGACCGCCTGCGGCAGCACCACGTACCGCATCGCCTGCGCGTTGGAGAGGCCCAGCGACCGGGCGGCGGCCCGCTGGCTCGGGTGCACCGACTCGATGCCGGCCCGGAACACCTCGGACACGTACGCCGCGTACGTGAGCACCAGCGCGGCGCCGCCCAGCCACAGCGGGTCGGTGGTGACACCGGTCAGTCGCAGCGCCGGCACCCCGGTGATCATCACCAGCAGGCAGATGATCATCGGCAGGCCGAGGAAGAAGTCGACGTAGGCGGTGGCGAGCAGCCGCACCGGCAGGAAGACCGGCCCGCTCAGGGTCCGCAGTACCGCGAGCAGCAGGCCGAGGAAGAGGATCAGCACCCCGCAGACGGCCATCAGTTCCAGGTTGATCCGCAGTCCCTTGAGCACCTCGGGCAGTGCCTGCCGGGCGTACTCGGCACTGAGGAAGGACCGCCGCACGGCCGGCCAGCCGGGCGAGCCGACCACCAGCAGGACCAGCGCCACCGCCGTCGCCAGCGTCGAGCCGGCCGCGATCAGCGCCGAGCGGTGGGCCCGCCGGCGCCGGTACGCCTCGTGGGCGAGCCGTCGCGCCGACGGCCGGTAGCCGTCGTCGGCCGCGTCCGGGCCCGCCGGCCCACCCGGGCCGGCCGGCGTCCCCGGGTCGGCGGACCCCCCGGAGAGCCCCTTCACGGTGTCGCTCACTGGAGGACGGGGGCCGAGACGGCGTCCGAGAGCCACTGCTTCTCCAGCTTCGCCAGCGTCCCGTCGGCCCGCAGCGCGTCCACCGCGCCGGAGACGCAGCCGGTCAGCTTCGAGCCCTTGTCCAGCACCAGGCCGAACTGCTCGCCCTTCGCGGAGCCCGCCAGCTGGCCGACCACCTGGGCGTCCGTCACCTCGGCCCCGGTGATGTAGAACGCCGTCGGGAGGTCGACCACCAGGGCCTCGACCTGACCGTTCCTCAACGCGGCCTTCGCCAGGTCGTTGGAGTCGAAGACGGCCGGCCGGGTGGTCGGCCTGATGGTGTCGGTGACCGCGTCCAGGCTGGTGGTGCCGACCTGTGCGCCCAGCTTGGCGCCCCTGAGATCGGCGAGGCTCCGGGCCGAGGCGGCCTTGGAACTCTTCAGCGCGATCACGGCCTGGCGCACGTCGTAGTAGCCGGAGGAGAAGTCCACCGCCTGCCGGCGCTCGGCACTGATCGACACCTGGTTGATGTCGAAGTCGAAGTTCTTCGGACCGGGCGCGGTCGCCGTGCCGAACGGAGCGACCACCCACGTCACCTTCTCCTTGGGGTAGCCGAGCTTCTCCGCCACCGCGTGGGCGACCGCGGACTCGAAGCCCTTGCCGTTCGCCGGCGCGTCCTCCGCGAACCACGGCTCGTACGCGGGCTTGTCGGTGCCGATGGTCAGCGTCCCCGCCGCCCGGGTGGGCAACGCGCCCGGCGCGCAGCCGCCCGCCGTGCTCGCGGCCGTGGGGTTCTCGTCGGACGCGGTGTCCTGCGGGGCACAGGCGGCCAGCACGGCACCGGCGAGCAGGAGGGCGGCGAGCGGTTTTCGGGGGAGGGGCATGGCGGGGCTCCCGGGAGGAAGGGGACGGACCGGTCGGGTGGGGAACCTCCCCCGGTGGCGACGCCGGAACACGCGCGGCATGGTCGGCTTACCGGGCTTCGTCCGCTCTGTCCCGGAAGATCCCGGCAGCTGTTCACACGGACGACATACGGTCTCCGGCCCGGGTTACCGCAGATCCGCCGTCGGGTGCCCCCTTGAACAGAAGAACCTTTCGTACTTATGGTGGTCTCGTTGAAAACCCTCCTGTCGAAGTGAGTCCCCGATGCAGAATCTTTCGCCAAGGCTCGCCGTGGCGGCCGACGCCCCGGTCGAGTCCCTCGCCGGCCACCCGGCCTGGCTGCGGCTCAAGGAAGCTGTCGAGGCCCTGCGCCCCCTGCAGTCCAAGGACGGCTCCATCGACCTGTCCGTCGTCGAGCGCCGGACGGTCGACCCGCTGGTCGCCACCGTCCGCACGGCCGTCGCGGAGCTTGCGCCGCTCTTCCCGCACGACGCCGCCTACCTGGCCGCCGTCGACGTGGACCTGGCCAAGTGGGCCGACACCGGCTACCGGGAGCCGGACTTCCTGGACTCGCTGCTCGCCTTCCAGCCCGCCGAACAGCGCGAGGACGGCCTGGAGCACCTGGTCGTCTTCCCGATGTACACCCAGAACGGCAACCCGAACCGCAACCTCGAAGCGGTCCTGCTGAACGTCGTCTGGCCCGACTGGCTGGCGGAGCTGGAGCGCACCCGCTTCGACAACCCGATGTTCGTGCCGATCACCTTCACCGACTTCACTGCCGGTTACGACACCAACTCCGCCGTCCTCTTCCCCGAGACCGTGGCCGTGCGCAAGGCGCCGGAACGTTTCACCTGGGGCGGCATCTTCTGCGACCGTGAGGCCGCCCGATTCCGGGTCGTCTCCACCAACGCCGTCGAGCTGCTCGGCCTGGAGATCCCGGCCGACGCCGAGAGCCTGCTCCAGGACCAGGAGCGCTCGCAGCAGACCTTCGTGCTGTGGGACCTCATCCACGACCGCACCCACAGCCACGGCGACCTGCCGTTCGACCCCTTCATGATCAAGCAGCGCAGCCCGTTCTGGATGTACGGCCTGGAGGAGCTCCGCTGCGACCTCACCACCTTCAAGGAGGCGGTGAAGCTGGAGGCGGAGGGCAACGAGCACGCCCGCGACGTCCAGTACGCGATCCTCTTCGACCGCCTCTTCCGCTTCCCGGTCAGCGGCGACCGCGTCCGCAACTACGACGGCCTCGGCGGTCAGCTGCTCTTCGCGTACCTGCACAAGCACGACGCGCTGCGCTGGCGCGACAACCGCCTCAGCATCGACTGGGAGCGGGCCCCGCAGGTCACCAACGCGCTCTGCGCCGAGATCGAGACCCTCTACCGCGACGGCATCGACCGTCCCAAGCCGGCCCACTGGATCGCCGCCTACGAGCTGGTCTCCCGCTACCTCACCCCGCACCCCGCCTCCACCTGGGCGAAGGGCTCCGCGGCGCTGCCGTTCGACATCACCGAGGGCAAGGCCCTCAACAAGGCCCTGTGCGACGCTGTGCTCCCCGACGAGTTCCCGCTGAGCATGTTCTACGAGGCCCTCTCCAAGAAGCTCAGCGGCGTCATCGCCTCGACCACCGGCATCACCGGTGCCGGCCTGCAGGGAGTTGCCGCGTGACCACCGCACCCAAGGGACCGCTCAGCGGCAAGGTGATCGCCGTCGCCGGCGCGAGCGGCCCGGCCGGCCAGGCCGTGCTGCGCCGCCTCACGGCGGACGGCGCCACCGTCATCGGCGCCGACATCGACGCCCAGCGGCTGGAGGCCGCCCTCGACACCGTGCGCGTCGCCGTGCGCGGAGCCAGGGTCAGCGGCCAGGTCATCGACCTCCTCGACCCGCAGGAGGTCCACGACTGGGCCGACCACCTGGAGGCCGAGCACGGCCACGTCGACGGCCTCCTCCACCTCGTCGGCGGCTGGCGCGGCAGCAAGACCTTCTTCGACACCCGGATCGACGACTGGGACTTCCTGCACGACACCGTCGTGCGGACCCTCCAGCACACCTCGCTGGCGTTCCAGCCCGCCCTGGTCCGCAGCGGTGGCCGCTACGCCATGATCTCGGCCGCCGCCGCCCACAAGCCCACCGCGGGCGGCGCCGCCTACGCCGCGGCGAAGGCCGCCACCGAAGCCTGGACGCTCGCCATGGCGGACTCCTTCACGAAGGAGACCACCGCCGAGGACGGCAAGCCCACCGCCGCGGCTGCCATCCTGGTGATCAAGGCGCTGGTCAGTCCCGAGATGCGGGCCGAGAAGCCGGAGGCGAAGTTCGCCGGCTTCACCGACACCGCCGACCTCGCCACCACCCTGGCGGGCCTCTGGGACCGCCCCGCAGAAGAACTGAACGGACAGCACCTGTGGCTGACAGCCCGATGACCGACCCCACCCCGCAGACGGACGCCGTCCGGCGGCACGACCCCGCCGTCCGCGGCTTCGCCAGCGACAACTACGCCGGTGTGCATCCGGAGGTCCTCGCCGCGATAGCCCTCGCGAACGGCGGCCACCAGGTGGCCTACGGCGAGGACGACTACACCGCCCACCTCCAGGACGTCTTCCGCCGGCACTTCGGCGACAAGGCCGAGGCGCACCCCGTCTTCAACGGCACCGGCGCCAACGTCGTCGCCCTGCAGGCACTGCTCCCGCGCTGGGGTGCGGTGATCACCGCCGAGTCGGCCCACATCAACGTGGACGAGGGCGGCGCCCCGGAGAAGATGGGCGGCATCAAGCTGCTCACCGTCCCGACGCCGGACGGCAAGCTCACCCCCGAGCTCATCGACCAGCAGGCCTGGGGCTTCGGCGACGAGCACCGCGCGCAGCCGCTCGCGGTCTCGATCACCCAGAGCACCGAGCTCGGCACCCTCTACACCGTGGAGGAGATCCGGGCGATCGTCGACCACGCGCACCAGCTCGGCATGCTGGTCCACGTGGACGGCTCCCGCCTGGCCAACGCCGCGGCCTCGCTCGGCGTCCCGCTGCGCGCCTTCACCACGGACGTGGGCGTCGACGTCCTCTCCTTCGGTGGGACGAAGAACGGCCTGCTGTTCGGTGAGTGCGTGGTCGTGCTCAACCCGGAGAAGGTCCGGAACATCAAGTTCCTCCGCAAGACCTCGATGCAGCTCGCCTCGAAGATGCGCTTCGTCTCGGTCCAGTTCGAGGCGCTGCTCGCGGGTGACCTCTACCTCCGTAACGCCGGCCACGCCAACGCCATGGCCAGCCGCCTCGAGGCCGCCGTCCGTGGAATCGAGGGCGTGACGGTCGTCCGCCCGGTCAGGGCGAACGCTGTTTTCGCGATCCTCCCCCGCGAGGTGAGCGAGCGGCTGCAGAAGCGTTACCGCTTCTACTTCTGGAACGAGCACACCGGCGAGGTCCGCTGGATGTGCTCGTTCGACACGACGGAGGCCGACATCGACGCCTTCGCGACGGCCATCGCCGAGGAGATGGGCCGCGCGTGACACGCGTCTGACCCGTGTCCGGCGCCTGTCGAAGGCCGGCCCGAACCGCGGATCGTCCCGTCCTGCCGCCGCAGGACGGGACGATTTGCATGTGGCGTGCCGATCGCCGTACAGTTCCGGAGTCGCCGCGAGAGAGCGGGGGCAAGCGGAAAGCAAAATCCGATGAATGAAACTCCGGAAAACGGAGCGGAAAACGTCTGATAAGCTGGAAACACGAAAGAACGAAGCGCCCGGAGGGCCGGTGTGAAAGCCGCCTGAAGGAAGTGTCCGTTCCTTGAGAACTCAACAGCGTGCCAAAAGTCAACGCCAGATATGTTGACATCCCCGGCCTCGGACTTGTT
>NZ_JAQYWW010000903.1:0-348 GCF_036322525.1 Streptomyces sp. BE20 | reverse complement strand
CGTCCCCGGCCGGCGAGGGCGGCTGAACGGGCACCCCAGCGTGGGGCCGGCGGCCCCCCCGCGCGGCGCGCGGGTCTTGGGGGGGTTGTTGTATCCCCCTCAGCGGGGGGTGGGCGGCGCCCCGCGGCGGGGGGGGCGCCACCCCCCGGCCGGGGGAGCTCAGAGACCACCCCCCGCTCGGGGGGCGCGGGGGGGGGGGGCGGGGCCCACGCTGGGGTGCCCGTTCAGCCGCCCTCGCCGGCCGGGGACGGGCTGTCACCGGCGTCCACCGCGTCGGCCCCCGTCCCGCGGCAGCGACGCGGTTGGTGGAGCCTCCTGACCGGACTGCTCCGGCGGTGAGGGCGGCGG
>NZ_JAQYWW010000902.1:0-263 GCF_036322525.1 Streptomyces sp. BE20 | reverse complement strand
GGGTAGGTGGGCAGGTCGGTCGGGCGGGCGCCGGTGCCGTCGAAGAGGACCCGCCAGGTGACGGGCTGCCCGTGGACGAACAGCTCGGCGACGGCGGTGAGCAGCGTGGTGGCCTCGTCGCGGTCGCGGCGCAGGGCGGCGACGGCGACCGTGTCGGGGCCGCTCTCGCGGGCGATCAGCGCGGTCAGGACGCCGTCGGGGCCGAGTTCGAGGACCCGGTCCGCGTCGAGGGCGGTGACGGCGTCGGCGAAGCGGACCGGGCG
>NZ_JAQYWW010000901.1:0-934 GCF_036322525.1 Streptomyces sp. BE20 | reverse complement strand
GGATCCGGAGCATGCGGGGACGTTCTACGCCCGGGAGGGCGGGTTCCTGTACGGGGCGGGGGACTTCGATGCGGGGCTGTTCGGGATCTCGCCGCGTGAGGCGCTGGCGATGGATCCGCAGCAGCGCCTGTTGCTGGAGACGTCGTGGGAGACGCTGGAAGCGGCCGGTGCCGATCCGCTCGGCCTGCGCGGCGAGCCGGTGGGCGTGTTCGTGGGCGCCTCCTTCATGGGATACGGCTCCGGACCGGTCGAGGCTTCCGACGGCGTGGAGGGGCACCTCCTGACGGGTACGGCTTCGTCGGTGATGTCGGGGCGGATCTCGTACACGTTCGGGCTCGAAGGCCCGGCGGTGACGGTGGACACGGCGTGTTCGTCGTCGCTGGTGGCCCTGCATCTGGCCGCGCAGGCGCTGCGGTCAGGTGAGTGCTCGATGGCGCTGGTCGGCGGCGTCACCGTGATGCCGAACCCGGATGTGTTCGTGGAGTTCTCGCGTCAGCGGGGTCTGGCACCGGACGGCCGGTGCAAGTCGTTCGGCGCGGACGCGGACGGGACGGGTTGGTCCGAGGGTGTCGGCATGCTGCTGGTCGAGCGGTTGTCGTCCGCGCGGGCTGCCGGTCGGCAGGTCCTGGCGGTGGTGCGGGGTACGGCGGTGAACCAGGACGGTGCGTCGAACGGTCTGACGGCGCCGAACGGTCCGTCGCAGCAGCGGGTGATCCGGGCGGCGTTGGCGCAGGCGGGGTTGAACCCGCAGGACGTCGACGCGGTCGAGGCGCACGGCACCGGCACGACGCTGGGTGACCCGATCGAGGCCCAGGCCCTCCTGGCCACCTACGGTCAGGACCGGGACGGCGGTGACCCGCTCTGGCTCGGGTCGGTGAAGTCCAACATCGGCCACACGCAGGCGGCGGCCGGTGTCGCCGGCATCATCAAGATG
>NZ_JAQYWW010000900.1:0-267 GCF_036322525.1 Streptomyces sp. BE20 | reverse complement strand
CTCACGGCGTGGTGGGAGTCGTTCGGGGTGGTTCCCGCCGCGGTGGTGGGTCATTCGCAGGGTGAGGTGGTGGCCGCGGTGGTGGCGGGGGCGCTCACGGTGGAGGACGGGGCGCGGGTGGTCGCGGCGCGTTCCGGGGCGTTGGTGGATCTCGTGGGTGACGGTGGGATGTTGTCGGTGGGGGCGCCGGTGGCGGATGTGGTGCGGTGGTTGGAGCCGTCGGGTGGGTGGGGTGATCTGTCGGTGGCGGCGGACAACGGTCCGTCG
>NZ_JAQYWW010000899.1:0-45737 GCF_036322525.1 Streptomyces sp. BE20 | reverse complement strand
GGTCTGGGGGGGGGCCGCCCCCCGGCCGGCGGGGTTACGGCGGGGGGCGCGGCCCGCGGCGGGGGCACCACTGCGACCGGGACGTCCGTCACCCGGTGGAGACGCTGGCCACCGTCCACCGCTGGTTGGCCTGCGGTCCGCACGGCCACAGGATCAGCCGGGCGCCGTCGGCGGTCGAACCGCCCTCGACGTCCAGGCACTTGCCGCCGGCCGCCTGCCCCGTCCCGTACGCGCCCCGGTCCGGGGCGCTCTGCCGGGTTCAACGGCCGGAGGCGGTCTCGGTCAGGGCGGCCGGGCCGCAGGAGTTCTTCGAGACGGGCGGTGGCAGGGGCGCCCCTCTGGCCATGGTGCTACCTACCGGCCCAGAGGTCGGCCCGTACGAATCCGCTTTCTGGGCCGCTCGGGGAACGGATTTCCCTCGTTGAACGTCCTCTGCAGCTTCGCCACCTTCTCCACGATGGCGTCTTCGATCAGATCGCTCAGGGACTGGTATCCCCCCTCGTACGGGGTCGTTGCCACCACTGCGTTGCGGGCGGCCTCCGCCACCGCCGTAGTGATGTACGGCTGCACCTTTTCCTTGCCGGCGACCTGTCCCCGGGGGACCGGCCCGGCCTTCGCCTCGGCCGGTGCCGCCGGTGCCGCCGGGGGCGGCTCGGTGGGCGCGGCCGGGAGGTCGGACCGGCCGCCGGGCTCCGGTTCGTGTTCCTCAGATGCGCCTTGCTGGGACAACGGTGTCGCCTCGACTACCGCTGTGAGCTCGATTCGCTCCGTCACCGGTGCCACCTCCTCTGTCTCTGGCCGATACCGGCGCTGTGTAACCTCTGCTGGTGCTGCCGGAGGTGGGTGCTCCCTTACCCCGAGGCTGTAGCCCTGCTCCAGGAGCCGGGAGCATGCCGCTCGCTCCCGGCTCAGCTTCACCGGCCCCTGAACCATCCGGTCCTTACGGATCTCGACGTCCAATGCGATCCCCTGAACCGGGGTGTGGCAACGACTCCTGGAACCCAAGGTGGTGCCCGGCCCGCGGGCCGGGCACCACCGCGACCGGGACGTACGTCACCCGGTGGAGACGTTGGCCACCGTCCACTGCTGGTTGGCCTGCGGTCCGCACGGCCACAGGATCAGCCGGGCGGCGTCGGCGGTCGAACCGCCCTCGACGTCCAGGCACTTGCCGCCGGCCCTGGAGACCAGGCGCCGGAAGCCGAGGACGGTGTCGGCCACCGTCCAGATCTGGGCCGTGTCGCCGCCGCACGGCGCGGACCGGACGGGGGTCCCGTCGGCGCTGGATCCGCCGGCCGGGGTCAGGCACTGGCCGGCCTCGCGGTCGACCAGCTTGACCTCACCGCCTCCGACCGGTGTCACGGTGAACTGCTGGCCGGCGGCCACCCCCAGCGTCTGCTGGACGGCGGACCGGGCGGCCCCGGCCCCCTGGAGCCCCACGGCCTTGCCGCTCTTGGCACTGACCAGTACCGCGGGCTTGCCGACCGCCGCGCCGCACCCGTCGAGGGTGCACCCGGGCACCCAGGCCGCCTGCCCCGTCTCGTACGCGCCCTGGTCCGGGGCCGCCCCGGTGTGGCCGTCGGTGACACCGGCCACCGGCACACCCGCGTCGACCGCCGGCGAGGAAGGCGTGAGGGTGAAGTCACCGGTGTTGGCGCCGCGGTACTTCGGGTCGGGCAGACCGCCGTCCTTGCTCCGGGTGGTGATCAGGTTGTTGCTCTGGTTCGGAGTACCGCCGTCGATGTGGTCGTACGGCTTCCCGTCATCGTGCTTGCCGTCGAGGATGTTGTTCCGCAGGACGTTGTTGGCCACGCGGGACGGCTTGGCGTAGTAGTGGAAGATCGTGGACTTGTTGGCGGACACGATGGTGTTGGCGGTGAAGGCACCCGTCAGGTAGGGCAGGTCCTTGCCCGAGTCTTCGAAGCCGCCGAAGGAGACGCCCGTTCCACCGCGCAGGTTCCAGATGACGTTGTGGTCGACGTTCAGGTCGTAGCTGCCGTTGTCGAAGTGGAACCCGTTTCCGATCTGGGCCGGGTCGTGGATCCAGTTGTGGTCGATCCTGGTGCCGGTGTAGGCCGTGTTGCAGCAGGTGTACACGGCCCCCAGGTCGTAGTTGATCTTCGCGTAGTCGGTCATCTCGTTGTAGGCGATGCGGATGTTGCGGTAGCCGTCGTTGGGATAGGCGTTGGTGTTCATGTTGATCACGTCACGCCCCGTGCTGCGCATGGTGTTGTGCGTGATCGTCACGTCCTTGCTGCCGACCTCCAGCGCCACCGCCGCGGTGTAGGTGCCCCCGTAGGCGACGTCGCGGATCAGGTTGTTGGTCACGACGTGGCCGCTGCCCCGGATCGAGATGCCGTTGCCCATCGAGAGGCGCAGCACGCTGTTGCGGATCACGTTCCCGGTGCCGTGCAGCAGGATGCCGCTGTCGGAGTGGTGGTTGGCGTCGTAGATGCCGGCGTAGGGCAGGCTGCTGTCGAACTGGGTGGTCTGCCAGGTGGAGGTGTACTGGGCGGTGATGCCGTCGAGGACGTTCTGGCTGCTCCTGTCGTCGGTCGTCACCGTGGTGGCGTGCAGCCCGATGTCGCGGACGGTGATGTGGCTGCGCCCGTTGAGGTCGAACCCGTAGTTGCGGCGCTTGGCCGTCACGCCCTCGGGTGCGGCGCCGTTGGGCGCCCAGAGGTAGAGCTGCTGCCCGGCCGGGTCGTAGTACCAGGCGTTCGGGCCCCGCAGCAGGGACTTCTTGCCGACGAGGCGGAACTTCGACGAGTTCCCACCGCCCGGCTCGACGTGCAAGTCGCTCGCGGGGAACCGCAGCTGGAGCACCTTGTTACCGCCGTCCAGCGTGCCGCCGGTGACGGACGCCGAGTTCGCCACCCACCCTCCCGCCAGGTAGACCGTCGCCCCGGTCATGTCGCCCAGCGCGGGGAACTGGTCGTACGTCAGCGTGCCCGTCAGCATGGCGGTGCAGGGGGGCGTGGGACAGTGGTCGGGGGATCCGGAACGGGTGGACTTCCAGCCCCCCGTGATGAAGGACTGCTGCCACGGGTCGCTGGTGGCCGCCGGGTACGCCGCCTCGGGCACCAGGGACCCTCCCGTGAAGACCTGGTTGGCCCAGAGGTCCGCGTTGGCCGGGTACTTGGTGGAGCCGTAGGGCGCGGCGGGGGTGCCGGCGAGCTTCACCGGCGCCTTGTAGATCTGTCCGGTGTCGCGGACCCAGCCGCCGACCGGGTCCGTCCCGTCCACGGTCACCCGGGCGCCGGGGGCCGCCGTGAAGGTGATGGGCGCACCCGCGCTGCCGGACGCCTTCGGGGTGACCGTCTCCCGGTAGGTCCCGGCTCCGATCAGGCAGGTGTCGCCGGCGACCGCGAGGTCGGCGCACCGCTGGATGGTGCGGAGCGGCGCTGCCGCCGTACCGGGCGCGTTGTCGTCGCCCGTCGTCGCCACGTGGCGGACGGTGGGTGCCGCCGCGGCGGCGGGGACCGGCGCGAGGCCGGCCGTCGCGATCAGCAGCGTGATCAGGGCGGAGACCGCCCGGGCGGGCGGACCTGCGGGGCGCCCTCGGGTACGGCGCGGTCTGGTGGACAGGTAGTTCATCGTCGAACTCCTCACGACTCAGGAGGTGGGGGTGGGTGGGGAGGTGGAGCGTGTGGGGGGTGGGTGGGGAGTTGGAGCGTGTGGGGGGTGGGGGCGCCTCAGCCCTTCTCGGACCCGGCGAGCTGCGCCGAGGTGAGGTGGCGCTGGGCGAGCAGGAACATCAGCAGGATCGGCAGCACGGAGAGGACGCCGGCCAGCGCCGCCTCCGGCAGTCCGATGTCGATGTTGGAGAAGTTGGGGTTGCCCGAGACGATGTTCTCCATCGGCAGGACGCTCAGCCCCAGGGGGAGGGGGTAGTCGTCGGTGTCGCCGAGCATGAGGTAGGGCAGCATGAAGTTCGTCCAGGCCGAGACGAAGCCGAAGAAGCCGATCAGCGCGACCAGCGGCCGGGCGAGCGGCAGCGCGACGGAGAAGAAGATCCTCACCTCGGAGGCGCCGTCCACCCGGGCCGCCTCCAGGAGGGAGTCCGGCAGGCTGCTGGAGAAGAAGGTGTAGGCCAGGTAGACGCCCCACGGGTAGAAGGCCAGGGGCAGGATCACGGAGAGGGCCGTCCCGGTGAGGTCGACCGCGGCGAGTTCGACGTACAGCGGGAGGACGGTGGCGGAGGTCGGCACGATCATGGCGATCAGCGTCGAGATCAGCAGTGTCTTCCGGCCGATGAACAGGAACTTCGCCATCCCGTAGCCGGCCGTGATGCAGAGCACCAGGCTCAGGGCCACGCCGGACGACGAGTAGAGCAGCGAGTTGCCGATCCACCGCAGGACGATGCCGTCGTTGAAGGCGTACAGGTTCTCCCAGGCCCGCCCGATGTTGGCCGGCGAACCGATGGAGAAGGGGAATCCGTCGCGGATCGACTCCTCGGTCCTGGTCGGGACCAGGACGAGCCAGACGACCGGTGCGAGGAAGACGGCGGCGGCCGTGAGCAGGAGCGCGTCACGCGTCCAGGCACCGGCCCGTGCGCGCGCCCGGTGCCGCCGCGGGGGTATCGGGATCATGGGACTACCTCCGGGCGTCGGTCTCGTAGAACTTGGTGCGGTAGATGACGATCAGTGCCGCGCCCAGGCCGACGGCCAGGAGCAGGACGGACAGCACGGAGGCCCGGCCGAAGGAGAGCTCACCGCTGGCGTAGACGTAGGCGAGCTGGTTGGGCGACCACGTGGCGCTGATGACTCCCTTCGAGACCAGCGACAGCATCTGCGGCTCGACGAAGAGTTGCGTCCCCCCGGCGAAGCTGGTGATGAGGATGAACGCGAGGTACTTGCGGACGATCGGCAGCTTGATGTGGACGGCCTGCTGCCAGCCGTTGGCGCCGTCCATCCTGGCCGCCTCGATCACCTCGTCCGGGATGGACTGGAGAGCCCCGTAGAGGATCACGATCCAGCCGCCGGCGCCCGCCTCGACCGCGACCGCCGAGAGGACCACCGGGAGCCAGGGCCCGCCGAGGAGTTCCGCGCTGGAGTCGAATCCCAGGGCCCGGAGCAGCGGCGCCGCGGGGCTGTACTGCGGGCTGATCATGAAGATCCACATCATCGCCGCGGCCGACCCCGTCACGGCGCCGGGCAGGTAGTACGCCAGGCGCATCACCCCGGCGAACCGCCCCTTGCGCGCGTGCAGCAGGAGGCTGAGCGAGACGACCGTCAGCAGCAGCAGCGGGAGCCAGATGGCGAGGTAGAGCGCGATGTGTTCGACGGCCGGCCCGAGCCGGTAGTCGGACGCGACCCTGGTCCAGTTGTCGGTCCCGGTGCGCTCCCCGCCGTAGGGGTCGGAGACCACGAAGGTGGTCCACAGGCCGTATCCCACCGGGAGGAGGCCGAAGGCGATCAGGAACAGCAGGTACGGGCCGACGAACAGCGGGCCCGTCCAGCGGCCCCGGCGGCCCCGGCGGCCGGGCCGCACGGGCGGCTTGGTCCTTGCGGTCGGCACGCTCGGCGTGGTCCGCACGCCCGGCGTGGTCCGCTCGGCCGGCGTGGTCCTTGCGGTCGGTGTGGTCCGGCTCAACGGGAGACCTTGTAGCCGGCGTTCTCGGCGGCCTGCACCAGCTGCTTCTGCCACACCGGCAGCGCGCCCGCCAGGTCGCCCTTCTTGCTCGCCGTCGCGACGAAGGTCTGCGCGTAGGAGTCGGCGAACTGCCCCTCGAAGCGGATGTAGTCGTAGTTCTCGGCGATCCTTCCGGCCGCGTCGAGCATCGTCGGGCAGGGGTCCGCGGCGTAGAACCGGTCGGCGGCCCGGGCCGCACACCACTTCTGCGCCGTGGGCGTGTGGGCGGGCAGGGCGGACGCGGCCACGATGCCGTCCGCGGCGTCGCTGGTGGTCAGCCAGGTGGCGATCTCGGCGGCGCCCTTGACGTTCGGGCTGTGCCGGGACACCACCCAGAGTCCGCCGCCCATGGCGCCCGTGGTGGCCACGCTGTCACCCGCCCAGGTCGGCACGGGGTGCGCGGCCAGCTGGCCGTCGGGAATCTTGTACGAGCCCTTGAAGCCGTACTCGCCGAACCAGCCGGCCGCCGGGTACATGAGGATCGCGTTCTTCTTGCCGACCTCCTCGGTGAACGTCGGGTCCCAGGGGCTGGTGGCGGTGACGGTCCCGTTCTCGACCAGGGGCTGGAGGAGTTCCGCGACCCGGGTGCACCGCCGGTCCGTGAGGTCGATCCTGATGTCGGTGGGGCCGGTGGTCTCCCGGTCGGGACACCCCGATCCCCCGAAGAACGCGCCGTAGCCCGAGACGTCGTTGATCCCGCCGATCAGGTATCCCGGGTGCTCCTTGCCGAGCCTGACCCCGAGTTCCTGGTACTCGGCCCAGGTCGTCGGCACGCTGTAGCCGAACTGCTTCATCAGCGTCTCGTTGGTCCAGAGCACCACCGGCGCGGTGTCGTTGGCGAGGCAGAACACCTTCCCGTCGTAGGTGCAGCCCTCCAGCGTCCCCTTGGCGAACTGCTTGCGGGTCTGCTCCGGCACCAGTTCGTCCAGCGGCTGGGCGAAGCGCAGCGGGGCGGCCGCCAGCGCCGAGACGTCCGAGGGGGAGCCCAGGAACACGACGTCCGGCCACCCCTTGCCGGCCCGGTCGGCGAGGGCGATCTTCTGCGCGACCTCGCCGGGCTTGTAGCTGGTGAGCACCACCTTGACCCGCGCCTGCGGGTGGGCCTTGACGTAGGCCTCCACGGCCGGCTGACGCGTGTCGTCCGTCCAGACGGTGAGGGTGGCATCGGCATTCCCGGCACCGCCGCTGCTGCCGGCACCGGTGCACGCGGCAAGGGCCGAGACCGCCGTCACGGCGCTCAGCGCCACGGCGAGCGCACGGGGACGAGGGTTCTTCGGATGCGGACGGTTGGTGAACATGGAGCTGTTCCTCTCTGGACTGCCCGCTCACGTCGCGCGGCGGCAGCCCCGGTGAACGGGGCCGCGCCACTGTCGTGCCGGGAGGATGCGCAAGGGGGGGAGACCGGGCCGCGGCGGGGGTGGAACCGGCGGCCGAATGCGGTGGTGGGCTGAGTGTTACCGGGAACATTTTCACTGTCAACGCTTTGGGCAGAACATGTGGAAGCCACACGGTGGAAACACCTCCGGAACCGAACACAGCCGTTCGGAGAGCGGTGCAGACCTGAACGGCTTCCCTCCCCCGACCGATCGGGGCAGCTCCGGGCAACCGACCGACGGACCCGCCGGACGACGGCCGGCCCCGGGTCGATCCACGGTCTACCGGGGCGGGCTTGACGCGCCGAGTGGTACCGGTAACATCCTGGTTCATGTCGGCAGGCTCGCTCCGGCAGGCGCGGACGAGGAGTAGACAGCATGGGGCAGAGCGGACCGGCCGACATCGATCAGCCAGGTGGCGCCGTCATGCGCGATGTCGCCCGGGTAGCGGGCGTGTCGAAACAGACGGTCTCGCGCGTGCTCAACGACAGCCCGGCGGTACGCCCGGAGACCAGGAACCGCGTGCTCGCCGCCGTGGCGGAGCTGGGCTACCTGCCGAACCAGGCCGCCCGGACGCTCACCACCGGCCAGACCCGCAACATCGGGGTGATCGCCTACGACGTGGCCGACTTCGGCCCCGCGAACGTGGTCCAGGGCATCGCCTTCGCCGCGCAGGAGGTCGGATACACGGTGAGCGTCGCACCGATGCGCTCACTGGGACACATGCCGGTACGGGACGCCGCGACCCGACTGCTGGAACGCTCGGTCGACGGGCTGATCACCATCGCCCCGCACCGCGACATCGCGAAGGCCCTGCTCGACCTCCCCCGCAAGGTGCCGGTCGTCGCCGTCGACGACTCGCTCGATCCGCTCGTCCCCGTCATCGCGGCGGACCAGGTCGAGGGGTCACGGCGCGCGACCGAGCAGCTCCTGCACCTCGGGCACCGGACCGTCCACCACCTCGCCGGTCCGAGCGGCTGGATCGCCGCCGAACAGCGCCGCGAAGGGTGGCTGGCCGCCCTGGTCGCGGCGGGCGCTCCGGTCCCCGACCCCCTGGTCGGCGACTGGAGCGCGGCGTCCGGCTACGAACTGGGCCGCGTGCTGGCCGCCGACCCGGAGGTCACCGCGGTGCACGCGGCGAACGACCAGATGGCGGTCGGCCTGCTGCGCGCCCTGTACGAGGCCGGCCGCCGGGTACCCGAGCAGGTGAGCGTGATCGGCTTCGACGACATCCCCGAGGCCGCCTACACCATCCCCCCGCTGTCCACCGTCCGGGTGAACTTCGGTGACATCGGGCGTCGATGCATCAGCGTCCTGGTCGAGCAGCTCCGCAGCGGCACGACGGCGACCCGGCAGCAGCGGCCCTGGCTCCCCACCGAACTGGTGATCCGGGCCAGCACCGGGCGTCCGCCCGCCGCCCCGGACGGCCCGTAGCACCCGGGACGGCCCCGGCGGCCTACACGCTCGGACGGCGGCGAGGGCCGGAGCGGCCGTCCTGCCGCCGGCGTCGGGCCTGAGGCCGTGGGTGTGCCCACGGTGGGTGGATCCGGGGCCGAGTTCTCCCCCGGTGGCGCCGGTGGCAGGGCGAGGACCACCACCGCCGGCCGCGCGCCGGCCATCGTTCCCACGCCCCGGCGGCGTACGTCCGCTGTCCCGGTGCCGAGCGGCACCGGGACGGCGGACGTCCCCGGCGCGGGTGGTGCGGTTACGCCTCGACGGCCGGCGGGGTCGACCTGGATCAGCAGCCCCTCCGCAGGTGGTCGGCGTCCCAGCGGTGCACGGCCGCCAGGTCCGCCAAGGCCGTGCCGCACCGGGAACAGCGGGCGAGGTGGCGGGCCGCCTCGGCGGTCGCCGGCCCGTCCTCGGCAGCCTCCCCGGCCAAACACCACGGCCAGGTGACGACAGCACCGCTCCGCCAGGGTCGCGACGTGCACCCGCGTACTCCGGCGGGTGCTCCGCGGACGCCGGGGGGTACGTCCGCGGAGCGGGGCGACGGCCGGGGTCGGGTCCAGGCGGGTCGGGCTCGTGGGGCCGGGTCAGGCGGTCTCCAGCTTCCAGTCCTGGCCTGCCGTGCCGCGGACGGGCTGCTGGACGATCCGGCCGCCGTCGGCGGTGGAGCCGGTCTCCACGTCGACACAGAGGCCGCTGGAGACGTTGACCAGGTGGACGTGGCCGGTGGTCGTGGCGGGGACGATCCGCCACCACTGGTTGGGGCTCCGGGTACTGGTCCACTGGTCCAGGGCCTGGCCGGGGACGGTGGAGGCGCCGGGGTTGTCCAGGACCTTGCCGCTGTGGACGTTGACCAGGCGGAAGGAGCCGTCCGCCTCGGGTTCGAGGTCCCACCGCTGGTTGGCCCCGCCGTTCCAGGGCCACTGGACGACGCCTCCGCCGTCGGCGGTGGAATGGTCGCGGACGTCGAGAACCTTCCCACTGGCCCGGTTGACCAGGCGGTAGGTGCCGGCGAGCAAACCGAGGGTGATCCGGGTGCGGGTGCCGGCGGTCAGGGTGACCCTCCTGGCGTGGGCGCCGAGCGGGGAGGCGGCGACCGGGGCCCGGGTGGTGATCGAGGTGATGCCCCGGCGGCAGATCAGGGTGATCTCCTGGGTGAGGTCCGAGGTCACGGTGACGGTGGCGGTGCGGGCCGTCGTGTCCCAGACGAGGCTCTCGACGAGGACCCGGTTGCGGCCGCGGACGCCCTTGACGGTGCCCCTGGCGAGTTGGGCGGGCAGGGCGGGCAGGAGTTCCAGGACGCCCGGGCGGGTGTGGAGCAGGGCTTCCGCGAGGACGGCCGGCAGGGCGTTGGCGGCGTCGGCGTTGTACGTGGTGAGTCCGGGGTTGTGGGAGGTCATCAGGGAGCGGAAGACCATGTCGTTGCCGAGGATCTTCCGGAGGTTCTCGTGGACGCCGGCACCGTCCTTGAGCCGGGCGCGGGCCAGCGCCCGGTGGAGGCTCCCGTGCGCGGAGAGGTTCTCGTCGCCGCGCAGGTCCAGGGCCCGGCCGGCGGCGCGGACCAGGTCGGGACCCTCCTCGGGGTTGATCTCGTGCAGGGGCCAGGCCCCGTACAGGTGGTGGACGTGCCGGTGGTTGTAACGGTCGGTCAGGCCGGTCCAGGACCATTCCGCGAGCGCGCCGTCGCCGTTGACCGTGTAGTCGGGCAGTTGGGCCAGTAGGGCGGTCCAGCGCGCGACGCCGCGGCCCGGCCCCTGTTCGACGCCGAGGGCGTTCGCGGCGTCGACCGCCGCCCGGAGGGCGTGGCGTCCGGCCGCGATGTCGCCGGTGGCGTTGATTGCCAGCATCTGCCCGGTACTGGCGGGCGCGTTCTCCATCGAGTAGGACGGCACGAAGACCTTCTTCCCGCCCGCGTCGGTGCGGGTCAGGAAGTCCTCGTAGAACAGGGCGAGTTCCATCAGGGCCGGGCCCAGCTTGTCGCGGAGGAACGCGGTGTCACCGGTGACCTGGTAGTACTCCAGCAGCGGGTGGAGCAGCCAGTCGGCGCCACCGGTCCAGCACTGGCCGGGGAAGTCGCCGTCGTTGAAGTGGAGCATGTGGCCGTGCTCGCCGTCGGTGCGGCTGGGGGCGAGGAACCCGCGGGCCCCGTAGATCCTGGCGGCGTTGTCGCGCCAGTCGGCGAGCTGGCCGAGGACGAGGGCGAAGTAGCCCTGCATCGCGTCGCCGTGGCTGAGGATGTTGCCGCCGGCGACCTGGAGGTTGACGTTGGCGTCCGTGGTGATGTCGTCGGCCCAGGCACCGGTCCAGCTGCCGGACCAGATGCCGGTGAGCCGCGGCGGGAGGATCCCGCTGGAGCTGACGAACAGGTAGCGCCCGGAGTCGTACATGCGCTCCAGGAGTGCCAGGTCGAGGCTCGACCGGCTGCCGTTCTGGCGGGCGATCAGTTCGCCGGTGGACAGCCGGCGGTCGGCGGCCGGAACACCGAGGTCGAGACTCGAACCGTCGAACATCGCCCGGTGCAGCGGCCGGTGCCGGCCGAGCAGGGCGCCGTAGTCGGCCGTCAGCGCGGCGAGCGCCTTCTGCAGCGGCTCGGCGTCCCAGGCGCCCGGCGTCTCGTACCGGTCGAGCTTGGTGAGGAGCAGGACCTTGGCGGCCCCGGCGACGACCAGGGTGGAGCCGTCGACGGTGACCGACGCGCGGACGCCGGTGACGACGACGCGGGTGACGCCCTCGTAGCCGAACGCTCCCTGTCCGGCGGGGTAGGTGCCGCGGAGGCCGAGGTAGCCGTCCCGGCCGACGACCGTCGCCCTGGTACGGAAGGTGACGCTGCTCGGCGCCCCTTCGAGGGCGGTGTGGACGCCGAGCACGGTGGCGACGGTGCGGCCGGTCGCGGGCAGCAGCTCGTGGACGACGACCCGGTCCGCGCGGGAGACGAAGGCACGGCGCCTCCAGGTGCCGGCCGCGTCGGCCCAGGCGTGGGTGACCTCGCCGGTGCGGAAGTCGGTCAGCCGTGCGTAGTCGGCGGCGCCGCTCATCTCCGGTGTGCTCAGGTGGAGTTCGTAGCCGGGGTGGTAGGTCTGGGTCCAGCGCAGGGCCCAGTCGCCGGCGAAGGCACCGGCCGCGCCGGCGTAGTCGCCGGCCAGGGCCTTGTCCTGCACCGCGGGGAGCCGTCCGGCGAGGTCGGGGGGCTGGACCGCGCGGGTGCCGTTGGGCAGGACGAAGCGGTGGTGGTTGACGACGACCTTTTCCAGGGCGGGGGTCCCGTGGAGCACCGCGCCGTACTCGCCGTTGCCGGTGAGGAAGCCGTCGGTCCAGTCCGCGGCGGGCGTGGTGTCGTGGATCCCGCGCTGAGGGAGGGTGACCTGGGGCGGCACGGCGGCCGCGGCCCGGGGCGACCGGAACCCTCCTGGCAGAACGACGGCGCCCGCGGTGGCGGCGGCCCCGGCGAGGAAGTGCCGGCGGCGCAGAGGGGGATCGGGCAGGCTCATGGTAGGGCTCCATCGGCCGGGTGGGGGGGAGGAAGCAGCAGGGGGAGGCGCGGAACGCCTGCGGTGCGCACGGGCGGCTCGGCGCCGTGGTCCGGTGCTGCACGAAGTCACGCCCGGTGAGATGTTGGCGTAAACATCGGGTTGCAGCCGAGTTTCAAGGACGAGTCGGCCCGCGTCAAGGCCTCTGCCCCACAAGCCAATTGTTCTCAACGGCCGGTCGACCGCGCCTGCGGCCTCCGATCCGGAGCCCCCGGCGGACGCTTGACACCTCCCCCGGTCTTCCGATGTCATGAGAGCCCTCGCCTGTTTGAACGCGTTTAATTATGTCACCCCCTGTTTGATCCCTCCCCCGTGCCTGTCGGACGGGCCGGAGCCGGGGAAACGCGCGGCGAGCCTCGCAACACGTTCGCGATCCCGCCCGGATCGCAACCCCCTCCCCCCCCAGAGGAATCCCATGGCGCAGCCCCACCCCGCTCCCGCGCACGCATCGGCAGCCACCGTGCCGCCTTCGCCTCGACGGTGCTGAGACCGTTCACCTCGATCACGGCGAAGTGACCCACCCCGACGTCACCTTGCGCCGCATCCCCCACACCCCTTTCAGCCACAAAGGAATTCCCCCCTCATGAACGACGAATCCAGACCCGGTGTCAGTCGGCGCGCCCTCCTCGGCAGCGCCGCCGCCGTGGCCGGCGCGGCAGCCCTGCCGGCCGCGCCGCGCAGGGCGACGGCCGCCCCGGCACCGTCGGGCACCGGCACGATCGCCGACGTCAAGCACGTGGTGATCTTCATGCAGGAGAACCGGGCCTTCGATCACTACTTCGGTTCCCTCAGCGGGGTCCGCGGCTTCGGCGACCGCAACGCGGTGAAGCTCCCGACCGGCGAGCCGGTGTGGCACCAGCCCGCGTCCGGTGGCACCGGATCCATCCTGCCCTTCCGGATGGACACCACGACCACCTCCGCCACGTGCGCGGACGCACCGGCCATGAGCTGGCCGGTCGACCTCGCCGTCTGGAACGGCGGACGGTACGACCGGTGGAACACGGCCAGGGACCCGGGTCTCGGGATGGGCTACTTCACCCGCCCGGACCTGGACTTCTACTACCGGCTCGCCGACAACTTCACCATCTGCGACCACTACTTCCAGTCCACCCTGACCCAGACCAACCCCAACCGGCTGCACGCCTTCACCGGCAGCAACGGCCTCTCGGTGGGTGAGGCTGCGGTCATGGACAACACGTGTCCGGAGTCGGGGTTCGGCTGGACCACCTATGCCGAACGCCTGGAGTCGGCCGGCGTCAGCTGGAAGGTCTACCAGGAGACCGACAACTTCGACGACAACGCGCTCGCCTGGTTCGCGGCCTTCAAGCAGTCCGGCCCCGGTCGGCCCCTCCACGACAAGGGGATCGCCACCGTCGCGGACCTCGTGTCGGCCTTCGGCGACGACGTCGCGCGGGACACGCTGCCGCAGGTCAGCTGGATCGTCGCCCCGGAGCCCCTGTCCGAGCACGCGAACCACCGTCCCGCCGACGGCGAGAACCTCACGGCGCGGTTACTCGCCGCACTCGCCGCCAACCCGGCCGTCCGGGCCAAGACCGTGTTCATCCTCAACTACGACGAGAACGGCGGCTTCTTCGACCACGTGCCACCGCCCATGCCGCCGACCTCCGAGGCCGACGGGCTGTCCACGGTCACCACCGCCGGGGAGATCAGCGGCGGGAAGCCGATCGGGCTGGGCTTCCGCGTACCGCTGATCGTCGTCTCCCCGTGGACCCGCGGGGGGTACGTCTGTTCCGAGGTCTTCGACCACACCTCCGTCATCCGCTTCTGCTCCGAGGTGTTCGGTGTGGCCGAGCCGAACATCAGCCCCTGGCGCAGGGCGGTCACCGGGGACCTCCGGTCCGCCTTCGACTTCACCACCCCGCGGAGTGACTGGCCGGACCTCCCGGACACCGGCGGCAACCCCGCGCAAGCCGCCGCACAGTGCCGCCGCCTCCCCGCGCCGAGGGTGCCCCCCGTGCAGACCCTCCCGGTGCAGGAGGCCGGGCACCGCAGGGCCCGGGCCCTGCCGTACGCCTTCGAGGCCTCAGGGCGAGTCACCCCGGAGGCCTTCTGGATCGACATGGTGAACAGCGGCACCGCCGGGCAGTGCGTCCACCTCTACGCCAACGCCTTCCGGACGGACGGGCCCTGGCGACACACGGTGGAGGCGGGCAAGAGCCTGACCGACCACTTCGTCAAGGGCACGCCGGCCGGCTCCTACGACCTCTCCCTCTACGGTCCGAACGGCCTGCACCGACGCTTCCGCGGCAACCGTCTCTCCGCCACCACCGCCGGGCACGCCAACCCGGAAGTCACCGCGGAGGCCGACGTCCCGAACGGCCGCCTCACGCTCACCATGACCAACAGCGGCGCCGCCCCGTGCACCGTCACGGTGACGGCCGGCGCCTACCGTACGGACGGTCCCTGGACGTTCCACCTGCCCGCCTCCGCGACCGTGCGGAACTCCTGGACGATCACCGACAGCAGCTGGTGGTACGACCTCACCGCCACCGCCGACACCGCCGACGGCTTCCTGCGCCGGTTCGCCGGGCACGTGGAGAACGGAGCCGAGAGCATCACCGATCCGGCCGCCGGCGGCACCCCCGGGGGCGGCCCGCGGTAGGCCGGGGGTTCGGCGCGCGGGCCGGCACCCGGCCCGCGCGTCGTCCTCCCGCCCGGATCCTCCACCTGCCGTCACCTCCACCGGATTCAGGTCACATGCCCCTTCCCCTGCGCTACGCATCGGTCCTCTGGTCCCTCTTCCTGCTCGTCGCGGGTCTGATGCTGCTGTCCGAGTTCTCCCTCCGGATTCCCGCAGGGCCGGAGCCCGGCGACGTCGTCCTCCTGCTTCCGGCGATCGGGGTGCTGGCCGCGTCGGGCGTGACGGTCCGCCGCGCCGTTCACGGAGGCCGTCGTGCGCGCGGTGTGCTGGACGTCCTCGCCGCCCTCTCGCTCCCGCTGATCGCCGTGACGGTGGTGCTGACGATCGACGCCCACGGACCGCGGCCCGTCGTCGACCTGACGATCGCCCTCCTTCCGCCGGCCGCCCAGGTGCTGATGCACCTGCCGTCGGTCCGGCCCGCCTACGGTCGCGGGAGGGCGGTCCGCACGGCGCGTCGTGACGCCGCACCGTGACACCGCGCCGTGATCCACGTCACGCTCCCGCGGCGTGGATCGCCGGTTGCCGGGCTCCCGACGAAGCGATGGCGGACTTCCGGCCCACCGCAGCGCGGACCGGTTCCGGGCCCAGCCCGGCCGACGTCGATCCGACCCGCGGGCCGGACGCCCCGCACCCGACGTCAAGCAGCCCGCAGCCGGGCTGGGCGAGGTCGCCCACCCCTGGCGGGTGTCAGCCGTGGAAGCGGCCGTCGCGGGCGACCACGCGGCCGGCGTGGACGACGACGTCACGCGGGGCAGGTCGACCACGATCTGCGGAAGGCATTCGCCGGGGAGCAGCATGAAGTCGGCCGGGGAACCCGGCCGGAGCGTGGCGCGCGGGAGGTCGAGCAGGTCGGCGCCGCCGTCGGCGGCCAGGGCGAAGCAGTCGCTCAGCTCCTCGTCGGTGCGGGCACCGGTGGTCCAGCCGAGCAGGTGGGCGCGGTGCAGCATGTCGGCGTTGCCGTACGGGCTCCAGGAGTCCCGCACGCCGTCGGACCCCAGGCCGACGCGCACGCCGCGCGACTGCAGCTCGCGGAACGGCAGTACCTGGTGGGCCGAGGGGGCGACGGTGGTGAGGCCGACGCCGGCCTCCGCCAGTTCGTCGGCGAGTTCGGCGAGCCACTCGCCGGCGAGCTCCGGGACGCAGAAGGCGTGGCTGACCACGACCCGGCCGGCCAGACCCGCGGCCCGGGTGCGCGCGAGGATGTCACGCAGCGGGCCGAGGCCCCGCTCGCCACGGTCGTGCAGGTGCACGTCCACGTGCAGGCCGTGGCGTTCGGCCAGGTCGAAGACCAGGTCGAGCTGGGCGGGACCCTCGCCGTCCGGCCCTCCGTCGAAGCCGGCGGGGTCGATTCCGCCGACCGCGTCGATCAGTCCGCTCGCCGCCGCCTCGGCCAGCAGCTCCGCCGTGCCGGGGGTGCGGCGGACGCCGTGCTGCGGGAAGGCCACCAGCTGGACGTCCAGCGCCGAAGCCAACCGCTCCCGCGCCTCGGCCAGCCCGGTCACCCCGTCCAGCCCGTAGGCGGGGGCGACGTCCACGTGGGCCCGGACCGCGCGCGTGCCGCAGGCCACGGCGTGGGCCAGCAGCCGCTGGGCGCGCGCGGCGAGCGGGGTGTGCTGACGGCGGTAGAGGTCGACGTCGCCACCGACGTACTCGGGGAGCGAGTCGGCCGGGCGCCGGCTGTACCAGGGCTCGCCCCAGGCCGTCTTGTCCGGGTGAATGTGGGCGTCCACCAGCGTGGGCAGGGCGATCCGCCCCTCGCCCTCCACGACGAGCAGGTCCGCGCCGGCCGGCAGGCGGTCGACCAGCAGACCGTCGGCGGCGAACAGGTCGACGGCGCGATCGGCGCCGTACGGACGGACGTTGCGGAAGACGGTGGCGGTGGTTCCGGTCATGGAGGTCAACCCTTCCTCGGTGCGGTCGCGCTGGGCGGTGAGCCGCTCCCTGCTGCCGGTGCGAACGCCGATCCGACCGACCCGGACGGCCTCCGCGCGCTCTGGGAAGACGCCGTGGCCGCGTCCGCCTGGGCGGGCCCCGCACTGTGGCTCCATGGCGACCTGCACCCGGCCAACGTTCTCACCGCAGACGGCACGTTCTGCGGAGTGATCGATTTCGGCGACCTCTTCGCGGGTGATCCGGCCTTCGACCTCGCCGCGGCGTGGATCCTGCTGCCGGACGGCGCCATCGACAGGTTCTTCGCGGGGTACCGGCCGACCCCGGGCGCCGCGACCTTGCGTCGCGCCCGCGGCTGGGCGGTGTGGCGCGCCCTCGCCTGCCTCCTCATCGGAGAGGCCGGCGTCCACGGCCGCCCAGGCGGCAAGGCCACCTGGGCCCCACCGGCCCACGCTGCACTGCGACGACTCCTCGCAACGGTCCGCCGGCCCGGTGAGCACGACCCGGCGGCCGATGCCACCGACGCGCTTCGCCCGGCCGCGGCATCCTCGATCCCTCTCGCTGGAGGGCCTCCGGATGGACCTACCGATCCCTCGGACGTTCCTGACCGCCGGACGGACAGCCACCACTGACAGCCCCGCAGGTTTGCCGGGGCTGTCAGGGAATCCAGGTTGACCCCGCCGTCCACCGACCGGCGCCGTCGGCTCCGCCCGAAGCCGTGGTGCGCGGGCACATCCGCGGCCCGCCTCCCTGGTGGCGGCGGGTACCGACCTGGGTCAACCGATCGGTTGACCCCGCCGTCCACCGAACGGCGCCGTCGGACGGGCCGGGCCGCCGATCCCCCGCCGGGGCCCGAGGGCGCAGGCTGGAAGGCACCGCGGCCCGCCGGCGCCGACCGCCGGCCCCTTCGTGGAGGAACCCTCGATGACCGACCGCCCCCCTGTCACCGGCCGATCGGACCGGCGATTCCGTCGAGGATCGGAGGTGGCCGTTCGGGCCGCCCTGGCCCGGGCCGCCGCGGGCGCGGCGTCGGCCCTCGTGCTGCTCGCCGCCTGCGGACACGCCCCGCCCGCACCGCCGGCCGCCGACCCGACCCTGAACCCGAACCCGCAGGCGACCGCAGTGGCGCCCACCCCCACCGCGCCCTCCGGCTCGCCGGACCGGCCGGCCCCCGTCCTCCTGGTCACCGACTTCGGTGCGGACACCGTCACGTTCGTCGACGCGTCCCGCACCGGCCGCACAGCGGATCTGGGCTCCGTCCAGGTGGGTACCAGCCCCTACACCCTCGCCGTCGCACCCGACGGCACCGCCTGGGTAGCCACCGCCGAGGGCGTCGCCGCCGTCGACACCCGGACCCGCACGCGAACCGCGCTGGTCCCGTACAGGACCCGGACCGGCCCCGTGGCGACCGGCGAGTACCGGGGCGGCGGCATGGGCCTCGTCCTCTCCCCGGACGGCAGCCGGCTCTACGTCGGTGTCAACGTGCCCGGGGGGAACGGCACCCTGGAGGTCGTCGACACGGCCACCCGCGCCGTCGTCCAGGTCGTCCCGGTCGGCCGCCGCCCCTTCGACGTGGACGTCTCCGCCGACGGCCGCCAGGTCTACGTCACCGGCCACGACTCCTTCGACGTGACGACGGTCGACACCGCCACCTGGGACACCCGCCGCATCGAGGTCGCCCCGTACGGCACCGAGGGCGGCCTCGGCTCCTGGCTCAAGCCCCACTACGCCGCCGTCCGCCCGACCGACGGCGCGTTGCTGCTTCCCTTCGAAGGCGAGCGCCTCGCCGTCGTCGACCCGTCCACCGGCCGCACCACCGTCGAGCCGATGACCGCCAACACCCACCAGCACGGCGCCACCATCGCCCCCGACGGCACCCTCTACGTCGTCGGCACCGGGCCGATCGACCCCGCCACGGACGCCGGCCCCTCCCTCACCATCCGCTCCCCGGACGGCACGGAACGCGTCCTCCCCCTCGACGGCCCGCACGAGACCGTCACCCTCTCGCCGGACGGTCGCACCGCGTACGTCGCCGGCGGCTTCACCCGCGAGGGCGGCTGGAACGGCCTCACCCTCGTCGACACCGCCACCGGCCGGACCACCCGCCTCCCGGTCGGCCACCTTCCGCTCTCCGTCGCCGTCCTCCCGGAACCGGCCGACGGCTGACGGCCGACGGCTGGGACGACGAGAGGCGTGTCCCGACAACTACCGCGTGACGTCGGGGCTTCCAGAGCGTCGCACGCCCGGTCGTCACGTTGCCGGTCCCGGCGATCCCGGCGCCCTTCCCTGCGGTCGTTCCCTTCCGCTTCCGGTTCCGGCTCGCGGCGGACAAGTGGGGCGTGGCGTTGAGCGCCGCCCCCCAGGTGCCGCCCGGCCCCGGACCGGGGAGCTCCGGTCCGGGCGGACCGCCGTGACGACATGATGCGGGGCCGACACCGGGTGTCCGGTGTCGGCCCCGCATGCCGACGGACGTCCGACCGGCGGTGGGTCACCTCACCTACGGCGGCGGCGCACGGTGACGATCACAGCCGTGGCGAGCAGGGCACCCCCCACCGCGGCGAGCACCGGACCGCTGTACCGGAAGTCCTTCAGGGCCCGTCCGCGGGTCGAGGGCTCCGAGAGCCGTTCGAACACCTCGCCGGCCGAGTCGGTGAGACCGGCGGTGTGCTCCTTCATCTGCGCGCCCCCGGCGCGCAGACTGTCGGCGACCTCGCCGATCTGCTCCACCACGGCGTGCAGGGCCTGGTCGGCCGTGTGGCCGATGCTCTCCCTGGCGTGTGCGGCGGCGTCCCGTGCCCGGGCACCCACGTCCGCCTTCGCCACCACGACGTCGACGACGTCGGTGAGCCGCTCGCGGGTGTCGGCCATCCGGGTCGAGAGGTCCGCCGCAGTGGGGAGGACCGTCTTCTCGTTGCTGTGCTCGCGGGTCATCGGTGCGCACACTCCTTGATCGCGTCGGTATCGGTCCCGGCGGTCGCCGTCGCCTGCTCGGGGACGGGCCGCCCCGTCGGTCGGAAGCCCGTCGTGCGGCCCCCGTTCACACCGGTCTTCATGCCGATTCCCTCCGTCGTTCCGCGGGTCTGCCGTCCGTCTGACCGGATGTGAGCCCGGCAAACGCGCCGCGGGCCGACCAATCGGCCCGGTGCGGACCGCCGCCCCCTCGGGGCCGGGCACCTGCGCCGCTCGGGCCTCGCTATGCGCGCGCGGGCCGCCTCTCAGTCGGGCCAGGTTCCGGTCAGCCGGCGGACGCCCACGGCTCCCCCGCGGTCGACCGCCGCCTTCACGAGCGCGAAGACCGCGCCCTGCAGCGCGGCCGCGGTCAGCACCCCGCGCCAGCTCCGGTCCTCGTCCGTCGGGCTGGGGGCGTCGTCCTCGCCTCCGACCAGCTTCCAGAGCCGCCGGAAGAGGGCCCCGGCCAGCACTCCGCCGAGAGCGCCGGCGAGCAGGCCGAACGGCTTGTAGAGAATCTTGATCATCACACTCTCCTCGATCGTGCCGGACCGGGCTGCACGTGACCGCGCCCGCCCGGCGCTTTCGCCCGCCTGGCCGGGCGTGGGTGGAACGGGGCCGGGCCGGGCGTACGGCTCCCTCCCGTCCCCCGCGCTGCCGTCCCCGTCCCCGTACCCGAGGAGGAGTGCCATGCGCAGGCGTCTTTCCCGCCTTGTACCTCCCAACCCTCCGGTGCCGGGTTCGCTCGCCTCCGGCCGAGGTCGCCACCCCGGCGGCTCACCACCACCCCGCCGCCACACCCCGGCCGCGTGTACCCGGAAGGATCACGGGCACCCGCAGTGCGTGACGACGATGCCCACCAAGCGTCCGCAGCGGGCTCGGCCGTGTCCGGAATCCTGCTGGTCCTGGTTGTGCCGGCCATCGGCGGCGCCCTGGTCGGCGCCGTCCTGCTGGGCGTCCGCCGGCAGAAGCGACGCAGGCCGCCGCCCTACACCAACCAGGCCTCCCGGGGGCCGGGCCGGCACTCCGGCCGGCGCCGGCCCCGGGGCGGACAGGCGTGAGGCCGCACGACACTGACTTCCGGCCCCTGAACTGGAGGAGACCATGACCCGCACCGCCAGAGCACTCGCGATCGTGACCGACTACGGCGTCGAGCAGGACGAACTCCTCGTCCCCGTACGGCACCTGCGCGACATCGGCGTCCGGACCGACATCGCCGCCGTCTCCCGGGACGGCATCCGCACCCTGGTCGGGGACAAGGACCCCGGCGAGACCGTGCAACCGACCCACACCCTCGCCGAGGCGAACGCCGACGACTACGACCTGCTGGTCGTCCCCGGCGGCACGATCAACGCCGACACGCTCCGGCTGGAGAAGGAGGCCGTCGACCTGGTCCGCGCCTTCGCCGGCTCCGGCCGTCCGATCGCCGCGATCTGCCACGGCCCCTGGCTGCTCGCCGAGGCCGGGGTGGCCGACGGCAAGACCCTCACGTCGTACCCCTCGCTGCGCACCGACCTCGGCAACGCCGGCGCGACCTGGACCGACCAGCCGCTCGTCGAGGACGACGCCGGCGGCTGGCGGCTGGTGACCTCCCGCAACCCGGACGACCTCGACGCGTTCCTGCGCGGCATCGACGCCGCGTTGGAGAACGCACAGCACTGAGGCGAGCCCGCAGCCGATCCGTACGGGCCCGGACGGGCCGTCCGCGCCCGTACGGGTTCCTTCGCCGCCCCGATGTCGAAAACGGATACGATAAGTCCGAAACTCTTCAGCAAAGCTCCGCCGAGAGGGCCACTGCTTCATGGCGTCGAAGGTCAAGCCGCTCCCGGGAAGTCCTGCCTGGTGGGCGGGCCGGGCGCCGGCCCCGGAATACCGGCGCGGTCGCCCCCCGATGGAGGTCGGGCAGTTCGTCGACGCGGCCCTGAAGCTGATCGACGAGGTCGGGATCCAGGCCCTGACGCTGCGTATGGTCGCCGACTCGCTGGGATCCGGTACGGCGACGCTCTACCGGCATTTCAGCGGCAAGGACGAACTCCTCGCCCTCGTCGCCGACAGGATCCTGGGCGAGGTCCGCGTCCCGCCCGGAGACCTCGCCGGCCTGCCCTGGCAGGAAGCCGCCACCGTCTCGGCCGAGGCCCTGTACGGCACTCTGTGCCGGCACCCCGACGCGTTGCCCCTGCTGGCGGCCCGGGTTCCCGTCGGTCCCAACGGTCTCCGTGCCAGGGAGGGCCTCCTCACGTTGTTCCTGGGCCACGGGTTCCCGGTCGGTCTGGCAGCCCGTGCCTTCACGGCCATCGGCCACTACGTGATCGGCTTCGCCATCCAGCAACACGGCCCCGGGGCTCCCGGCGCCGACGACCGGTCGCACCTGCGGGAGTACTACGACTCGCTCGACCCGGAGAGCTATCCGGCCACGAAGGCTGCGGCCGGGGAGCTGACCTCGGTCCCGCTCCACGAGGAGTTCCGGTTCGGTCTGGACCTGCTCCTCGCCGGGCTGGAACGGGCCAGGCTCGACTCGTCGCAGGAGCCGAAGCCAGTGCCGGAGCCGGAGCCGGAGCCGGAGTCTGAGCCGGGCGAGGCCTCGGGGCCCTGACCCCCTTCGCGGCGCTGACGCACGTCGCCTACGCCCGGGTTGACGGCCTCGTTGACGGCCTCGTTGACGGCCGTTCCGCCGGTCGGCTGCAGCCGATCCGGTCGGCCACGGCGCGGCCCATGAGAGTTCGAGGTCGCGGCCCCGCAGCCAGGGCGGTTCCTCGGTGATCATCGTCGCCGCCTCCCGCCGCGAGCACCACGGACGCGTGATGTCGGTACCCCAGAACAACCGCTCGGCACCGAACGCGTCGAAGACCTGCCGCAGTACGCCGTGGGCGCTGGTGAAGGGGTAGGGATCCGTCGCCATGCCCGGTACGCCCGTTGCCTTCACCCCGCTGCCGGGGTGGCGCGCGAGGGCGAGGAGGGTGTCGAGGTGGGCCGCCGCGGCGGGCAGCCGCTCGAACGGGTGGACGGCGAGGTGGTCGATCATCAGGCGCATGCCCGGTACCGCCCGGCGATGTAGCCGACAGCGGGCCCCGGTCGGCGATGAGCGTGTCGCGGTCGGGCCGGTGGTTGTAGACGCCGTGGTCGCCGTCGGAGAAGACGACCATCCGTTTGTCGACCGTGGGCGCGCCGTCCAGCAGGTCCGCGCCGGGTACATCGAGATCATGGGGGGTGTCGTCCGCGGCGCGTCTTCGGCGGCGCGCGGACCGACCGCGGGCGCCCGGACCGCGTCGTGCGGCGCCGGACGGCCTGCCGGGTCATCGCGGGGTGTAGGCCGCGGTCGCGGTGGCGAAGGAGGCCGACCAGTCGGACGTGATGACGGCGGCGACGTAACCGTCCGGCCGGACGAGGATCAGCGCGTCGCCGTCGACGCCGTAGATGCCGGACAGCCGGCCGCTGGCGTCGGTGAGGTGGCCACGGTCGATCCCGCGCCCGTCGCGGACGGCGTAGCGGTGGAGTTCGGCCCCCTCGGCCGGCCAGGTCAGGCCGGGCAGGGCCGCTGTGGCGCCGGGGCCGAAGGCCAGCAGCGTGAAGTGCGGTCCCCGGAAGACGTCGAACAGGCGGCTGGTGCCGGGCGCGGCGCACGGCGCGTCGGGCGCCCGGTCGCCCGCGCGCAGGGTCCTGGTGGCCGGGGCGTCGCCGGCGGCGAGCGGGCCGCCGGCGTAGGTGAGTCGGAGCTGCCGTTCCTCGTCTCCGCGCTTCAGGCCCGCGACCCGGTGCCGGCCGAGGCTCCGGTAGAGCTCGCTGGACCTGCCGAGGACGCCTGCGGCGATCGGGAGCCGTTCGGCCTCGTAGCTGTCGAGCAGGTGGTCCGGCGAGCCGGCGATCACCTGCCCGAGCTTCCAGCCCAGGTTGTAGGCGTCCTGCACCCCCGTGTTGAGGCCCTGGGCGCCGGCGGGCGTGTGCACGTGGGCGGCGTCGCCCGCCAGGAGGACCCGGCCCGCGCGGTAGCGCTCGACGAGCCGGACGTTGGGCCGGAACACCGAGGTCCAGGTGATGTCGCGGAGCTTGAGGCCGGTGAGGGCGTGGAACCGGCCGGTCAGGGCGGCGTGGTCGAGATCCGGCGCCTCGCCCGGCTTCAGGCGGATCATCACCTGGAACTGGTCGGAGTGCGGCAGCGGGCACGCTCCGGCGGACGCGCCGGGCCACATGTGCCACCGGTCGCGGGAGAGCCCGTCGATCGTGCCGTCGATGATGAGGGTCTTGTCGGAGTCGTCGGTCTCCCCGACGAAGCCGAGACCGGTCGCCGCCCGGACGGCGCTCGCGCCGCCGTCGGCGCCGACGAGGTACCCGGTGCGCACCCGCTCGCCGGTGGAGAGCGTCGCCGTCACGCCGTCGGCGTCCTGCTCGAAGGTCTCCAGGGCGGCCCCGTACTCGATGCGCAGCCCGTGGCGTTCGAGCAGCCGGTGCAGGATGGCGTCGGTGCGGTGCTGCGGCAGCAGGAGGATGTTCGGGTACGGCACGTCCGGGGTCGGTCTGTTCCGCTGCTGCATCCGCCACGGCGCGGTGAACGGCCCGAGGTGGAGTCCCGCGAGCGGGTAGGGGCCGCCTTCGGCGTGTGCTTCGTGGAGGACGCCGAGGTCTTCTAACACTTCCTGGGTGCGGGGCTGGATCCCCTTGGCGCGGGAGCCCTGGAAGGCGCGTGTCGCTTTGTCGATGACGCGGACGCGAACACCGCGCCGCAGCAGGTCGGCCGCCAGGGTGGAGCCGGTGGGTCCGGCTCCGGCGACGAGGACATCGGTGTCGTGGGGTGCTGTCATGGTGGTCGGCCTCACGTTGATCTTGCCGGGCAGGGCGGCGGGGTCCGGTGCCGGGGTCGTGTCGGGGTCCGTAGGACCGGACCGCGCGTCCACACCGGACGGGCGTCCGGGAGTCCGGTCGCCGGGTATCGGCTATCGGCTACGGCGCTACCGAAACACCTTTCGGATACAACGTGCCATTTATGGAGGACGGGGCAAGACCGGCGTGCGGAGCGCCCGCTCCGGCGGCTACCCGCTCTGCGGACGCGGGAGCGGGAGGGCGGTGGCCGTGTTCCGGTCGGCAGCAGGCTCGCGCACGACGTCCTCCGAGCAGCCGAGCCCCGCACGGGTTGTCGCGCGTCTCGCGCCGGCAGGAGGCAGGGTGGTGGGGTGCGTGCGACGCACGGAGCTTCGACACTGAGAGGTGGTCGTCATGTCCGACACCGACAGCGGAACGCCACGAGCCCTGGGCCGGTTCCTCCGGCTCGACCACCCGGTCGCATGACCACCGTGGCAGGCGTCACCGTCACCGCCGCCTACCTGGCGAGCCTGCGGGACCCGGCCGGCGCGGTCCGCTGCGCCGTCGTGACGGCCAGCGCCAGGACCGGACCGGCGGGGCACCGTGTCTATATCGACGGCGACGGCGGCCTGGAGGTCGAGATCACCTGTGGCGGCGACCACCGCGTGCTCCGGTGCTCGCCCGGTCTGCGGATCACGTCACTCGTCGGCCTCGCCTGAGGGCGCCTGCCGCCCCCGGCCGCGCGACCGGGGCGGGAGTCCGCCGGACTCCCGCCCCGGTCCGGTCACCGCCCTCGGGACCGCCACGGAGCGCGGGCTACGCCGCGGCGGAGGGCACCTTCAACGGGTCCCGGGTAGCGGTCTTCTTCGCCTCTTCCAACTGCTCGCCGAGCTCCACCAGTCGGTTCCGGCCCATGGCCTTCCTGACCTCGGGGAACCACTCCTTCTCCTCCTCCTCGACGTGGTGGCGCACGTTCTCGATCAGCACGGTCATCTTCGCGTCGAACCGCTCGTCCTTCGGGTCCAGACCGGCCAGTTCGGAGAGCATCCACACCACCACGTGGTGCTCCTCCACGCTCTCCAGCACGTGGTCCTTCGTCTCCGGGGCGGCCTCGCGGGCGGCCGGGTAGAACACCTTCTCCTCGATGACCGCGTGAACCGTCAGCTCCTCGATGACCTGATCGGCGATCCGGCGCTTCTCCGCGTAGGCGCCGTCACCGGCCTTCTCGAACGCCTTGAACAGCTTCTCCACGGCCTTGTGATCGTCCTTGAGCAACACGATCGCGTCCACGCTCCGACCTCCTGCAGATGTGCGACAAAGGGCCCCGCACACATACCCCTGAGCCTCGAAGCCATCCCCGCCCACCTCTGCGCGTCACCCGGCCCTGCATCCGAACGGCCGTGACCGGCACAGAACGCCGTGCCCCCGGGAGACCGGCCGGCGACAGGGCCGGACCCGTGCGCGACTCGGCGGCGTTCGGAGGGTTCAACAAGCGGGGCGGGCCGGAGGCACCTGGTGATCGACGGGGAAGATCTGCCCGGCGCCGGTGATCTCCAGCAGCGGGGCGACCTGACGCGAGGGGCGGGCGAGGTGGACCTCGGTCCCCTGGCTGGCCACTTCGATGCGTACGCGCAGCAGGGTGGTGAGGCCCGCGGAGTCCATGAAGGTCACGGCGTTCAGGTCGACCAGCAGCATCGGCGGGGCCGTACGGGCGGCGAGGGCTCGCCGCAGGGCCCTGTGGAGCCGGGCGGTCTGGTCCTGGTCCAGCTCGCCGGAGCATTCCAGGACCGGGCCGGCGAGGCCGTCCCGGGTGGTGACGGTGAAGACGGGTTCGTGCTCGGACATGTCGATCGGGCGGCTCCCTAGGATTCCCCGTGCGGTCTGCACGACCACCGTCGGGCGCCGCCGCGGGCAAACACACCGGCGCAGCAAAGTATTCACCGGCCTGGTACGAGGCCGAGCAGGTCCGCGCGCGACAACTCGGCACGTTCCGGCCGGGTCTCTGCGCGGTACCGGCCCGATCCGCCCCGGACGACGCCGGCCGCGCCGCGCCCTTGACCTCGCCCGCGCCGGCCATCGGCGCCCGCCGATGGCCGGCGACGTCACCGCCGACGTCTGCGTCCGGGCCCGGGGCGGGGGCGGGGCCGGGGCGGCTAACCCACCGCGGACAGGAAGCCCTCCAGCACGGCCGTGAACGCCTGCGGGTCGTCCAGCCACGGGTAGTGGCCGGCACCCGGCTGGACGGCGAGCGTCACCTCGGTGAAGAGTGACGCGGCGTCGGCGGCGGCTCCGGCGGTGGGCCACACGTCCACCTCGCCCGCGAGGAGAAGCGTCGGGCGGTGCAGGGCGCCCAGGCGCCGGCGGAGTTCCCCGGTGTCGGGCGTGTAGCCCTGGTAGTAGTGCTCGCTGACGGGGAGCGCGCGCTGGGCGGGGTCGGCGGCGGCATGGGCGCGCGCGGCGTCGTCCCAGCGGCCGTACATCAGCGGCTCGAAGGCGAGCCGGTACGGCGCGGCCTCGGCGAAGCTGTTCGCGGTCGTCATGTGCCGGTGCGCCGCCACGGCCTCGGCGTGCCAGGGCTCGGCCGCGCGGGCGGCGATCACCTCGTCCACACCGATGTCGGAGGGCAGTCCGACGGCGGCGAACGAGGGGGTGACCAGGGTCAGGCTGTTCAGCCGGTCGGGGTGGGCTGCGGCGTAGAGCATGGCCAGGCTGCCGCCGGCGGAATGGCCGAGCAGGTCGACGCGGTCCAGGCCGAGGTGGCGGCGCAGTGCCTCGACGTCGGCGACCAGGCGGTCGACGCGGTAGGTGGCCGGGTCGGCGGGAATCGCGGAGGCGCCGGTGCCCCGGGTGTCCGGCAGGATCAGCGTGCGGTGGGCGGACAGTCCGCCGAGGTCGCCGAGGTACTCGGCCGCGCGGCCGGGGCCGCCGGGGAGGCAGAGCAGCGGCGGGCCGTCCCCGAGCGTGCGGAAGGCGAGCGTGGTTCCGTCGTACGAGGTGAAGAACTCCATGTCGGACAGCCTGGGGGACGGCGGCCGGGCCCGGCTATCGTTCAGCCAGGGCTAAACGATCAGCGGAGTGGGGCGGACGTGGCGGTGGAGATCCGGCTCTCGGCGGCCGAGGTGGCGCGGGTGCGGCTGGCGGTGTCGCCGCTGGCCGAGACGGTGCTCGGAGTGCGGGCGGCGCTCGGTGTCGGCGGGCACGAGGTGCACCGGCCGTGGGTGCGCGAGGCGCAGCCGGTGCTGGCGGAGGAGCCGGAGTTGCCGTTGCTGCGGACGCTGCTCGGGGGCTGCCTGCCGTCGTTCCTGTTCCCCGTGCCCGAGGAGCGCCTGCCGGCGTTCGACGCCGAGGTGGCGGGCTTGCGGACGACGGACCCGGCGTACGTCGTGGCGGAGTGCGCCGCCGCGCTGGGCGCCCGGGCCGGGCGACTGCCGGAACCGGCCGTGCTGCTGGAACGGGCCGCCGACGCGCTGACGCGCTGCCACGCCCGGCTGGTGGCCCCGCACTGGGGGCGGATGCGGGCGGTGCTGGAGGCGGACCTGGGCCGGCGGGCGGTGGCGCTGGTGGACGGCGGGGTGGAGGGGCTCTTCGCGCAGTTGCACGGCGACGTGGTCTGGCGGGAGGGCGAGTTGGTGGTGCACGGGCGCCGCCGCTCGGGTGCGGCGTGGACCGTCGAGGCGGGCGGCCACGGGTTGGTGCTGATGCCGTCCGTCTTCGGCTGGCCGGACGTGATCGTCGACCACTCCCCCCGCACCGCCGCCTCCATCCGCTACCCGGCCTCCGGCGTCGGACTGCTCTGGGAGCAGCCCCGCCCGACGTCCGCCGGCCTCGCCGCCGTCCTCGGCCGCACCCGCGCCACGCTGCTCTCCGAGCTCGGCGAACCGCTGAGCACCCCCGACCTCGCCGCCCGCCTCGGTGTCACCGCCGGCGCCGTCTCCCAGCACCTCGGCACCCTCCGCGCCGCCGGTCTGGTGACGACCCGCCGCACCGGCCGCACGGCCGTACACCTGCGCACCCGGACGGGCACGGCGCTCACGGCCGAACCCTCGGGCCGACCGGGACCGGGCGCCGCGGGAACGACTGCCGACGCCCCGAACGGGTAGACGCGCGGCATGCTCACGTTCGGCATGGAGGAGGAGTACCTCCTCCTCGACGCGGTGACCGGACTGCCCCGCGCCCGGGCCGTCCAGGTCCGGGACGCGGCCGGACTGCAGCCCGCCCTGGACAGCGGCGAGGTGCAGCACGAGCTGCTCCAGGCCCAGCTGGAGGTGGCCACCCCGGTCTGCCACGACCTCGACGAGGGCGGCGGCCACCTCCTCCGGATGCGCCACGCACTGGGCCAGGCCGCCCGCGCGGACGGTTGCGTGCTCGCCGCCTGCGCCGCCGCCCCGTTCGCCGGCACCGACGGAATGCCCGTCCCCGTCACACCCACGGCCCGCTACCGCGCCATGCGCGGCGACACCGGGCGCCTGACCGACGAGCAGCTGATCGCCGGTATGCACGTCCACATCGGCGTCCCCGACCGGGCCGCCGGCGTCACCGTGCTGAACCGGCTGCGCCCCTGGCTGCCGCTGCTGATCGCGTTCGCCGCCAACTCGCCCCTGTGGCACAGCACGGACACCGGTTTCGCCTCCTGGCGTACCCCGGTCTTCGGACGCTGGCCCGTCAGCGGGCCGCCCCCGCACTTCGACGGCGACCGCGACTACGACCGCCGCACCACGGCGCTCGTCCGCGACGGGCTGATCCCCGACATCGGACAGCTCTACTGGCACGTCCGGCTCTCCGAGCGGTACCCGACGGTCGAGACACGCGCCATGGACGTCCAGCTCCGGCCCGACGAGGCGGTCATGCTGGCCGGCGTGGTCCGTGCCCTGGCAACCCGTGCACTCGCCGACGAGCGCGCGGGACGGCCGGGCCCGGCCGTCCTGCCGGAGCAGCTGGCGGCGGCCGTCTGGCACGGCGCCCGCCACGGCTGCACCGGCACCGTGTTCGACCCCCTCGCCGGCCGCCTGGTCGCCCCGGCCGCCGCGGCGGCGACGCTCCTGGAGCACGTGGACGCCGCTCTGGAGGCCGACGGCGAACACCGCCACATCGTCCCGGTGCTGGAGCGCCTGCTGCGCGAGGGCAACGGCGCCGTGCGCCAGCGCCGCGTCCTGCGCGAGCACGGCCGACGGCAGCTCCTCGCGATGATCGCCGACCAGACCACCGGGGCCTGAACCGAACGGTAGCGGCGGGATCACGGCCCGTGACCCGGTTCAGGGGCGTCGCTCACGGTCCGAGGTGTCTTTCACCTCAGCCGTCTCAGCCGCCTCGTGAAAGGCGACGATCGCTCCACCATTGGATCTCGCCCATTCGGTCAGCAGGGCGATGGGCTCCTCCAGGGTGCGCCCGAGCTCGGTCAGGCCGTATTCACGCGGGGTGGCGCTTCGGCGTAGGTACGCCGCTCGACGAGCCCGTGGTCCTGGAGCCGCCGCAGCGTCTGCGTCAGCACCTTGCGCGAGACGCCGCCGATCAGCTCGACCAACTCGCCGTGCCGCAAGCGGCGGGGGATCATGCGAGCTCTCGTCATCAACTGCACCCTCAAACCGTCCCCCGAGCCGTCGAACACCGAGGCCCTGGCCGACGTCGTCGCGAACGAACTCACCAGCCTCGGTGCGGAGGTGGAAACCGTCCGCGCCGTCGACCTGGACATCCGGCCCGGAGTGGGGACGGACATGGGCCACGGAGACCAGTGGCCGCCCGTGCACGACAAGCTCACGTCCGCCGACATCCTGATCGTCGCCTCCCCGACCTGGGTCGGCCGCCCGTCCTCCGTGGCGCAGCGCGTCCTGGAGCGGATGGACGCGATGATCTCCGAGACGGACGACCGCGGAGTGCCGGTCGCCTACGGCAAGGTGGCCGGCGTCGTCGTCACCGGGAACGAGGACGGCGCCCACCACGTCATCAGCGAGATCTCCGGCGGCCTGGTCGACATCGGTTACACGATTCCCGCCCAGGCCTGGACCTACTGGCACCTGGGCCCCGGTCCCGGCCCCGACTACCTGGACGACGACAAGGGCCACGACTGGGCCCACTCCACCGGTCGCACCATGGCCGCCAACCTCCACCACGTGGCCTCCGCCCTCACCGGGCGCCCCTGGCCGGCCCCTGCCGAGTGAGCCCGGGGCCCGTCCCACCCGGGCATGACGGTGGCCGGCACCGAGTACTCGGTGCCGGCCACCGTCATACCGCGGTCGTCGTCGTTCCACGGTTCTCCGTTCGCCTGTGCCCACCCTCCCCACCGGACGTCATCCGCCGGTGGTGGCCCCTGACACACCCCCGCCACGCTCCGGTCGGTCGGACAGTTCCGTCCACAGGTCGAGGAAGGCCCGCAAGGGCGCACACGGCCGGGTGCCCGCCCGCCACACGAACACCTTCCGCAGGCGGATGGCGGGCTCCAGCGGCACGACGTCGAAACGACGGTCGGCGGCGAGGACCGGACTCGCGCGGGACGTCAGAGCGATCCCGATCCGCTCGGCCACCAGCGCGAGTTGGAGGGCGACGTCGTTCGTCGCGTAGGCGATGTCCAGCCGCAGCCCCTCCACGGCGAAGGCCTCACGGATGAACACGTGCACTCCGCTGTCGGAGCCGTAGCTGATGACCGGGCTCCGGACCACCTCGTCGAAGGTCATCGGACCGCTCGCGGGCCGGCTTCCGGCGGGGAGGACCGCGACGATCCGGTCCTCCAGCAGCACGCGCGAGGCGACGGCGGCGGGTCCGCCGTCCGGAGGTCCTGCGACCACGGCCGCGTCGATCGCCCCGTCGCGGACCTTCGCCAGCAGCGACGGGCTCGACGCCCCGACGAGACTCACCGCGACCCGCGGATACCGGCGGTGGTACTCCCCCAGCAACCGGGGGATGACGGTCCCTTCCAGGCCGCCGACTGTCCCGAGCGCGAACGAGCCGCCGAGCAGACCGGACCGGTCGGCGAACTCCAGGACCGCCGACGCGGCCGACGCCAGACAGGCCCGGGCGTGCGGCAGCAGGGCGGTCCCGCCGGAGGTGAGGACCACCTGCCGGGGCAGCCGTTCGAACAGGGGCTCTCCCAGCTCCTTCTCCAGGGCCTGGATCTGCTGGCTGATCGCGGGCTGCACGACGTGACAGCGGGCCGCCGCCTTCGTGAACGACCGCTCCTCCGCCACCGCCACGAAGTACTCAAGCGTACGGAGCTCCATGACTGACACGCTATCAACTGCGCACCTGAGCGACCGGATTGCGCCCGACCCCGACCGATCGCGAGCCCGGGACGACGACCCCGGTCCGATCAGCGATCGTGACGGCTGCCATCACCGCCGTGTATTGGACGCGCGCGGCCGGGGCACCGAAGCTGGTGACAGGGCGTCGGCCGGACCGGGGCCCCGGCGAAGGGCGAGGACAGGCAGATGAGAGTGACCGTCGTCGGCGGCGGCATCGCCGGACTGACCTGCGCCCTGAGCCTGCACGCCGCCGGCTTCGCGCCACGGGTGTACGAAGCGGCACGGAAGGTCGAGGCGGTCGGCGTCGGGATCAACCTGTTGCCGCACGCCGTCCGGGAACTCTGCGAACTCGGCCTGGACGGCGAGCTGGCCTCCGTCGCGCTGCCCCCGCACCGGTTGAGCTACCGGGACCGGACGGGCGAGACGGTCTGGGAGGAGCCGCTGGGGCGCGCGGCCGGGTACCGCTGGCCGCAGTACTCGGTGCACCGCGGCCGTCTGCAGTTGCTGCTGCTGGCGGCGGTACGTGAGCGGCTGGGGCCGGACTCGGTCCGCACCGGCCTGCTGTTCCAGCGGTTCGAGCAGGATGCGGGCGGCGTCCGAGCCCACTTCCTGGACCGGTCGAGCGGTCGGCCCGTGGTCGACGAGGCCGACGTGCTGGTCGGCGCGGACGGCATCGACTCCGTGGTCCGCGGCCGGTTGTACCCGGACGAGAGCGCCCCGAGCGGGAACGGCGTCCACATGTGGCGCGGGGTCGCACCGCACCCGCACATCCTCGACGGCCGTTCGATCGTGGTGGCCGGGGGCACCCCCGGTGCGAAGTTCGTCGCCTACCCGATCGAGGACCCCGCGACCGCGGGCGCCGATGCCCTGGTGAACTGGGTCCTGGAGGTCCGGCACGGGCCATCCGCCCCGCCTCCGGGTGGCCCCGGCCGTCGTGTCGCCGAGGCGGAGGCCCGCGCCGGACTGTCGTCGTGGAACCTGCCGTGGATCGACCTCACGAAACTCGCCGAACGGTCCACGGCGATCGTCGAGTACCCGATGACCGACCGCGCCCCTCTGCCGCGCTGGAGCTTCGGACGGGTCACCCTCCTCGGTGACGCCGCACACCCGATGTTCCCCATGGGCATGAACGGCGGCTCGCAGTCCGTCGTCGACGGCCGCGTGCTGGCCTGGTGCCTGGCCCGTGACGACGACGCCGAGGCCGCGCTCCGCCGCTACGACCGGATGCGCCGGCCGGCCGTCAACGCGATCGTGCTGGCCAACCGGGACCTGGGGCCGGAGGAGACCATCGCGCTAGCCGAGGAGCACGGCGGGGCGCTGCCCGTCGGGGAGGCCGAGAGGATCGCGACCCGCTACAAGACGCTGGCCGGGGCCACCGTGACCCAGGTCAACACCCACCCGTCCTGGACGGTCCCTGCCGTCTCCGGTCAGGAGCGGCTCGCCAAGGGGCGGTGACGGGTCTGGATCCTCGTTCCGGCGGACCCGGGCGGACCCCAATCGGGCGGGGCCGGACACCACGGCCGGCTTCACGTACAGCCTGAAGACGACCACCACGGACTGCAGCTACAACCCCGGCGTCCCGTCCACGAAGTACCAACTGCTCGGCTGAGCCTGCTCGTACGGGTGGCGCGGGCCTCGCACTCTCCCGGCCGGCAGCCGACGCGGGACGCCCGGAGCGGGACGCCGGCGGCGGGTGGCGGGTGGCGGCTCAGACGACCAGGACCCGGCGCCCGCGGGTGTGGCCGGCGCGGCTGTCGGTATGCGCCGCCGCCGCCTCGGTGAGCGGGTACGACTTCTCGACCGGGATGTGGAGCCTGCCCCGGGAGATGAGGTCGACGGCCTCGGCGAGCGCGTCCGGCACGCTCCCGGCCACGCCGGAGAACCGGACGCCCAGCTGCGGCGCACCGAGGTCGGCGATGGAGACGACCTTGCGCGGGTCCCCGGTCAGCTCGACGAGTTCGCGGATCACGCCCGAGCCGGCCAGGTCGAGGGCCGCGTCAACCCGGCCCAGGTGCCGCACCCGTTCGACCCAGCCGTCGTGGTAGGTCGTGGCGAGGGCGCCCAGGCCGCGCAGGTAGTCCTGGTTCGCAGCCCCGGCCGTGCCGATCACCGCGATGCCGCGCGCGCGGGCGATCTGCAGCACCGCCGACCCGACGCCGCCGGACGCGCCGCTGACCAGCAGCGTCTGCCCGGGCCGCACGCCGACCTCGCGGATGACGCGCAGCGCGGTCTCCACCACCGACGGGTAGCCGGCCGCCTCCTCGAAGGTCAGCCCCTCGGGCATCCGGGCCCAGGCCGACAGCACGGCGAATTCGGCGTACGTGTCGGCGCCCTCGCCGAACACCCGGTCGCCGATCCCGATCCCTTCGACGCCCTCGCCGACCTCGTCCACCACCCCGGCGGCGTCCAGGCCGACCCCGGCGGGCAGCTCGACCGGATGGGCTCCCAGGACCTGGCCCTCCCGGATCCTCCAGTCGACGGGGTTGACACCCGCCGCCCGTACGGCGATGCGTATCCGACCGGGGCTCGCGTGGGGCTCCTCGGCCTCCACCAGGTGCAGGACCTCGGGACCGCCGAACTCGGCGAAGCTGATTTTCCTCATACGACCGAAGATAGCCCTAACCGTTAGTGTTTCACAACGGTGAGGGATTCCTACCTGGTAGTGTCAGGACATGATCGAGCCGCCCGGACGCCGCGAACGCAAGAAGGCCGCGACCCGTCAGAAGATCGCTGACACCGCGCTGCACCTCTTCCTGGAGCGCGGGTACGACGCCGTGGGCATCCGCGACGTGGCGGCCGAGGCCGACGTGGCCGTCACCACCGTCTTCGCCCACTTCGCCTCGAAGGAGGCGCTGGTGTTCGAGCGCGACCGGGACTTCGAGCAGCGCCTCACGCGGGCGGTGACCGACCGGCCTCCGCACGAGCCGCTCATCCCGGCGCTGCACCGCGAGGTCCGGGCCCAGGTGCGGCACTGCACGGCGAAGGGCAGCGCCCCCCTCCGACGCATGATCGAGGGATCACCCGCCCTTCAGGAGTACGAGGAGTCGATGAGCCTGCGTCACGCGCAGGCGCTGGCGGCGGCGCTGGCCGCCGATCCCCACCTGTCCCGGAGCGAGACGGCCTGCCGGGCGACCGCGCGGTTCGCCATCGACGCCTACGCGCTGGGCTGCCGGGCGGACGATCCCGGGGCCACGGTGGACGAGGTCTTCCGGATGATCGAGGCGGCCTGGGAGGCCACCGCGCCCTGAGCCGGGTGCCACCGCGGCCAAGGGCCGCGTGTCACACCGCGCGGCCCTGTGCGGTCAGTCGGGTGGAACGCGGCGCATGCCGCGTTCTCACCTCACCGAAGCCGCTGGAGGTCGGAAAGCCGTGCTGGCAAGAACCCGCCGGAGCAGGATCGCGCACCGTCTGAAGGTGTTCCTGGTCGCCGCTCTCGCCGTCGCCGCCACTGGGGTCTGGGCACAACCCGCAGCTGCGGATGTCCGGCCCGGCCAGTGGAGGTACCTGCACACCAAGATCATCCAAGACGCCGCGTCGGACATCTCGGGTGAAACCGAGTACACGAACGTCGTCACCGCCATCCGTCAAGCCGCGGGTCACCCGTTCGACGGCGACATCCGCGAGATCCAGGACCATGCGGGCGGGCTCATCGTCCTCGAAATCGAGGGCGAACTGAGCCAGCTGCGGGGCACGCTCCTGATCAACCCGCAGTCGCTCTACATCGCAGGGTTCGTGACCGCCCACAACGCCTACTTCTACTTCCGGGACGCCGCCCCCAGCGTCATCTCGGAGATCCACCAGCTGGCCCTGTCGCAGAACGGCCGCGCCCTCCCGCTCCAGATGAACGGCAGCTGGGGCGACTGGGAGCAGCGGATCAACGCGTCGGGCGTCGGGCTCCAGAGGAACTTCAACACCGCGGACTTCGGCAGTGCCAGCTGGTACCTCTGGAGGATGACCGTCGGTGCCCACCACGATCACCTCCCCCAGATCGCGGAAGCCATGCGCACCCTGGCCGCCGCCTACGAACTGGGCGTGCGCTGGACCAGCTTCCGTGACGACGTCGCCCGCGCGATGGGGCGGACCACCTACGAGACGAGGACCTCGGTCTACGACGAGGGGTCGATGGAGGTCCGTCGCGCCTGGGCGCGTTGGACCAACTGGGCCGCCCGGCACGCGGAGTGGTGGAGGAACCACCGGGCCGCCGAGGCCGCGACCCGGCTCCCGGAGAACTTCGAGATCGGCCCGATCAACGGGACTCTCCGCACCATGGGGGACATCCACCGGGAGATCCGGATGACCCCGTACCTCGGGCCCTCCCGCTAGACCGCCGGAGCCCGCCGAGCCGGCTCGGGGCCCGGCCGGACGTCGCTACGACGTCCGGCCGGGCCCTGTTGCTCCTGCCGGCCCTGCCGAGACCGCGGGCGGCAGGCCGCCTCGGGCCGTGCGGGCCCGCCGCCCGCACGAAGGGCCCGGCCCGGGGGAGCAACTCCTCCCCGGGCCGGGCCCTTCGCCCGACGCGGCCCCTACCGCATCTCGCGTCCCTGGTTGTTCGTGAGGATCCGGAGCGTGGAGACCACGTCGGAGACGGTGCGCAGCGTGCCGTTCACGGGTCCCAGGTGGACGGGGTAGGGCAGGACCGCGCCGCCTGCCGTCCGGTCGTCCGCCAGGAAGGGGATGTTGAGCAGGGCGTCGTTGTTGATCTTCTCCCAGTTGGAGCGGAGCTCTCTGGTGCGGTTGTCGAGGACGACCGCCGAGGAGGTGCTGTTGGCGAGGGCGTCGCCCACGCGGTCGCGGAAGAGCGTGAGGTGGGGAGCCTGGGCGTAGGCCGGGCTCAGGGCGAGCAGGTACTGGGCGGTCTGGGGGAGGAAGCGGTCGATGTACTCCGGCCCGGGCGAGTTGCCCAGCGACGTGGCCATGTCGCGGAACGATCGGGTGCCGATGCTCGTGGGGGCGGGCAGGCCGCCGCCGGTGGCTGCGTCGTACCACGCGTCGAACGATCCGGACAGGTGCATCCGGTGGGTACTCGCCCCGATCGACCTCGCGTACCCCTTCATCTCCGAGACCATGTCCGGGTTGGCGTCGCTGAAGTAGTACACGTTCTGGTTGCGGGTGTGGAAGCCCGTGAGGTATCCGCTGTGGGGGTTCAGGAACAGCGTGACGAGCCGGGCACTCGCGTGGTTGCGGACGTCGATGCCGATGATGCCGTCGCTGTCCGCCTGGCTCAGGCGCACATCGCCGCGGACCGTCGGGCCTGCCATCCAGTTGCGGATCTGGGTGACAGCGGAGTAGTACAGGTCCCTGCCGAACGCTCCGCCCGGGTGGGCGGGGTCGTCGTCCAGCTTGTGGATGACCCAGGTCACCTTGTCGGGGGGCACGGCCGGGGCGGCCGGCCGGGTGCCGAGTGCGGTGAGCGCGAGGGCGGCGGTGAGGACGACGGCCGCCGGCCGTACGGTCCGTCTGGTGGTGGGTTTCGGCTTCACGCTCAACTGACAGCTCAGGTGGCGTGTTTGTGACGCGCGCCGGTGGGCGTCGGCCGTCGCGGCGGGCGCGGGTGCCGCCGGCTGTCACACCGGGCGGTCCCGCACGGTCATCTGTGGCGAGCGCGGTCGTCGTCGACGGGCGGTCCGGGGAACTCCGTTCACACGTCCGCACCGTGGCGGCCCAGGTCGCCGACGGCCACCGAGGGCCACCGACGGGCCCCGGCCCGCGCGGCCCCTCGCCCGCGCCCGACTCCGCTCCCCCGCCCGCAGAGCCCTCAGCCGGAGGTAACACCGTGCGACGCCGGACCTTCCTGCGGATCCCTTCCGCTCTCCCCCTCACCACCACGGCCATCACGGCCATCACCGTCACCGCGGCCACCACCGTCACCGCGGCCACCGCGGCCACCGCGGCCAGCCTGGCGGACGCGGTCGCCGCCGACGTGCTGCCCGGCCGGGCCGCGGTCCTGGAGTCGGTGCGCCGGGTGAACGACCACTGGATCAACGCCCACACCGATCCCGGTGACAACCTCTGGGCCCGTGCCACCTACTTCAGCGGCGACCTGGCCGCCTACCGGCTGACGGGCGAGCGACGCTATCTCGCGTACGCCGAGTCCTGGGCGGAGAAGCACGACTACGGCCTCGCCGGCGGTGTGACCACGCGGCACGCCGACCACCACAACGCCGGCCAGGTGTACCTGGACCTCCACGAGGCACTCGGCGGAGAGGAGCGGATCGCGGCCATCGAGTCGTCCCTGAACCGGATGGTCCACACCGACCGGCCCGAGAAGACGGACGACTGGTGGTGGGCGGACGCCCTGTACATGGCGATGCCCTCGATGGCCCGGCTCGGAGCGCTGCGCGGCGACACCGCGTACTGGGCGAAGATGTACGCGCTGTACCACCACACCAAACGGGTCCAGGGCGGTGGGCTGTACGACTACACGCACGAGCTCTGGTACCGCGACGGCACCTGGTCCCCCGGCGGCTCCGGCCGGCTGTCGCCGGACGGCAGGCCCGTGTTCTGGTCCCGGGGCAACGGGTGGGCCTACGCCGCCCACGCCAAGGTGCTCTCCGTCCTCCCCTCCACCGACAAACGGGCTCCGGAGTACCGGTGGAACATGCAGGGCATCAGCCGCGCCCTGTTGGCCTCGCAGCGCCCGGACGGCTTCTGGAACCCCTCCCTGGGCGACCCGCGACACCTGCCCGGCAAGGAGTCCAGCGGAACGGCCCTGTTCTGCTACGGCCTGGCCTACGCCATCCGCACCGGCCTGATCGACCGGAGCACCTACCTGCCCGTCCTCGCCAGGGGCTGGAACGCGCTCGTGCGCGACGCCGTGCACCCGGACGGACGGCTGGGCTGGGTCCAGGGCATTGGGGACCGCCCGGAATCGAGCCGGCCGATCACCTACGAGACCACCGCCGACTTCGCGGTCGGCGCCTTCCTGATGGCCGGCTCGCAGGTCGCGCGACTGGCCCCGTGAGCGCGCAGGACCACCCGCGGGCCACCACCCGGCGGCGCCGGGACCAGGAGCGACTCCAGGGAGCCGACGTCGCCGGTCCGGGCCGCCGCGACGAAGGCCTCCAGCAGCGCCCGGAGCTCCCGCGCGTCCGCCGTCTCCCGCTGCCCCTCCGCCAGGGCACGCCGGGCCCGGCTCACGATCTGGCGGACGTTGACGACGCTGAGACGCAGCATGTCGGCGATGTCCGCGTAGGAGTACTCGAAGGCCTCGCGCAGGATGTACACCGCCCGCTCCCTGGACGTGAGCCTCTCCAGGACCAGGAGCAGCGCGAGTTCCAGCTCCTCGGCCCGCTGCACACCGGCCTCCGGGTCGGCCTCGGGGTCGGCGGCGGTGTCGACCGGCTCGGGCAGCCAGGGGCCGAGGGAGATCTGCCGGCGCGAGCGGGCGGACTGGACCACGTTGATGGCCATCCGGGCGGTGGCGCGCGACAGGAAGGCCACGGGGCTGACCACCGCCGAGCGGTCGGTCCGCTGCCAGCGCAGCCACACGTCCTGGACCACGTCCTCCGCCTCGACCGCGCTGGCCAGCATCCGGTACGCGATGCCGAAGAGGTACGGGCGCAGCCCCTCGAAGACGGCTGCGGCCTCGTCCAACGTATCCTCCCCGGCGCGCTGTTGGGGATGTGCACACGTCGCGGACAGGTCGTCGGACACGGTCACCACGGCTCCGTTTCACACCGGCATCCCGTCGATGCCGCCGTGCACACACGCTGCCGCCCCGGCCCACCGCCCGGCGCCCGGGAAATCCCCGGTCCACCCCCGGGTCTCCCCCGGGGGCGGTCGGTGCCCGGACCGTCAGGGGCCGGCCAGCGCGGCGCGGAGCCTGTTGCGCGACTTGACGTCGAGCTTGGTGAACACCTTGCCCAGGTGCCATTCCACGGTGCGGGGGCTGATGAACAGTTCGGCGCCGATCTCGGAGTTCGTCAGGCCGTCGGCGGCCAGGCGGGCGATCTGCCCCTCCTGGGCCGTGAGGGCCTCGCGCAGGTCGCCCGCGTCGGCCGGACGGAGTCGCACCGTCTCGCCCGTGGCGAGGAGTTCACGTCGGGCCCGCTCGGCGAAGGCACCCGCTCCGAAGCGCCCCAGCATCTCGTGAGCGGTGCGCAGGTGCACGCGCGCCTCGACCCGCCGGTTCTCGCGTCGGAGCCACTCGCCGTACACCAGGTGGGCGCGGGCGAGGTGGACGGCGATCCGGCCGCGTCCGAGGCGCTCGACGGCCTCGCGGTAGAGCCGGTCGGCGGCCGGACCCTCGCTCGCCAGCGCTCTGGACAGGGCCAGGACACCCAGCGCCCAGTCCGTACCGCCGGCGTCGGCCCGCTCCGCCAACCGGCGCAGCGACGCCCCGGCCGCTTCGGGGGCACCGGCGCGGACCGCCGCCTCGACGTGCTCCGCGAGGGCGAACCCGATGACCGCCAAGTCCTCGTGCTCCAAAGCCTGTTCGGCATGGGACAGGGCGTCCTGGTACCGGCCGAGACCGTTGTACAGCACCGAGAGGAGGTAGTGCTCGACACCGATCGCCCGCCCCTCGCCCCACGAGACGGCGTCCACGGCGGCGCACCGGATCACCTCCGCGACGTGCTCCCCCTCACCGCGCCAGGCCGCGAGCAGGAGCGACGGATAGGCCATCGGCGAGTGACCGGTCACCTCCGCGAGAGTGTCGGCCTCGTCGACGAGCTCCGCGGCGAGGTCGAAGTCACCGGTGTGCACGGACAGCGCGGCCCGGTAACCGAGCGCCAGCGGAAGGAAGTTCAGAGCCCCCGTCTCGCGCGCCGACCTGACCGCGTGCTCGGTCAGCCGGTGCCACGTCTCGTCGTCCCACATCTCACCGGCGACCAGCCACAGCAGCCAGAGCCAGCGCATGACCTCCGCCCCCTCGTCTCCGGCGGCCTGCCGGAACGCCCCCAGCGCGGACCTCAGCAGCGGCCCCCCTGCGGCGCAGCCGTCGGCGAACCAGGTCACCAGGCCGTCGAGGAGCAGGTCCGTCGGCCGCGGCGGCTGCGCCCCCGGCGGCGCCGTCCGGGCGGCCGCGGCAACCTCCCGCACGCCGACGCGCTCCCGCAGCCGCCCGGCGAAGACCGCCGACCCGACGGCATCGAGGTACGCCTCCCGCGCGTGCGCGTCGTCGACCCGCCCCAGCCGGCCGGCCGCATCCAGCAGCAGGGGAAGCGCCTCCCCGCCACGTCGGCGGGCGAAGGCCAACTGGGCCCGCAAACGCGCCAGTCGGGCCTGCTGCGCCTCGTCCAGCGGGCTCAGCCGCGCCGCGGCGAGAAGGTCGAGCGCCGCGTCCGGGGAGCCCGCGTCGAAGGCGGCCTGCGCGGCCGCGGCCGCCCGCGTTCCACGACGGCCCGCGTCGGGTGTCAGCTCGGTCGCACGTCTCAGGAACGCCGCTGCCGCCGCGATCCCGCCACGGGCCTGGGCCCGGCCCGCCGACCGCTCCAGCTCGTCCGCCAACGCCCCGTCGGGTTCGAGCGCCGCGTGAGCGCGGTGCCAGGCCCGACGATCCGAATCGGCATCGGGATCGGTCGCCTCGGCCAGCGCGCGGTGCACGTCCCGGCGCACGGTGGGGTCGGCGGCGCGGTAGGCCGCCGAGCGCACCAGCGGGTGGCGGAAACGCACCCTCGTCCCGAACTCGACCAGTCCCGCCGCCTCGACCGCTCCCGCCGCGTGCGCGTCGATGTCGAGCCGCTCGGCGACCCGCCTCAGCAGCGGCACGTCACCCACCGGCTCCGCCGCCGCCGCCAGCAACAACCGCTGCGCCGCGGCCGGCAGCGATCCGATGCGCCGCAGGTACGCCTGCTCGATCTGGCTCGCCAGCGGGCGGACGTCCGGACGCCCGAACCCGCCGGCCAGCTCCGCCGCGGTCAGCCCCCGGGTCAGTTCCAGCAGAGCCAGCGGGTTGCCGCGGGTCTCGGCGACGATGCGGTCCCTGACCCGTTCGTCCAGCCGTCCGGGCACCACCGAGTCCAGCAGCACCCGCGCGTCGTCGTCACGCAGCCCCCGGACCTCGACCTCGCGCAGCCCCCGGAAGGGGTCACCACCTGCGGCGGGCGCCGACCCGCGCACCGCGAACACCAGCGCCACCCGCTCCGCCAGCAGCCGTCGCGCGACGAACGCCAGCGTCTGGGCGGAGACCTGGTCGAGCCACTGGGCGTCGTCGACGAGGCAGACGAGCGGCTGCTCCTCCGCCGCCTCGGCCAGCAGGCTGAGCACCGCCAGGCCGACCAGGAAGCGGTCCGGCGCGCTCCCCACACTCAGGCCGAACGCTACGGACAGGGCGTCGCGCTGGGGGCCGGGAATGCGGTCGAGGTTCCCCGTCAGGGGCACGCACAGCTGGTGCAGCCCTGCGAACGCGAGCTCCATCTCGGACTCGACGCCGACGGCCCGCAGGACCTGACACCCTGTCGCACGGCCCGCCAGGTACTCCACCAGGGCGGACTTGCCGACTCCCGGCTCGCCCCGCAGCACCAGCACCTGGCCCCGGCCCCCGTGGGCGCCGGCGATCACCTGGTCCAGCGCTCCGCATTCGCCCCGCCGGCCGACCAGCCCGCGCAGCCCCCGCCGAGGGGTGCCGCCCGCCATCCACCACCACCACGCAGTTCAAGGTTCGGACCCTGATCGGCTCGGGTCGTCCTCATCATGCATCAGTTCGCCGGGGACGAACAAACAGTGGACTCCTCGGCGCCGCGCGGCGCGGGGTCCGTACCGGGGCGGTGGAGCCGGATCCGCCCTCACGCGCGAACGACCGGAGGGGGGACGGGACACACGCTCTCGGGTGCCGCGAGCCTTGAAGCGTTCGGGCGTTCGGGCGTTCGTCGGGGCAGACACCCCCACAACACCGCAGCCCGACCAACCCCGAACCTGCACAGCCACAGCGCATCATCGGTCCGCTCGTGGCCAGGCCCGGACGACCGAGGTGCTGTGAGGACGATCTCGGCCGGGCAGCCCCGGAGCCCCGAACGGGGCCGGTTCAGGAGAAGGGCGGCGCCGGAGGAAGATGGCTCAGGGGGCGGACGGCTCGATCTCCCCCGCGAAGACGATGACCTGGTCGATGAGGCTCCGCCGCAGATGGACGACGTCCGTTCCCGCCAGGCGGGGACCTCCGTCCGGCGTCGTGAAGATCCACTTGTACCGGGCCCACTCGTCCGGCATGTCCACCGCCGAACAGCGCACCATCGTGCCGGTCCCCGCGGGGTGGCGCCGGATGTCCAGCACGAACCGCTCGACCGCCTCGATCCCCTCACTGCGGCCCAACGGTCCCCAGAAGACCACGTCCGAGGTCAGGGCCTGGGAGAGCAGCGCAATCACGTAGCTGTCGTCCGAGGCGTTGAACGCGGAGATGAACGTGTCGATCGCGGACCGCGCGGTTTCTTCCTGCATACACCAGTAATACCAGTCCCCTCGCGGACCGCGCTCGTCCCGCGAGCCGTCTCCCGACCGCGGTGAACCGTCCCGGCCACAGCACTAGCCGCCGGTCTGGCCGTCGAGCATCTCGCGCAGGATGTCCAGGTGGCCGTTGTGGCGGGCCGTCTCCTCGGTGAGGTGAAGGAGGATCCAGCGGAGGTCGACATGGAGACCGTCGCGGACGACTCCCTCGGCACGGGTGTCCAGGCTGTTCCCGGCGACCAGTTCGCGGTAGCGGGCGCTCTGTTCGGCGTATTCGTCGAGCAACTGCGTGAGCGGGAAGTCAACGGCGACACGCATCTCGCGGTCGGGGTCCTCCTCGGTCCAGGGGCCCCGGTCCTCCTCGCCGAGGAAGACCACCTGGAACCAGTAGTACTCGACCCAGCGGAGGTGGTTGACCAATCCGCTCATGGTCATCAGCGGTGAGCCCGGCAGGAGCGCCTTGCGGGCGTTCTCCGCGGAGACGCCGTCGCACTTGGCGCGGGCGGTGTCACGTGTGTAGTCGAGAAACGTGGCGAGCTGGGTGCGCTCGTCCCACGCGGGCGGTGTGTCGTCGATTCTGGTCATCGCGCGAAGCGTCCCCGATCACGCGACCGATGTCGACATATTTTTTCGACGGGCCCGACCTGTTGCCACCGAAGGTGCGGGTCTCGACGAGTTCGAGATCCACCCGTCACCCGTGCCGGGAAGGAACGGAACGCCGCCACCGACCAGCACCGGGCGCACCCTCGGCCGTAGGTTCCAGATCGCAGCCCGCTCCGGCATCGAGTCGTCCGGCGACGGATCCTGGTCGGCGGTCTGCCCGTCTCGGCGGCGGCGCCCGGGTGTGCGGCGAGGTCGCGCGGCAGGCCCTTGCAAGATGCCCGCGCGTGCAACTATCTTCGGTGACATAAATTGCAGCTGCAACCAGTTGCGAGAGCGCCCCCGTCCCCTGGCGCCGCCGACCCACCGGGAGTCCGACATGAGCACCACCCTCTTCACCCCGTACACCCTGCGGGCGCTGACCATCCCCAACCGGATCTGGATGCCGGCGATGTGCCAGTACAGCGCCACGCCGGACGGGGACGCGGCCGGTGTTCCGACGGACTGGCACTTCACCCACCTCGCGGCGCGCGCCGTCGGCGGCACCGGGCTGATCATCACGGAAGCCACCGCGGTCAGCCCCGAGGGCCGCATCAGCCCGTACGACCTCGGGATCTGGAACGACGAGCAGGCCGCGGCCTTCCGGCGGATCACCGCCTTCCTGAAGTCGCAGGGCACCGTCCCCGCGATCCAGCTCGCCCACGCCGGTCGAAAGGCGTCCACCGAGCGGACCTGGGTCGACCGCGGGCGCGCCCTCGCCGCGGACGAGGCCCACGGCTGGGCGCCGGTCGGCCCCAGCAGCGTGCCCTTCTCCCCCACGCACACCACGCCGGAGGAACTCACCGAGGAGCAGATCGGCCGGATCGTGCAGCAGTTCGCCGACGCCGCACGGCGCGCGCTCGACGCCGGCTTCCAGGTCGCCGAGATCCACGGCGCTCACGGCTACCTGATCCACGAGTTCCTCTCCCCCCACACCAACCGCCGCGCCGACGGCTACGGCGGCTCCTTCGAGGGCCGTACCCGCTTCGCGCTGGAGGTCGTCGACGCGGTGCGCGCGGTGTGGCCCGAGGAACTGCCTGTCTTCTTCCGCGTCTCCGCGACGGACTGGCTCACCGAGGACCCGGAGGACGGCCGCGAGGGCTGGACCTCCGAGGACACCGTCCGCCTCGCCAAGGAGCTCCAGGCACACGGCGTCGACCTGCTGGACGTCTCCACCGGCGGCATCGTCCCCGACGCCAGGATCGAAGCCGCACCCGGCTTCCAGGTGCCCTTCGCCGAGGCCGTGCGCAACGAGACCGGCCTCCCCGTGGCGGCCGTCGGCCTGATCACCGACCCCGCCCAGGCCCAGGCCGTCGTCGCCGAAGGCCGTGCCGACGCCGTCCTGCTCGGCCGCGAGCTGCTGCGCAACCCCTACTGGGCCCGCCGCGCAGCCGCCGAACTCGACGGCGAGGTACCCACCCCCGCCCAGTACCACCGCGCCTGAGCGGGTGGCACCCGCGCACGGGGTCAGCCGTCGCGCAGCCCTACCCTGGCGGCGTGCTTGCCGTCCTCCCCGCAAAACGCGGGTGTCAGCCTTGCTCCGTCTCCGTCAGTCAGCACCACGACGGAACGGTCTCCGGCCAACCACCAGCGCGCAGGCCGAACAACCGGCCGTCGCGGGCCGACCTCGCGGGCAGCGGACGGCCTGTCGTCCGCAGAGACGACAGGCCGCTTCGGTCATCGAAGGCTCACGCCCTGGGACCAGGCTCGCTGAATCGTTCGACAGTCGATCACGGCTAGGCCCTCCTGCTGAAGGACCTCACGGGCCTGCGGGGATGTCAGGAACTCGTAGTCCGTCCGCCGCACGAGCCAGCCGCAGTCGACGGCCTGCGACTCCCTGTCTCCCAGGCTGGGATGTACCGCCCACTCGTTGAGCCCGGCCGGCAGGTCACGCAGCACCTGAGCGTATCGAGCCGCTTTTCCTGCGATGCCGAGGGAGAAGCCGTCCAGGAAGTCGTTGTCGGCGACCGGCAGCCCGCGTCCCCGCGTCACCCGGCGCCCGGGTTCGGGCCAGACCCGGACTGCGAGGGAGTACTCCGCCGCCGGCACGGCGGTCAGGTCGAGGATGTCGCTTACGAGTTGGTGCGTGATAGCGAGTGGGGCCTTTGTGCTGCGGGTGGCATGATCGCGGCGTGCGGATCATGGTCAATCGGGCGGTTCTGGCGCATCGGCTGTTTACCGGTGTCTCCCGGCGGCATCTGGGCAGTCTGAT
>NZ_JAQYWW010000898.1:0-1311 GCF_036322525.1 Streptomyces sp. BE20 | reverse complement strand
GGACCGGACGGCGTCGACGAACGCGGCGAAGGCGTCGGCCTCGAAGACGAGCGCGGGGCCTTGGGGGTCTTTGGAGTCGCGGACCGGGACGGCGCCGGAGAATCCTGCGGCGACTTCAACGCAGTTCCCGCCGTTCTGGCTGTGGCTGGACTTGACCCAGACGGCGCCGGTCAGGTCTACGGGGATGGTGCTGCTCATGGTCGGAGGTCCTTCCGGGCTGCGCGGATCGCTTCCAGGGAGGCCACATCCGAGCTGGCTCCCACCTGGAGCCGATCGTAGTCCCTGGCCCACATCGTGACCGTTGTGGATTCCCTGGTGAGAAAGCCGCGTTCCTGAGACTCGGTGTACCCGAGCATGCTGCGGTCAGCCATGGTCAGCAGAACCAGCGGCAATGCGAGGGTTCGACGCTCGCCCATCGAGAACGGCGCCACCTGAATGATAGTCCTGGGTTGGTCGGCCAACTCGGCGAGATGGTCCAGTTGTTCCCGCATGATCCGCGTTCCGCCGACCAGTCGGCGAAGGCAGCTCTCATCGAGCACCGCGTGAACCAGAGGCGAATCCCGGGTTCCGAAACGCTGCTGACGGGAGAGCAGGTAGGAGACTCTCCCCTCGGCCTCCTCATCGGTGATGACCCCTCGCCGCAGATCTGCGCCGGCCAGGGTCTCCGCGTAGGCCTTCGTCTGGAACAGCCCGGGGATGACGCCGAGCTCGAACTGTCGGAGCTCGACGGCCTTCGCCTCGTACGCCGCGTACTCCGGGAAGCCCTCCAGCAGTGAGGATCCGTTCAGGCTCCAGTACATGAGTTCCAGAGTCCCACCGGTCATCAGTACCTTGTCGGCGCTCTGTACCCAGTCAAGTGTGGGATTGCGTGTCCCTCGTTCGAGGTTCGAGATCTGGCTGTCACTCAGCCCCGTCCGCTGTCCCAGTTGGATCTGGTTCAGCCCGATCGCTTTCCTTGACCTGCGGAGTTGGACACCGAAGGCCGCCAGTGGAGATGTCGATGGGTTGAGCTCCGCCTCACGCACAATCAGACCTCTTCGATCCCTGAATCCCATGGAGAAATCTGTCAAGTGGGAATGGCTTCCGATAGTAGGGGTCGGCGGGCCACGATGGCTACACCCCGTGAGAGATCCGGGACCCTGTGCGACCAATGGAGCCCCCATGCCCAGTTGCCCCCGCATGCCCGTGTACACCCCCGTCGTCGGGGAGGTGGTCCGTGACTTCGGGTGCCGTGTCCCCGCCGGTGGGGTGCTCGAAGGCGTCTACATGGACACCCTCGGCGGCCTCGCCTACCTCCGCCACGAGGGCGGC
>NZ_JAQYWW010000897.1:0-374 GCF_036322525.1 Streptomyces sp. BE20 | reverse complement strand
GTCGCCTTCGTCGCGGCGCAGGGTGGGGAGGGTGACGGCGGTGTCGAGGGTCTCCTCGATGGTTGGGACCAGGACGGGGTGGGGGCTGGTCTCGACGAAGTGGGTGTGGCCGGTTTCGGGGAGGGTCTGGAGGGCCGGGGCGAGGAGGACGGGGTGGCCCAGGTTGGTGTACCGGTAGGCGGGGTCGGGCGGGGGGGTGACCCAGTAGCCGGAGACGGTGGAGAACATCGGTATGCGCGGTGCCAGCGGGCTGATCCCGGCCAGGACGTCGAGCAGCCGGTCGCGCAGTCGCTCGATGTGCGGGGAGTGCGAGGCGTAGTCAACGGGAATCGCCCGTGCCCGTACGCCGTCGCGTTCGCAGGTGGCGAGCAGTT
>NZ_JAQYWW010000896.1:0-317 GCF_036322525.1 Streptomyces sp. BE20 | reverse complement strand
CCCGCCGCACCCAACGTCCGTACCACCAGACGCGAATCCGACCACCCGGCATCCGACAGCCACGCCTGAAGCAGCACCAACAGCGCGGCAGCCCGATCCCCGGCCGCACCCGCCCCCGACGCATCCACCAACAGCACCGGCCCCGGCACCGGCAGCTCGTCACCCAGACGCAACAACGCACCCCGCACCACCCCCGCCCCCTCCTGCGCGGCCCACTCCACCCCGAACAGCACACGGTCCGCCGCACCACGAGCCAGCTGACCGGCCGTCACGGGCCGGAGCCGGAGCGCGTCCACCTCGGCGACCGGGATCCCGGT
>NZ_JAQYWW010000895.1:0-310 GCF_036322525.1 Streptomyces sp. BE20 | reverse complement strand
GTGTTGGAGTTGGCTGTGTTTTTTTTTGTTGCCTTGGGTTTTTATGGGGACTGAATTCGGCGCGGGGTGGTGTTTAGGTTGTTGGGTTCGTCGGGTTTTTTGTTTTTTGGTTTTGTTGTTTTTGTTGTGGTTTTTTTTTGTTGGGCGGGGGCTGGCTGTTGGGTACGGGTTTGGGTTGTTTTTGGGCCGGTTGTTTTTGGCGTTTTGTGGTCGGGTTGTGCGGGGTTTTTTTGGGTGGGGGGGTGCGCCGCCGCCCCGGCGAGTCCCCACCCACAACCGCCGGCCGCGCCCCCCCCCGCCCCCGCCCCCC
>NZ_JAQYWW010000894.1:0-325 GCF_036322525.1 Streptomyces sp. BE20 | reverse complement strand
TTGTTGGTGGGGTTGGGGTTTTGTTTTTGGTGTTTGTGTTGGTTGTTTGGGTGGGGTGGGTGGGGTTTGGTGTTGGGGGGTTTGGGTTGGGTGGGTGTGTGGGTGGGGGGGTGGTGGGGGGGGGGTTTTTTTTTTTTTTGTTTTTGGTGGGGGTGTGTGTGGGGGGGGGGGGGTTGTGGGGGGTGTGTTGGTTGGGGGGTTGGGGGGTGGGGGGTGGGGGGGGGGTGGGGGGGGGGGGTATTTTTTTTTTTGTTGGGTGTTGGGGCGGGTCGCGGTTGTTTTGGCGCCGGGGGGGGGGGGGGGGGGGGGGGGGGGGGCCCCCCCC
>NZ_JAQYWW010000892.1:0-391 GCF_036322525.1 Streptomyces sp. BE20 | reverse complement strand
CGGAGGAGCGCTGCTCCACCGAGATCCCGCTGCTGGCGGTGCCGTCGACCCTGGAGGGGCCGGCCGCGCACGAGTCGGCCTGCCACTTCGCGGAGGTGCGGGACGTGATCGGCGCGGGCTGAGCACGGCCGCCGATGGGCCCCGGAGTCGCGCGGACTCCGGGGCCCCGCGCGTGCGGGACGCGCCACCGGAGGGCGCGCCCGGGCGTCACTTCCGGAAGCCGACGTGCTCCCAGACGATGTCCGAGAGGCCCTGGGCGCCGATGTTGGAGAGGTCGACGCGGGAGCCGTACTGCTGGGGGCGCTGGTAGAGGTGCAGCACGCCGGCCACCTTCCACAGCTCCGCGTCGGCCTGGTTGATCGCCTCGACGGCGACGGCCGCGTCGCCCGCG
>NZ_JAQYWW010000891.1:0-353 GCF_036322525.1 Streptomyces sp. BE20 | reverse complement strand
TCGGCCGACCGGGTGGGTGAGCGCGATGGACAGGCTGTCGGGGCCCACCCGGGGGGGGTGCACCGGCTGCGGGGTGGCCCCCGACGCGAACTGGCCCTCGTGGTTCCTGGCGTACGGCAGCAGGACGTCGCCCGGGCGGGCCACCGGGGCCGCGCCCAGGTTGGCGGACTGCAGCGCCGCGTCCAGCAGCGCCGGGTGCAGGCCGAACCGCCCGGCGGACACGGTGAGGTCCTCCTGCCGGGCGACGACGCGCCACCAACCCTCCCCCCCGCGCCCTGCGACCCGTCCGCACCGGACGGCGGGCCCGATCTCCCACCCGGCCACCGCCAGGCGCTCGTAGAAGCCGTCCAGTG
>NZ_JAQYWW010000890.1:0-338 GCF_036322525.1 Streptomyces sp. BE20 | reverse complement strand
TTGTTGTGGGGGGGTGTGTTGTGGTTTGTGGGGTGGGTGGGTGGGTGGTGGGTGGTGTGGTTTGGTGTGGGGGGTGGGTCGGCGCGGGGGGGGGGGGGGGGGGGGTGGGTGGGGGTTGTGGTTTTTGTTTTTGGGTTCTGTTGGGGGGGGGCGGGGGGGCGGCGGCCGGGGGGTAAGAGAGTGTACCAACAAACCCCCCACCCCCACCCCACACCCCCCCCCCCCCCCCCCCGCCGCAGCACCGACCGCTCCGCCCGGTGCTCCCCCTCCCCCCCCTCACCCCGCCCCGCGCCAACACGCTCCACCCCGCCGTCGCGGTGACGCTCTACGCGCGGGCC
>NZ_JAQYWW010000889.1:0-302 GCF_036322525.1 Streptomyces sp. BE20 | reverse complement strand
GGTCCGGACGTGGGGGGGGGGGGCCCGCGGGGTTCTGTGGTGGGGCGCCGGCCCCCGGCGGCGCGGGGGGGGCGCCCGGGGGCCGGGCCGGGCGCGGCGGGCGCGGCGGGGGCGCGGGGGGGGGTGGGGGGGGTGTGGTGGGGCGGGGTGGGGGGGGGGGTTGGGGGGGGGGGAGGGGTGGGGCGGGGGGGGGGGGGCGGGGGGGTGGGGGGGGGGCCCGCGCCCCCCCCCCCCCCGCGCCCGCGGGGGGGGGGGGGGGGGCGCGCCGCGGCGGGTGAGGCGAGCGGTGGGGGGGGGGGGGG
>NZ_JAQYWW010000887.1:0-613 GCF_036322525.1 Streptomyces sp. BE20 | reverse complement strand
GCCCGACGTCACGCTGCTCGAAAGGGTCCTCAGTGGACTTCGCAAGCTCTAACGCGGCCGCCCCCACCCGCGCCACCACCTCCGCGAAGATCGTCGTCGCCGGCGGCTTCGGTGTCGGCAAGACCACGCTCGTCGGCGCCGTCTCCGAGATCAACCCCCTGCGCACCGAAGCCGTCATGACCTCCGCGTCCGCCGGCATCGACGACCTCAGCCACGTCTCCGGCAAGACGACCACCACCGTCGCCATGGACTTCGGCCGCATCACCCTCGACGAGGACCTCATCCTCTACCTGTTCGGCACCCCCGGACAGGACCGCTTCTGGTTCATGTGGGACGACCTCGTCCGCGGCGCCATCGGAGCCGTCGTCCTCGTCGACACCCGACGCCTCGCCGACTGCTTCCCCGCCCTCGACTACTTCGAGAACAGCGGACTCCCCTTCGTCGTCGCCCTCAACGGCTTCGACGGACACCAGCCCCACACCTCCGACGAGGTCCGCGAAGCACTCCAACTCGGCCCCGACACCCCCGTCGTCACCCTCGACGCCCGACGCCGGGACAGCGCCAAGAGCGCCCTCATCACCCTCGTCGAACACGCCCTCCTCGCCCGCCTCCG
>NZ_JAQYWW010000886.1:0-314 GCF_036322525.1 Streptomyces sp. BE20 | reverse complement strand
GGCCAAAGGATTCCATCCCCCCAACCGGGAGATCCCCAAAGAAAAACGAAACGTCAAACAACCTGACCATAAACCAACCAGCATAATCAGCACACTCCACAGGTACGCGATTTAAGACCCAGTCCACCACCCCGAAGGGCAACGCCCGCGGTCTGCCCCTGGCCCCGGTGACCCGTCGCGCCCAGATAAATGACCCCCCCCACCCGGGTGGCCAGGGCGGCACCAAACGCGGCAACCCCGTGGCCTTCCCCGCCGCGCAGGGCGCCAAACAGACCAAGAAAGAGCAGGACCAAAACCGCAATGCGCACCCGATC
>NZ_JAQYWW010000885.1:0-462 GCF_036322525.1 Streptomyces sp. BE20 | reverse complement strand
GTGTTGTTTTTTTTTTTTGTTGTGGTGTTTGTTTTTCGTGGGGGGGGTGTGGTGGGTGTTGTGTTGTCGGGGGGGGGGCGTTTTGGGCGAGGGTTGGGTGGGGGGGGGGGGGGGGGGGGGGGGGGGGTGGGCGGTGGTGTGGGGTTGGTTTTGGGGGGGTGGGTTTGTGGAGGGTGGGGGGGGGGGGGGGGGGGGGCGGGGGGGGGCCCCGAATGCGCGAAAGTAAAGCAACACCCCACAGCACAGCCGCCGGCCCGATAACACGGGCACACCCCCAACAACCACCCCCGCACCAACAACAACCCGGGGTACCACACCGCCACTACAAGCCCCACGCCGACCCCGAGGCGCGGTCGAAGGGCATCTCGGCGTTCGTGGTGGAGAAGGGCGACGCGGGCGTGTCGTTCGGTGCGCCGGAGCGGAAGCTGGGCATCAAGGGGTCGCCCACGCGCGAGGTGTACT
>NZ_JAQYWW010000884.1:0-4189 GCF_036322525.1 Streptomyces sp. BE20 | reverse complement strand
CCGAACCCGGAAGCTAAGCCTCACAGCGCCGATGGTACTGCAGGGGGGACCCTGTGGGAGAGTAGGACGCCGCCGAACAATCATTGTGAAGAACCCCCGTCCGGGATACGGACGGGGGTTCTTTGCGTTTCCGGGGAATTCCGGAGAATTCCGGTGATGCCGGGGCGGCGGTGTTCACGGTCCGTGCCACGTCGCACCGGTCCGGGAGGTCAGCCCTGGGGCGGTGCGGTGCCCCAGCTCGGTCGGCTCTCCGAGCGGTCGGGGGTGTCGGTGAGCCGGGTCGGGCTACCCCCGTCGGGCTGCATGACGTAGAGGTCGGAGGAGGTCCCGGTGCCGGCGGCGCGGGCGAAGACGATGGATCCGCCGTCGGGGGCGTAGGCCGCGGGGCCGTAGGAGACGTCGGACGGGCCGGGCGTCAGGGCCTCGATCGCGCTGCCGTCGGCGTGCATGGCGTAGATCCCGCCCCCCGGGGTGAGGTCGGGGCCGGCGGGGAAGGTGGTGAAGACGATCCGGGTGCCGTCGGGGGACCATCCGGCACGGCCTCCGGCCCGCAGCTCCCAGGGGGTGAGCTGGCGAAGGCCGGTGCCGTCTGCGGCGACGGAGAACAACGCGCGGCCGTCGGCGGGGAGCCCGGTGGCGCTGGTGCGGTACTCGAAGACCAGCTGCTTTCCGTCGGGCGACCAGCTGGGACTCGTCACCTCGCCGGAGTAGGGCTTGTCGTTGGTGAGGAAGGTCAGACGCTGGACGTCGGTGCCGTCCGGGGTCATCAGGTACAGGTCGGAGTACTGGATCCGACCGGTCTCGGGGTCGCCGGATCCCCAGGTGCGGTTGAAGGCGAGCCGCCCGCCGTCCGGGGAGAACGCGGGGTGACTCTCCGCCTCGTTGATGCAGTCGGGAGCTCCCACGCTGCAGAGCGGACCGACCTGGTGGGCGTTCTCTCCGGAGGCCGTGGTGAGCCAGATCCGGGCGGCGGAGGCGGCGTCGCCGGTGCGGTCGAAGGCGAGCGCGACGCCGTCGGGGGACCACGAGGGATTGTCGTCGCGGGCGCCGTCCGGCGGCTGGGTGAGCGGACGCTCGCCGGTGCCGTCGGGTCCGGTGGAGAGGATGGCGCCGGTTTCCCGGTCCGTGCCGAGCGTGACCCGGCTGGCGATCAGGCCGTTGCGGGCGGAGGGCGGGGTCGCGGCAGCGGCGCCGACGACACCGGGGGCGGCAGCGGCCGGCTCGGGCGTAGGCGTGGGGGTGGGGGACGGCGATTCGGCGCGGATCTCGCTGAGCGGGATGTCGCCGGGCTGTGCGCCGCAACCGGTGAGCAGGGCTCCTGCCAGCAACAGGCCCGCACCGGCGCGAGTGCGGGTGCGGGCCGTGGCGGGGGTGGTCCGTGCGAGCCGTGTGCCGGTCATTCGCGTCTCATCTCCGTCTCCGATCCGCCGGGTGAGTCCCGGCGAGCTTCGAGGGAGCTGTCACTTTGTCAGATCGGACGCGGCGAAAAGGGGGCGACACGCGACGCTGTGCGTCCGTTCGGACACTCGGAGTAGCTGCGTGGCGGGACGTGAGGCGCGGCGTGAGGTGCGGGCGGCGGACGCGGGACGGCGTCAGTCGCGGGCGGTCCGGCGTTCGGCCTTGGCGGTGGCCTCCGCCTCGTCCTCGGCCTCGGCGACCTCCAGGGTGGGGGCGGTGCCGCCCAGCTGGGCGGGCAGCCACCAGGTGTCGTCGGGGCCGGACGGCTTGCCGGGGTACTCGCGCTGGGCCTGGTCGAGCATCTCGGACATCGCGGCGCGGAGCCGTCGGGTGACCATGACGGGCTTGTCGGTGGGGGCCAGCTCGATCGGCTCGCCGATCATGATGGTCACCGGGACGTGCCGCTTGGTGAGGGTCTTCGGGCGGCCCTTGGTCCAGAGCTGCTGGGTGCCCCAGAGGACGACGGGCAGCAGCGGCGCGCCGGAGTCGGCGGCCATACGGGCGGCACCGGTCTTGAACTTCTTCAGCATGAAGGAGCGGCTGATGGTGGCCTCGGGGAACACGCCGACCATCTCGCCGGCCCGCAGGGCCCGGACGGCGGCCTCGTACGCGGGCTGGCCGTCGGTGCGGTCGACCGGGATGTGCTTCATGCCGCGCATCAGCGGGCCGGAGACGCCGTGCTTGAAGACGTCGTCCTTGGCCATGAAGCGGGTCTTGCGCCGTCCGCCGCGGTAGGCGCCGAGGCCGGCGAAGAGGAAGTCCAGGTAACTGATGTGATTGCTCACCAGGACTGCTCCGCCCTTGGCGGGGATGTGCTCGGCGCCGACGATCCTGATGCGCACGTCGAGCGCGCGGAAGACGGTCAGTGCGGCGCCGATCACCGGCGGGTACACGAACTCTGCCACGGTCAGTCCTGACTTCGACGGGCCTCGCGGCCCGGTACGGCGGGTACCCGAGCCGTACGTGGGGGCCGACCGGTGGCGCGGCACGCCGCGGCGGCCACGGGTGATACACGGAGATGATCCCCCGAAGGGGTGCCCGCTGTCACCTGAGGCGTACCGCCAGGCGGAATGTGAAGGTGTGATGTGCGTGATGAGTCCGGCCGGGAACTTTTCCCGGCCGGACCGTCGGGCGGCCGGCTCGGGCCGGTGGCGGGGTGCTCAGGCGGCGATGTCCACCCGGCCCTGGGCGCGGCGGACCAGCAGGTACATCTCGCAGCCCAGGCAGTAGCCGAAGGCGGCGTTGAGGAAGGCGGCGGCGAGTGCGAACCCGGTCGCGAGCAGGCCGAGCCAGTCGACCCCGGTGAGGAAGCCGAGCGCGCCGACGACGGCGAAGACCAGGCCGACGCCCTGGGCGAACCGCGGCGGGCGCTCGTCCTCGGTCTCGGTCGGCGGCGCGAGCCGGGGCCGGACCAGCGTGCGGTAGAGCCAGCCGTAGGGCGAGTGGCGCAGCCCGGCGACGGCGCCGAGGGCGAAGACGAGGGCCTGGGCGACCAGCAGGAGTCCGCTGCCGGTGAGCAGGACGGCTATCAGGACGACGGTGGTGAGCGCGGCGGCGAAGCGCGGGCCGCGGGGATCGATCTGCACGGGGGCTCCGAGGGAGGGGCGACGGGTGACGGCGGGGCGCGTCAGCGACAGCGCGAGGCCGTGGCCCGGCACAGGTCGACCACCCGGCGGGCGGTCAGCAGCGGCTGTGCGGGGCGGTCGGAGTCCACCCGGCGATCGTACGCGCGCCGTGGGCCGCGGGTCGACCGGTTTGCGGGGCCCGTTCCCGGAGCCCGGGCGGGCGGGGGCAGACTGGGGGGATGACCGGGTTGGTGGTGTGCGTTGTCGTCCTCGTGGTGGCGAGCGCGTTCGGGCTGCTGCGGGCCAAGCGTGACGGGAGGTTGCGGGTGCGGGTGAAGGACGGGGCGGTGCGGCTGTCGGCGGCCGAGCTGGGGGTGCCGCTCGGCGAGCGGGCGACCCTGGTGCAGTTCTCCAGCGCGTTCTGCCAGCCCTGCCGGGCCACGCGCAGGGTGCTGACCGAGGTGACCGGGATGGTCGAGGGGGTGGCGCACGTCGAGTTGGACGCCGAGGAGCGGCTGGAGCTGGTCCGCCGGCTGGACATCCTGCGGACGCCGACCGTTCTGGTGCTGGACGCGGGCGGTCGGGTGGTGCGCCGGGCGGCCGGGCAGCCGCGGAAGGTGGACGTGATCGCCGCCCTGGGTGAGGCGGTCTGAGGCTGCTTCCGCTCCCGGTTCGGAGGGCGCGGGTCGTTCCGGGTGGTGAATCCGGAGGCCGAAGGACCGCCCCGTGGGGTGGAGCACGGGTCGGGCTGGGGCAGGATGGCCCTGACGGCAGTGCAGCCGTCCTGTGGCCGCCGTCCGGGCCGGGGATCCTCTCCGGGCTGGTCGGAGGGGTTGCGGGACGCTCGGCCGGGGCCTCCCGCCGTAAGCTACTGGCCAGTAGTGACCGTTGTGCTACTGGCGAGTATGCTGCGACGGAGTTCCGGACCGGCACGGGAACACGCTGCCCGGAGCGGGTGCGTACCGTGTGCGCGCCCGCTTGCACAGCCGCAGCCGCCGGACGAGACCAGTACAGGAGACAGGCCGTGAGCTTGAGGATCGTTGTCTGTGTGAAGCACGTGCCGGACGCGACGGGTGACCGTCGTTTCTCGGACGATCACACCACCGACCGGGAGGGCGTGGACGGCCTTCTGTCGGAGCTGGACGAGTACGGCGTGGAGCAGGCGT
>NZ_JAQYWW010000883.1:0-387 GCF_036322525.1 Streptomyces sp. BE20 | reverse complement strand
TTGTTTGTTTTTGTGTTTGTTGTGTGTGGTGGGTGTTTGTTGTGTGTGTTTGGTGGTTGGGGTTTTGTTGGAGGTTTTGGGGGGTGGGTGCTGGTGTGTGGTTGGGGTGTGGTGGCTGCTTGCCGTGCTTCCGCCCTCCGCCCCGCCCGCCGTGTCCGGGCGGGGACCGCACGTCCGCGCGGGCGGGCCGGGGGCCCACCTGCTCGGCGGCGGCCGCGGCGAGGCCCCCCGCGACGGGGTGCTCGGAGGCGTGCTCCAGCGCACCGGCCAGCCGCAGGACCTCGGTCTCGGTGACGACCTCCGCGGTCCGGACTGCGAGCAGGGTCCTCCGGCGGGTGGAGACGGTGCCGGTCTAGGCCAGCTCGCTCGTGTCGCACCTGCGGGTGG
>NZ_JAQYWW010000882.1:0-310 GCF_036322525.1 Streptomyces sp. BE20 | reverse complement strand
GTGTTTTGGGTGTGGGTGTTGGGGTGTTGTTGGGTGGGGGGGGGGGTGGTTGGCGTTGTTGGGGGGGGGGGGGGGGTGGGGGGGGGGGTGGGGGGGGGCGGGGGGGGGGGGGTGGGGGGGTGGGGGGGGGGTGGGGCGCGGGGGGGGGGGGGGGGGGGGGTGGGGGGGGTTGGGGGGTTTTTTTTGGGTTTGGTTGGCGGGATTGTGTTTGGGCGTTTTTTAATTTATTTTGGGGGGGTGCGGGGTTTTGGTGGTATTGGGGGGGTTTTAGGCGGTTTTGGGGTTTCCTTAAAGGGCGGCGGCCCGGGCC
>NZ_JAQYWW010000881.1:0-538 GCF_036322525.1 Streptomyces sp. BE20 | reverse complement strand
GATTCGTCGCATGGCGAGGCCTGGAAGGTAGGCGACTTGGCAGCCGGCGTCGCGGGCGACGGTCAGGGGCAGGGCGCCGATGGAGGCGGGTTGGTCCACGATCACCAGGACGGTGCCGAATTTCGCGGTCAGTTTCTCGAAGACGGCCCGCAGTTTCGGCTCGCTGTTGGGCAGCGGTTTGTCGAAGACCTTCTTGCCTGCGGGGGTCAGGCCGTGGCCGTGGTGAGCGGTCTTGCCGACGTCCAGGCCGAGGAACACGCCCACGTCTTCGGTGTCGAACATCGCACCCTTCCAGGGGAGTCGGACGGGCCGGCCTCGGCGGTGGTGTCGTACGCGCGCATCCACGTTATGCAGACCTGCCGCCCGCGGGCCGTCCGGCATTGCGCCGGACCGGGCGGTGGCCGGACCTCTCATCAGCGTCTCCGACGACACCTCCGGGCCCGGTGACACCACCCCCCAGGTCATCTCTTCGACAGGGGGACACAGTCATGCCGGGGCCCGGAGGCCAGCGGCCCTCTTGCAGGACCGCGAAAAACAT
>NZ_JAQYWW010000880.1:0-239 GCF_036322525.1 Streptomyces sp. BE20 | reverse complement strand
GGTCCTGGTCGAACCCGGTCAGGACGGTGAACTCGGCGGTGATCTTGTCGGTGAGTTCCAGCGTGCGCAGGGTGTGGGGCATGGTGCGGGCCGCGTCCGCGATCACGGCGGCGTCCTTGGCGTCGGTCTTCGCCTCGCCGGGGTAGAGGTCGGTGATTCGTCGCATGGCGAGGCCTGGAAGGTAGGCGACTTGGCAGCCGGCGTCGCGGGCGACGGTCAGGGGCAGGGCGCCGATGGAG
>NZ_JAQYWW010000879.1:0-330 GCF_036322525.1 Streptomyces sp. BE20 | reverse complement strand
TCAGCTGCCCGAAGAGGCCGACCAGGCCGGCCGCCAAGCCGGTCGCGACGATCGGCGAGATGGCTGCGTTGTAGACCAGCACGCCGTATCTTGCCCAGGCGATGCCGCTGTTCAGTGTGTCCAGGGCGAGCGAGCGGCTGTCGGTCTGCTGCAGCTTCGCGAAGTCCAGCGTCAGCACCAGGGCGGCGTTCATCTGGTCCGGCGGGATGTGGCGAACGCCCCGAGCCACGTGGCGCGCTTGCAGGCGATTGCTACCGCCCGGGGGGTGATGTGGAGGCCTCCGGGGGTCGCGTTGCCGGGCCACCAGGTAGATCACCTCCAGCAGCCGGG
>NZ_JAQYWW010000878.1:0-412 GCF_036322525.1 Streptomyces sp. BE20 | reverse complement strand
TTGTTTTTTGGGGGTTTGTATTTTTTTTTTGTGTTTTTTTTTTTGTTGTTTGTTTTTTTTTTGTTTTTGGGTTGGGGGTTTGTGGGTGTTTGGGGTTGGGGGGGTGTTTTGTGTTTGGGGGTTTTTTTTTTTTGTGTGGGTTTGGGGTTTGTTTTGTTTTTTGTTTTTTTTTTTTTTTTGTTGTTTGTTTTTTTTTTTTTTTTTTTTTGGGGGGTGTGTTGTTTTTTTTTTTTGCGGTTGTTTGTTTGTTTTTGTTTTTTTGGTGGTTGTTTTTGTTTTTTTATAAGATCGTGGTTTTGTTTGTTTTTTTTTTTTTTTTTTTGTTGTTTTTTTTTTTTTTTTGTGGTGGGGGGGGTGGACATTTGTTTTTTTTTGTTGTTTTTGGGTTGGTATTGTGTGTGGGGGTGGCCCC
>NZ_JAQYWW010000877.1:0-358 GCF_036322525.1 Streptomyces sp. BE20 | reverse complement strand
CGACAGCAGGTGCTCGGCCAGCGCGGTGGCGGTCGGGTGGTCGTAGTCGGTGGTGACCGCCACGTCCAGGCCCCACGCGGTGACCGGCCGGTTGCGCAGTTCGACGGCGGACCGCGAGTAGAGCGGCGAGCAGCGGGCGGTGGGCAGGGCGCCCACGGCGTCGGGGCCGTCGGCGACCCGCCGCGACAGGTCCTGCGGGGAGCGCGCGCTGCCGGGGGCCAGGGTGGGCAGCCCCACCGCGGGCAGCGGCTCGCCGCCGGGCAGCTGCCCACCGGTCGCGGCGCCCGCGCCTCCGTACGGCCCGGCCGTCCGGCCGAGCAGCAGCGACAGCCGGTGCTCGGCCAGCGCGTCCAGCTGG
>NZ_JAQYWW010000876.1:0-393 GCF_036322525.1 Streptomyces sp. BE20 | reverse complement strand
TGTGTGTGGGGTGGGGGTTTGTGGGGGGGTGGTTGGGGGTGGTTGTGGGGGGGTGGTGGTGTTGTTTGGGTTTTGTTTTTTTTGTTTTGGGTGGGTGTGGGGGGTGGGGGGGTGGGGGGGGGGGGGGGGGGGGGGGGTGGGTGGGTGGGGGGGGGGGGGGGTGTGGGGGGGGGGGGGGGGGGGGGTGGGTGGGTGGGGGGGGCGCGGGGGCGCGGGGGGCGGGGGGCTGCGCGCGCGCGCCGCGCGCCCCGCCCCCCCCCCCCCCCCCCGCCGCCGCCGCCCCGGCCGCCCGCCCCGCACCCCACGCCGCCCCCCGAGCCCCCGGGGTTTTTCATGTTGCGGGGCCCGACGAGCTCTCACGCGACGGCACCGAAGCCGCCGGCGACGACGATC
>NZ_JAQYWW010000875.1:0-325 GCF_036322525.1 Streptomyces sp. BE20 | reverse complement strand
GTGTTTTTTTTGTTTTTTTTTTTTTTTTTTGTTTTTTTTTTTTGTTTTTTTTTTTGTTTTTTTTTTTTTTTTTTTTTTTTTTTTGTTTTTTTGTTTTTTGTGTGTGGTTTTTTTTTTGTGGGTTTGTTGGGGGGTTTGGGGGTGGGGTGGTGGGTGGTGTGTTTTTTTTGGTGTTTGGGGGGGGGGGGGGGGGGGGCGGGGCCGCCCGGGCCCCCCCCCCCCCCGCCCCCCCCCCCCACCCCCCCAGAGCCGCCCCACCCAAGCGGCGGGCCCCGCCTACGACGTGCCGGCCGCCGCGCCCCCCCCCGCCCGCCCCACCCCCCCC
>NZ_JAQYWW010000874.1:0-364 GCF_036322525.1 Streptomyces sp. BE20 | reverse complement strand
TGGGGGGGGGGGGGGGGGGTTTGTTTGGGGGGGGTTTTGTTGTTGTTTTTGTGGTTTTTGGTGGTTGGGTTTTTTGGGGGGTGTTGTTGTGTTTTTTTTTGTGTTTTTTTTTTTTGTTTTTTTGTTTTTTTTGGTGTGTGTGTGTTGTTGTGGTTGGTGTTGTGGTTTGTGTTGGGGGTTTTTGTGGGGGGGGGGTGGGGGGTTGGGGTGTGGGGGGGGGGGGGGGGGGGGGGGGGGGGTGGGGTGGGGGGGGGGGGTGGGGGGGGGGGGTGGGCGGGGGGGGGGTGCCGGGGGGCGCGGCGCTAGCCGGGGGTGGGGTGGCGGGGGAGGGCGAGGGGGAGCGTGCGACTGGGGCCGGTGGGAG
>NZ_JAQYWW010000873.1:0-375 GCF_036322525.1 Streptomyces sp. BE20 | reverse complement strand
TTGTTTTTTTTTTTTTTGTGGGGGTTGTTGTGGGCGTGGGGTTTTTTTGTTGCTGTTTTTTTTGTTTTAGTGGGGGTGCGGGGGGGGGGTTTTCGGGTGGGGGGGGATCTGTTTTTTTATCTTTTTGGTTTGGTTGGGGATGAGAAGATGTTTTTGGGGTGTGTGTTGTTGTTTTTTTTTCTCTTGTTTCAGGGTTTGGTTAATATTTTTGTTTTAGGGGTGGCCCTGGGGTTAGTGGGGGAATTTGGTGTTATGTGTTTTGTTTGCATTTTTTGGTTGGTGTTGGGTTTTGGGTGTTGTTTTGTCTTGTGTTGTTGGGTGGGGTGGGTGGGTGTGTTTTTTTGGTGTAGTTGTTTTTTTTTGGGCGCCGCCCCC
>NZ_JAQYWW010000872.1:0-761 GCF_036322525.1 Streptomyces sp. BE20 | reverse complement strand
TCAGCTGGTGCGGCCCTTGGCGTCGAAGCGGCGCATGCGGTCCAGGACGGTGTCGGCGGTGGGCTGGTGGAGTTCGTCGACGATGCGGCCGTCGGCGAGGAAGACGACGCGGTCGGCGTAGGCGGCGGCGACGGGGTCGTGGGTGACCATGACGACGGTCTGGCCGAGTTCGCGGACGGAGTTGCGCAGGAAGGAGAGGATCTCGGCGCCGGAGCGGGAGTCGAGGTTGCCGGTGGGTTCGTCGGCGAAGACGATGTCGGGCTTGGAGGCGAGGGCGCGGGCGCAGGCGACGCGCTGCTGCTGGCCGCCGGAGAGCTGGCTGGGGCGGTGGGAGAGGCGGCCGGAGAGGCCGACGGTGTCCACGACGCGGTCCAGCCACTGCTTGTCGGCCTTGCGGCCGGCGATGTCCATCGGGAGGGTGATGTTCTCCAGGGCGGTCAGGGTGGGGAGGAGGTTGAACGCCTGGAAGACGAAGCCGATGTGGTCGCGGCGCAGCTGGGTGAGCTGCTTGTCCTTGAGGCCGACGAGTTCGGTGTCGCCGATGGTGGAGGAGCCGGAGGAGACGGTGTCGAGGCCGGCCATGCAGTGCATGAGGGTGGACTTGCCGGAGCCGGAGGGGCCCATGATGGCGGTGAACTCGCCCTGCGGGAAGGTGACGCTGACGTTGTCGAGGGCGACGACGCGGGTCTCGCCCTCCCCGTAGACCTTGTTGAGGCCGGTGGCGCGGGCGGCCGCCCGGCCGGTGCGGACGGCGGTTGCGG
>NZ_JAQYWW010000870.1:0-408 GCF_036322525.1 Streptomyces sp. BE20 | reverse complement strand
TCCCACGTCCTTCATCGGTTCCTGGTGCCAAGGCATCCACCGTGCGCCCTTAAAAACTTGGCCACAGATGCTCGCGTCCACTGTGCAGTTCTCAAACAACGACCAGACACCCACACTCAACGACCCCAAAGGACCGCCTCACATGAGACCGGCAGTACTGAAGAAACAGACCATAACGGCCGTTCCCTCAGGACCCAACAACGTGCCCGACACGCCAGACAATGCACTGTGTTCCACGCCGAAGCAGTACTAACAGGCCTTACCTAGCGTGCCGAATAGTCAACGTTCCACCCATGAGCGACCGTGCAGAACATTCGCCTGCAAGCGGCCATGTGCTCCTTAGAAAGGAGGTGATCCAGCCGCACCTTCCGGTACGGCTACCTTGTTACGACTTCGTCCCAATCGCTG
>NZ_JAQYWW010000869.1:0-394 GCF_036322525.1 Streptomyces sp. BE20 | reverse complement strand
TCTTCCCCGCCCTGTTCGGCGGCCCCGCCTACCTGAACGCGCTACGCGCCCCGTTCCCGGACGTGCCGTTCGTGCCCGTCGGCGGCATCGACGCCACCGCCGCCCTCGCCTACCTCACAGCAGGAGCAGTCGCCGTCGGATCCGGCTCGCCCCTGGGCCGCGACGCCGACGACCTCGTCGACCAGGCCTCCCTTCGCACCCGCGCCTCACAATGGCGCGCCGCTCTCAACATGGCGTTGACCGCATCCCCAACATCCCCACCGCCCCCGAGGGCGGCCGCGCGGTTCCCGAGGTGGTGGCCGCGCGGGCGGCGATGGCCGTACTGCGGGCCACCGGCCCGGTCCGGCTCGCCCCGCCCAGGGAACTGTCCGTCGCCGGTGCCGCGGCCATCGTC
>NZ_JAQYWW010000868.1:0-408 GCF_036322525.1 Streptomyces sp. BE20 | reverse complement strand
GTCCCAGTGGTTGCCCTCGTTGGCGTAGACGTTGCCCGAGGGGGCGGTGTAGATCTAGGAGGGCGCCCCGGCATGAACTATGGCGGCGGGGGGGGGGGGGGTGGGGGGGTGGGGTGTGTTTGGGGTTGGTGTGGTTGCAAGGGGGGGGGCGGCGCGGTGACCCCCGCGGGGCCGGGCGGCCGCGCGCGCGCGCCGGCGCCGCGGGGGGCGGCCCCCGCCCCCCCCCCCCCCCGCCCCCCCACCCCCCCGCCCGCCCCGAGGCCACACCCAAGCGCCCGCGCGCGCCGGACCCCCCCCCCCCCCCCCCCCCCCCCCCCCCGCCCGCCCCCGCGCCCCCGCCCCCCCCCCCGCGCGCGGGCCGGGGGGCCGCCCCCACCGCCCCCGCCCGGACGGCGGGGCCGCAACAGG
>NZ_JAQYWW010000867.1:0-354 GCF_036322525.1 Streptomyces sp. BE20 | reverse complement strand
TGTGGGGGGGGGTGGGGGGGTGGTGTTGGGTGGGGGGGGGGTGGGTTTGTTTGTTGTGTTGGGTTTTGTGTTTTTTGTTGTTTTGTGGGTGGGGGTTTTGGGGGGGGGGGGGGGGGGGGGTTTTTTTGGTGGTGGGGGGGCGCCCCCCCCCCCAAACACAAACCCAAACAAATATACAATAACAAAACCCAAACCACAAACCACCACCCCCACCCCCCCCCCCCCCCCCCCCCCACACCCACCCCCCCCCCCCCCCCCACAACCCCACACACACAAAGCGCCCCCCGCCAACAAAACACACACCCACACCACAAAACAAAACACCAAACCAAAAAAAAAAAAAAAAAAAAACAC